>JABFVM010000355.1 GCA_013362785.1 Streptomyces sp. | reverse complement strand
GCCCTCGGCGTACTTGTTCGTCAGGACCGAACCCTGCGCCTCCATCACCGCGACCGGAGCGAAGTTCTCCGACGCGATCATCTCCAGCGTGGACTGCTGACGCTCCAGCTCGGCGTCCAGCGCCGCGGCGATCGCCGGGTCCAGCTCGTGCAGGGGTGCGTTCAGAAGAGTCTTGTCAGACATGTCAGACATAAGGGGTGCTGCTCCTCAGCCGGCGGTGTGGGCGTCGTACTCGTCGGCGGAGAGCAGGTCGGCCGGCTCCTCCGTGACGCGTACCTTGAACAGCCAGCCGCCCTCGAAGGGGGCGGAGTTCACCAGCGACGGGTCGTTCGTCACGTCCTCGTTGACCTCGGTGATCTCACCGGTCACAGGGGAGTACAGGTCGGACACCGACTTGGTCGACTCCAGCTCGCCGCAGGTGTCACCCGCGGTCACGGTCGAGCCGACCTCGGGGAGCTGGGCGTAGACGACATCGCCGAGCGCGTTGGCCGCGAACTCGGTGATGCCGACCGTCGCGACGCCGTCCTCGGCGGTCGACAGCCACTCGTGCTCCTTGCTGTAGCGCAGCTGCTGGGGGTTGCTCATGGCCTGAATTCTCCTGTACGCGCGGGAGTGGTGATGAATGGGGGACTGCTGGAAACGTAGCTGAGCAGCGGAAATGTGCGCAGGGTCACGCACGGGCCACCGTTGGACTGCCTCTGGGCCAGTCTCTCTACTTCTGCCGCTTGTAGAACGGCAGCGCCACGACCGCGTACGGCTCGTGGCTGCCGCGGATGTCCACACCGACGCCCGCCGTGCCCGGCGCCGAGTGGGCCGCGTCGACGTACGCCATGGCGATGGGCTTGCCCAGCGTGGGGGAGGGGGCACCGGAGGTGACCTCGCCGATGACCTCGCCGCCGGCGACGACCGGGTACCCGGCGCGCGGGACGCGACGCCCCTCGGCGATCAGGCCGACCAGGACGCGCGGCGGGGCGGCCTCGGCACGGGCGGCGGCCTCGGTCAGCGCCGCGCGCCCGACGAAGTCGCCCTCCTTCTCGAACTTCACCACCCGGCCGAGCCCGGCGTCGAAGGGCGTGAGGGAGGTGGTCAGCTCATGGCCGTACAGCGGCATGCCCGCCTCCAGGCGCAGCGTGTCCCGGCAGGACAGGCCGCAGGGGACCAGGCCGACGCCCTCGCCCGCCTTGGTGAGCGCCTGCCACAGCTCGACGGCGTGCTCCGGCTTCACGAACAGCTCGAAGCCGTCCTCGCCGGTGTAGCCGGTGCGGGCGATGAGCGCGGGGACGCCGGCGACGGTGCCGGGCAGACCGGCGTAGTACTTCAGACCGTCGAGGTCGGCGTCGGTGAGGGACTTGAGGATGCCGGGGGACTCGGGGCCCTGCACGGCGATCAGCGCGTACGCGTCACGGTCGTCGCGGACCTCGGCGTCGAAGCCGGCGGATCGTTCCACCAGGGCGTCGAGGACGACCTGGGCGTTGGAGGCGTTGGCGACGACCATGTACTCGGTCTCGGCGAGCCGGTAGACGATCAGGTCGTCCAGGATGCCGCCGTCGGCCCGGCAGATCATGGTGTAGCGGGCGCGGCCGAGGCCGACGGAGGCGATGTTGCCGACCAGGGCGAAGTTCAGGAGGGCGGCGGCCTGCGGGCCGGTGACGGTGATCTCGCCCATGTGGGAGAGGTCGAAGAGCCCGGCCTGCGTCCGTACGGCGTTGTGCTCGTCGCGCTCGGAGCCGTAGCGCAGGGGCATGTCCCAGCCGGCGAAGTCGGTCATCGTCGCGCCGAGCGAGCGATGCAGGGCATCGAGCGCGGTACGGCGCTTCTCAGAGGGGGCGGTGCTGCTCATCGGTCGGTTGTCTCCAAAGGCATGACGGGCGAGGTCGTTCCTCCCCATCTGTCATCGGAACCTGAGAGGTTCGCCACGACCGCCACGGGGACGATCAGGGCTTGCACCTTGGGTGGAGCCACGCCTCTTGTCGAAGAGGGGGTGGCCCGCTTTTCAGATGTGCCTCGCCCGCGCGGTAACGGGGCCTGAGAGATTCAAGGGAGGGACTTGCTCCTTCGGCGCCCCAGCGATGGACTGCTGGGGACTCTCCCGCGCGGATTCAAACGGCCGGTATGCAGTTGGCGCGCACATCATTGCACGCCCGGCCCGGCTTCGGCAGGGCCGTGTCTGTAACCGGGTTGTGGCAGTAAGCGAACGAAAATGCGAGAGATCATCCATTACCTTCTCTTTACGCTCAGTGGGGAAGGGACTCCTGACCCCGGAGGAGGACGATGACGGTGAAGCGCACCACGGCGTACGCGACGACCTCGGGCATCGCGCTGCCCAAGCAGCCCGCCGCCCCCGCTGTCGAGGCCCGCGGCACGCTCCACGCACCCGTGGTCCGCGATCTGCGCGAGCGCTCCGGCCACAGCCCGCACGCCCTGCTCTTCGGCCCCGAGGACCTGGTCGTGGTCACCGGTCTGCCCGGCAGCGGCAAGTCCACGCTGATGAGGCGGACGGTGAAGGGCCTGCGTATCGACTCCCAGGACACCCGGGACCGCTGGGCCGCCCGCATGCCCGGCTTCCTCCCCTACGCCGTCTACCGCCCCCTGGTCCGCCTCGCGCACTACGCCGGACTGCGCCGCGCCCTGCGCTCCGGCAAGGGCGTCGTCGTGCACGACTGCGGCACCCAGGCCTGGGTGCGCGCCTGGCTGGCCCGCGAGGCCCACCGCCGCGGCGGCACCCTGCACCTGCTCCTCCTCGACGTCACCCCCGGCACCGCCCTGGAGGGCCAGCGCGAGCGCGGCCGAGGCGTCTCCCGCTACGCCTTCCTCCGCCACCGCACGGCGGCCGCCCGCCTTCTGCGCTCGGTGGAGAAGGGCCGTCTGCCCCAGGGCTGCAACTCGGCGGTCCTGATCGACCGCTCGGCGGCGGACGTACTGCGCCGGATCGGGTTCACGGGCTGACGGGTCGTATACGGCCGACAGGTCGCATACAAGGGACGACCGGGTCCAGAGCGGGGCGGGGCCGACACCGGCTAGCCTCTTGGGTCTCAGACGTGGTTCACAGCAGGCGGTCAGACAGATGGACTTCCCGGCGGATCTTCCCGCGGACTTCCCGGCACAGACACACCTCCACCCGCACGGCGGCTGGCCCGGCAACGAGCTGGAGGAGGTGCTCTCGGCCTCCCTCGGCCTGCCCTCGGCGGGCGGTCGGATCGTCGAGGCGCTCGGCCGCAGCTTCATCTGGGTGCCCCTGCCCAGCGGCGGCGGCCCGCACAGCGGCCCGCTGGACCTGCCCACGGTGGAGATCGGGGGCCAGGCGTACGTCCCGGTCTTCAGCTCCGAGGAGCAGTTCCGCCAGGTCGTCGGCTCCCACATGTCGTACACCGTCGCCCCCGCCGTGGAGTTCGCCCGCGGTCTGCCCCCGCAGATCGGCATCGCCCTCAACCCGGACGGCGTGGTCGGTGTCCCGCTGCCCCCGGCGGCGGTCGCCGAGCTCTGCCGGGTGGGCCGCACCCCGCTGGACGGCCTCACCTCCGGCGGCCGCGTCCGGCTCTACGAACCCGACTGGCAGGAAGAGCCGGTCGACTTCCTCGCGGCGGCGTCCGCCGAGTTCGCCGAGACCGGCGTCGTCGCCACGGCCCGCCGCTGCCTCGCGGCGATCGAGACGGCCACCCCGGTGATGTTCATAGGCGTCGAACTCTCCCACTGGGAGGGCGACCTGCGCGCGGCCCCCATGGAAGCCCTCGCCCGAGCCCTGGGCCGCACCCCCGTCCAGTGGCCGGTCAACCTGGTCCTCCTGGACGTAGCCCAGGACCCGGTGATCGAGTGGCTACGCCAGAAGGTGCGGCCGTTTTATCAGCGGGATTTCTAGCCGCCCTTCAGGGGCAGCGCCCCTGAAAGGGGCGCGGGGAACTGCGCGACCAGCCACAATGGACCCGCACCCCGCAGACCACACCAAGTCCCGAGCTCTACGCGGCTTCTCTTCACAGACCGCCTAAGCTGGGAGCGAAAAGCCATGTTTCCCGAAGGGGCGGTAACGGTGAGCGCGAGCGGCACGACCTCGACCGGACAGGTCGAGCACATGCTGCGCCAGGTGACGCCCGGGCGCTACGACGCCTACGAGGCCCTCCTGCGCGCCCTCGCCACCCCCGCCACCGGCCAGGTCTGGATGCTGCTGTGGCACGGCCAGGCCGGCTCCCCGGACGCCCAGTACGGAAACATGGAGGTCGACGGCCACGGCTACGCCCCCTGCGTCACCTCCGCCCAGGAGCTGTCCGCCAGCGGCTGGAACCGCAGCTACGAGGTCGTCGACGGAGTCGACGTCGCCCGCACCCTCTACCCGGACCACTACGGCCTCTGGCTCAACCCGCACGCCCCCGGCGGCGGCGTCGGCATCCCCTGGCTCGATCTGCGCCGCATCGCCACCGGCCTGGACCGCCAGCCCGCCGGCCCGCTCCGCCTGACGGAGCCCGGCATCGAGATCCCGCAGTTCTACGCCCTGCTCGCGCAGAACGCCCACCGCACCCCGGCCGTCCGCTCGCTGCGCCGCGCCTGGGTGCAGCCGGCGCTCGGCGCGCCGTATCTCGCCATCGGGCTCGACGTGTACGACACCAGCCCGCCCGCCGTGGACTCGGTGCGCTCGATGATGTCGCAGTCGATCGGCGCGGTCCCGGACGGACTGCCCGTCTCGACGGTGGCGATGTCCGACGAGTCCGACCCGGTCGCCATGTGGATGCGCGCGAACGGCCGGCCCTTCTACGACCGCGAGGCACACGCCCCCGCGCCCGCCCAGGCCCCGGCCGCGGGATACGGCTACCCTCCGTCACCCGGACGCTACTGATCACTTTCCGACTGACCCGCCGTTCAGTCGGCGGCCCGGCTGTCGTAGGCGCAAACCGCCCCCGACTTCGGTTTCACAGGTAAATCTCCGCGCGTAGATGCGATCGGAAGGTCCCGGTCCGCCCTCATACGCCCCAAGTGGCTCGCGTCCGTCGTTCGTTACCTGCTGTTCGGATAACGGAACCCAGCAGACAGCATCACGGTTGCGCATCCTTTCCCCACCAACTCTGGCAACAAAACGCCGAAGCGTTGAAGACTCCCGCTCCAGGGGTGCTCGCCCCTGTGTACGACGACTGAGTACCACTGCGTACGACGGACTGATCACGCCGCCACAGCGGCAAGTGCGGGCCGGCTACCGCCGGTTGAGAGGGGTCCCTGCCACATGACGGCACCATTGCACGAGCCGACCGCGGAAGCGGCCCCCAGTGCGGCCGAGGAAGCGGCGGTTGCGACCACCGGCGCCAAGGCCGTTCAGGGGCGTTCCCTGGGCCGGATCGCCTGGGAGCGCCTGAAGCGGGACAAACTCGCCCTCACGGGCGGCGTCGTGGTGCTCGTGCTCATCGCCGTCGCCCTCCTCGCGCCGGTGATCGCCAATCTCGTGGGCCAGGACCCCGAGACGCACCACGAGGACCTGATCGACCCTCTCTTCGGCACGCCGACCGGGTCGTTGGGCGGCATCAGCGGTGAGCATCTGCTGGGTGTCGAGCCGGTCAGCGGTCGCGACATCTTCGCGCGCATCATCTACGGCGCCCGGATCTCGCTCCTCGTGGGCTTCCTGTCCGCGCTGGTCGCGGTCGTCATCGGCACCGTGCTGGGTGTCCTGGCCGGCTTCTTCGGCGGCTGGGTCGACTCGGTCATCAGCCGGGTCATGGACGGTCTGCTGGCCTTCCCGCAGCTGCTGTTCATCATCGCCCTGGTCTCCGTCATGCCGAACGAGATGCTCGGACTGAGCGGCACCGACGTCCGGCTGTTCGTGATGATCCTGGTCATCGGCTTCTTCGGCTGGCCCTACATCGGCCGGGTGGTCCGCGGTCAGACGCTCTCGCTGCGCGAACGCGAGTATGTCGAGGCGGCCAGATCACTCGGCGCCGGGCGGTTCTACATCCTGTTCAAGGAACTTCTGCCCAACCTTGTTGCCCCCATCATCGTGTACACGACGATGATGATCCCCACCAACATCCTCACCGAGGCGGCACTCAGCTTCCTGGGCGTGGGCGTCAAGCCGCCCACGGCCTCCTGGGGGCAGATGCTCTCCAGCGCGATCGACTACTACGACTCGGACCCCATGTACATGGTGATCCCGGGCCTGGCGATCTTCATCACAGTTCTTGCCTTCAATCTCTTCGGCGACGGCGTGCGTGACGCGCTCGACCCGAAGGGCTCCCGCTGAACTGCCGTTACCCAAGCGACCCGTGGCACCACACGGGGTCTCTCATCAATTCCGGAGGATCCGAGATCGTGACTACCCAACGCACCTCAGGGCGGCGCAAGCAGGCCATGGCCGCTGCCGCGGTGGTCGCCGCGCTGCTGACCACGGCGGCGTGCGGCGGCGGCAACGACGACGGGGGGTCGAAGGACGGTGCGGCCGGCTTCGACGCCGCGAACAACAAGGTTGCCCAGGCCTCCCTCGCCAAGAAGGGCGGCACGCTGAAGTTCGCCGGCGCCCAGGACGCCGACTCGTGGGACACCACGCGTGGCTACTACGGCTTCATGTGGAACTTCTCCCGCTACTACAGCCGCCAGCTTGTCACGGGCAAGACCGAGCCCGGCAAGACCGGCGCCGAGCTGACCCCGGACCTCGCCACCGGGCTCGCCAAGGTCTCCGACGACGGCAAGACCTACACGTACACCCTGCGTGAGGGCAGCACGTGGGAGGACGGCAAGCCGATCACCTCCAAGGACATCAAGTACGGCATCGAGCGCGTCTGGGCGCAGGACGTGCTGTCCGGCGGTCCCGTCTACCTGAAGGACGTGCTCGACCCCAAGGGCGAGTACAAGGGTCCGTACAAGGACAAGTCGGCCGACAAGCTGGGCCTGAAGGCCATCGAGACGCCGGACGACAAGACCATCGTCTTCAAGCTGCCGCAGGCCAACTCGGACTTCGAGGAGATGCTGGCCCTGACGTCGGCGTCCCCGGTCCGCCAGGACAAGGACACCAAGTCCAAGTACGGTCTGCACCCGTTCTCCTCCGGCCCGTACAAGTTCGACTCGTACAGCCCGGGCAAGGACATGAAGCTCGTCCGCAACACCGAGTGGAAGCAGGCCTCGGACCCGATCCGCAAGGCGTACCCGGACCAGATCACGGTCAAGTTCTTCTCCAACGCCAATGACCTGGACGCGCGTCTGATCGCGGGCGACTACGACCTGGACCTCAGCCAGACCGGTCTGTCGCCGCAGGGCCGCACCACCGCCCTGAAGCAGCACAAGGGCAACCTGGACAACCCGGTCTCCGGCTACATCCGTTACGCGGTCTTCCCGCAGAGCGTGAAGCCGTTCGACAACATCGAGTGCCGCAAGGCCGTGATCTACGGCGCCGACCACGTCTCGCTGCAGAACGCCCGTGGTGGTCCGGTCGCCGGTGGTGACATCGGCACCAACATGCTGCCGCCGTCCGTCCCGGGCTCCGAGGGCCAGAAGTACGACCCGTACGAGCTCGCCGGTGCCAACAAGAGCGGCAACGTCGCCAAGGCCAAGGAAGCGCTGAAGGCCTGCGGCAAGCCGAACGGCTTCAAGACCACCATCGCGGTCCGCAACAACAAGCCGTCCGAGGTGGCCACCGCCGAGTCCCTCCAGGCCTCGCTGAAGAAGGTCGGCATCACCGCCGACATCGACCAGTACGACGGCTCGCAGAGCTCCGGCATCATCGGCAGCCCCTCGAACGTGGTGAAGAAGGGCTACGGCATCATCATCATGGGCTGGGGTCCGGACTTCCCGTCCGTCCAGGGCTACGGTCTGCCGCTGTGGGACAGCAAGTACATCCTGGAGAGCGGCAACAACAACTTCGCCCTGATCAAGGACAAGAAGATCGACGGTCTGTTCGACCAGTACGTCACCACGCTGGACGACGCGGGCAAGACCAAGATCGCCTCGGAGATCAACCACAAGGTGATGGAGGGCGGCTACTACCTGCCCTTCGTCTTCGAGAAGTTCATCAACTGGCGCTCCAGCAACCTGGCCAACGTCTACACGACGGACGCGTACAGCGGTATGTACGACTTCGTCAACCTCGGCCTGAAGAACCCGAAGTAGATCCGGCACACCCGCCATACGGCACGAAAGGCAGGTGAAGGCCGGCGCGGCGTGAGCGCGGGCCACCGGACGACCTCCGGTGGCCCGCGGTCCGCAGCGGGCCGAGAGCTGTGCTCGCATACCTCATCAGGCGGCTGTTCGCCGCCGCAGTGATGCTCGTGGTCATCATCATGGTGGTCTTCGGCATCTTCTTCCTCGTCCCGAAGTGGGCCGGTGTCGACATCGCCACCAGCTTCGTGGGCAAGCAGGCAGACCCTGCGGCCGTCGAGGCCGTGCGGCAGAAGCTCGGTCTGGGCGACCCGATCTACGTCCAGGTCTGGGAGTTCTTCAAGGGCATCTTCACGGGCCGCACCTACGCGGCCGGCGGCGATGTCACGGAGTGCGCCGCGCCCTGCTTCGGCTACTCGTTCCGCAGCGAGCAGGCCATCTGGCCGGTGCTGACCGACCGCTTCCCGGTGACCCTGGGTCTCGCGCTCGGCGCCGCCGTCCTGTGGCTGGTGTTCGGTATCGCGGCGGGTGTCCTCTCCGCTCTCAAGCGGGGCACCGTGTGGGACCGCGGTGCGATGCTCGTCGCCCTGTCGGGTGTCTCCCTGCCCATCTACTTCACCGGTCTGCTGAGCGTCGCGATCTTCGACATCGGGTTGGGCTGGATCGACGCGGAATACGTCCCACTGACGGAAAGCGTCAGCGGCTATTTCACGTCCATGCTCCTGCCCTGGGCCACCCTCGCGTTCCTCTACGCGGCGATGTACGCCCGGATCACCCGGGCCACCATGCTGGAGATCCTCGGCGAGGACTACATCCGCACCGCGCGCGCCAAGGGCCTGCGCGAAGGCGTCGTCATCCGCAAGCACGCGATGCGCTCGACGATGACGCCCATCATGACCATGCTCGGCATGGACCTCGGCGCCCTCATCGGCGGTGCCATCCTGACCGAGACCACGTTCAGCCTGCCCGGACTGGGCCAGGCGGTGCTCAACGCGATCAAGACGCAGGACCTGCCCGTCATCCTGGGCGTCACCCTGATCACTTCTGTCGCGGTGCTCATCGCCAACCTCGTGGTGGACGTCCTGTACGCCGTGATCGACCCCCGAGTGAGGCTGGCATGACCGAACTCAGCAAGACCGGAGCGGCCGTGGGCGAGCCCACGGGCACCTCGCCGGCCCCGACCTCCTTCCTGGAGGTGCGCGACCTCAAGGTGCACTTCCCGACCGACGACGGCCTGGTCAAGTCCGTCGACGGACTCAGCTTCCAGCTGGAGAAGGGCAAGACCCTCGGCATCGTGGGCGAGTCGGGCTCCGGCAAGTCGGTGACCTCGCTCGGCATCATGGGCCTGCACACCGCCGGCCAGTACGGCAAGCGCAAGGCGCAGATCTCCGGCGAGATCTGGCTGAACGGCACCGAGTTGCTGTCCGCCGACCCGGACCACGTCCGCAAGCTGCGTGGCCGCGACATGGCGATGATCTTCCAGGACCCGCTGTCCGCGCTGCACCCGTACTACACGATCGGCCACCAGATCGTGGAGGCGTACCGCATCCACCACGACGTCGACAAGAAGACCGCGAAGCGCCGTGCGGTCGAGATGCTCGACCGGGTGGGGATCCCGCAGCCGGACAAGCGGGTCGACAGCTACCCGCACGAGTTCTCCGGCGGTATGCGCCAGCGCGCCATGATCGCGATGTCGCTGGTCAACAACCCCGAACTGCTCATCGCGGACGAGCCGACCACCGCCCTCGACGTCACCGTCCAGGCGCAGATCCTCGACCTCATCCGCGATCTGCAGTCGGAGTTCGGCTCCGCGGTCATCATCATCACCCACGACCTGGGCGTCGTCGCCGAGCTGGCCGACGACATCCTGGTGATGTACGGCGGCCGCTGTGTCGAGCGGGGACCGGCCGAGGAGGTCTTCTACGAGCCCCGCCACCCCTACACCTGGGGCCTGCTCGGCTCGATGCCGCGGCTGGACCGTGAGCAGCAGGACCGGCTCATCCCGGTCAAGGGCTCCCCGCCCTCGCTGATCAACATCCCGTCGGGCTGTGCCTTCCACCCCCGCTGCCCGTACGCGGACCTCCCGAAGGACAACGTCACCCGTACCGTCCGCCCCGAGCTGACCGAGGCCGGCAGCCGGCACTGGGCCGCCTGCCATCTGACCATGGAGCAGCGGCAGCGTATCTGGACCGAAGAGATTGCGCCGAAGCTGTGAGCGAGAAATCCAAGGACACAGCCGTGACCACTCCCGCGAAGAGCGACGGTGCCACCCTCACCAAGGACGCCGCCCCCGGCGAGGTCCTGCTGAGGGTGTCGGGGCTGCAGAAGCACTTCCCGATCAAGAAGGGCCTGTTCCAGCGGCAGGTCGGCGCGGTGCACGCCGTCGACGGCATCGACTTCGAGGTCAGGGCCGGTGAGACCCTGGGCGTCGTGGGCGAGTCGGGCTGCGGCAAGTCGACGATGGGCCGGCTGATCACGCGTCTGCTCGAACCGACAGCCGGCAAGGTGGAGTTCGAGGGCCGGGACATCACGCACCTCGGCGTCGGCGGGATGCGTCCGCTGCGCCGCGATGTGCAGATGATCTTCCAGGACCCGTACTCCTCGCTGAACCCGCGGCACACCATAGGCACGATCATCGGTGCCCCCTTCCGGTTGCAGGGCGTCACGCCCGAGGGCGGCATCAAGAAGGAAGTGCAGCGGCTGCTGTCGGTGGTCGGACTCAACCCCGAGCACTACAACCGCTACCCGCACGAGTTCTCCGGCGGTCAGCGCCAGCGCATCGGCATCGCCCGCGCGCTCGCGCTCAACCCCAAGCTCGTGGTGGCCGACGAGCCGGTCTCCGCGCTGGACGTGTCCATCCAGGCGCAGGTCGTCAACCTCCTCGACGACCTCCAGGAGGAGCTCGGCCTGACGTACGTGATCATCGCGCACGACCTCTCGGTCGTCCGGCACGTCTCGGACCGGATCGCGGTGATGTACCTCGGCAAGATCGTGGAGCTGGCCGACCGCGACGCGCTGTACAAGGCGCCGATGCACCCGTACACCAAGGCGCTGATGTCGGCGGTGCCGATCCCGGACCCGCGGCGCAGGGCGGCCAAGAGCGAGCGCATCCTGCTCAAGGGCGACGTGCCTTCGCCGATCTCCCCGCCGAGCGGCTGCCGCTTCCACACCCGGTGCTGGAAGGCGACGCAGATCTGCACGACGACCGAGCCGCCGCTGAAGGAGCTGGCGCCCGGTCAGCGGGTCGCCTGCCACCACCCGGAGAACTTCGAGGACCAGCAGCCGCAGGACACCGTGCTGCTGTCCGTGGCCAAGGAGGCCGCCGAGCTGGTGGCCGACGAGGTCCTGGCGGAGTCGGCGGCGACGTCCGCCGCGGTGGCGGCGCAGGTGGAGGCCGAGGCGGTCACCGAGGCTTCGGAGGTCGCTGAGACCTCGGAGGTCGCCGAGGCCGAGGAGGCGGAATCCGAGGAGGCCACCGAGGCCGAGGCCGAAGTCGGGGCGGCTCCCGCGGAGGACTCGTCCGAGGAGTCCACCCCGCCCTCGAAGTCCACCCCGTCCTCGGAGTCCACCGAGAAGTAGCCCTGCCCAGCCCAAGCCCTCGCCTTCCTTTGCAAGGCGAGGGCTTTGCGCTGCGCAAGAATGTACGGGTGCTCCAGCAATTGTTCAGCCCGTCCGTCCAGCACACGCTCGACCTGGTCGGCATCTTCGTCTTCGCGATCTCCGGCGCCCTGCTGGCCGTCCGCAAGAACTTCGACATCTTCGGCATGGCCGTCCTCGCCGAGGTCACCGCCCTGGGCGGCGGGCTGTTCCGGGACGTGGTCATCGGCGCCGTACCCCCGGCCGCCTTCACGGACCTGGGCTACTTCCTCACCCCGCTGCTCGCGGCGCTCCTCGTCTTCTTCCTCCACCCGCACGTGGAGCGCATCCAGACCGGCGTCAACGTCTTCGACGCGGCGGGCCTCGGTCTGTTCTGCGTCGCCGGGACGATGAAGGCGTACGAGTACGGACTCGGCCTCACCGCCTCCGCCTGCCTCGGCCTCGCGACCGCCGTGGGCGGCGGTGTGCTGCGCGACGTCCTGGCCAACGAGGTGCCGTCACTGCTGCGCTGGGACCGCGACCTGTACGCGGTCCCGGCGATGGTCGGCGCCGCGATGGTCGTCCTGTGCATCCGCTACGACGCCCTGACCCCGCTCACCAGCGCCTTCGCGGCCGTTACGGCTTTCGTGCTGCGTCTTCTCGCGATGCGGTACCACTGGCGAGCTCCGCGTGCCTGGAACCGGCGGTCGACGGTGCGAGAGGAGTAGTCCCCGACTCCGTGCGGGCCCCGTGCCGCGTCCCCATCACCTCGGTCAGCCAGCGGAACGCGGGCACGACCTGCGGCTTCCACAGCGCCATGGTGTGGCCGCCCGCGTTCTTCGGGACGAACACCACGTTCACCGTCGTCGGTGCCTTCGCGACCCCCTTGAGGGCCATCGCCGCCTCGTATCCGTCGTTGGGCTGACCGGACATGTAGAGCGCGACGCGCGGCGGGACAGGGGCGTTCTTCAGGAGCATGTACGGGTTGTTCGCCGCCCGCAGCGCCCGGGACTTCCCGGCGAGCGACTGGGGTACGGCGGAGGGGTCGTTGTACCCCGACATGCTGACCGCGGCCCGGTAACGGTCGGGGTGGGCGACCGCCAGCTTCGCCGCGCAGTGCGCGCCCGCCGAGTACCCGGCGACGGCCCAGCCGTCCGGCGCGGCCTTGGCGCGGAAGTTGTCCATGACCATCTTCGGCACGTCGATGCTGAGCCAGCTGTCGGCGTTGACCTTGCCGGGTATGTTCGCGCAGCCGGTGTCCTTGCCGGGCAGCAGCGTGGTGCGCGGCGAGACGATGATGAACGGCTCGATCTGCCCGCTGCGCATCAGCGGCGCCAGCTGCTGGGGCGCGTCCATCGTCCCGTACCAGGCCTTCGACGAGCCCGGGTAGCCCGGCAGCACCTCGACGACCGGGAACCGGTGATTGCGGTAGGCGGGCTCGTGGTACTGCGGCGGCAGCCAGACGTTGACCTCGGCGTGCACCCCGGACACCTGGCCCTTGAGCTGCGTGACGAGCACACCGCCCTCCGCGCGCATGCCCGGACCCTTGGCCGGCTTGAAGGCCTGCCGGACCTTGGGCAGCTTCTCCAGCGCGATCCCGCCCGTGCCGTTCACCCCGAGGTCGGCCGCCTCCGCGACATGGTCGCTGGTGCCGAGCAGGTCGCCCCAGTTGTCGTACAGCTGGTTGGAGTTGTTGACCATGGTGAACACCAGGGCGACCGCCGTGCCCTGGGCGAACAGCACCATCAGCACCCTGGCGACGGTCCGCACGACCCTGGGCCCGCGCACCCGCGACCAGAGGACCAGCGGCAGCACGACGGCCACGGCGCACAGCGTGACAAGCGTGTAGAGGAACGGGGTCCCGGTGAGACTCATGTCCTCATAGAGGGCGAGAACGGGCTCCGGGTTTCGGGCGACCAGGGACACTTACCGAAAAGTTGCCCAGGTCTCAATGTGTTTCGGCCTACCTGCGGGCTACCCACCAGGTTAGAAAGCTACCGCTTAGTAGTTTGCTGTTGTACCGTTCATCCATGCCAGAAGCAGCCTCCGCACCGACGGCCCCACGGGCCACGATCGGCGACAGCGAGTTCGACCGCGACACCGCGCTCACCTTGCGCGAACCCGGCGTCTACGACATCGACCTCTCCGCCGGCTGGACCATCATCAGTGCCGTCAACGGCGGCTATCTGCTGGCCGTCCTCGGTCGCGCCCTCGCGGACGCCCTGCCGCACGGCGACCCGTTCACCATCTCCGCGCACTACCTGACCGCGTCCCAGCCGGGCCCGGCGGTCGTGCGCACGGACGTGGTCCGAACCGGCCGCACGCTGTCCACCGGCCAGGCCTCGCTCTTCCAGTACGACGACCAGGGCAACGAGGTCGAACGCATCCGCGTCCTCGCCTCCTACGGCGACCTCGACGCCCTCCCCGACGACGTCCGTACGACGGCAAAGCCGCCCGCGATCCCGCCGATGGACCACTGCTTCGGCCCTGAGGACGGCCCCGCGCCGGTGTCGGGCAGCTCGGCGATCGCCGACCGCCTGATGCTCAAGCTCGACCCGTCGACCCTCGGTTGGGCACTGGGCCAGCCGTCCGGCAAGGGTGAGATGCGGGCCTGGTTCGGCCTCAAAGACGGCCGCGACGCCGACCCGCTGTCCCTGCTGCTCGCGGTGGACGCCCTGCCGCCGACCGCCTTCGAGATCGGCATCTCCGGCTGGGTCCCCACGGTCGAACTCACGGTCCACATACGCTGCCGCCCGGCCCCGGGCCCGCTGCGGGTGTCGATCACGACGCGCAACCTCGCGGGCGGGTTCCTGGAGGAGGACGCGGAGGTCTGGGACAGCGCGGACCGGCTGGTGGCCCAGTCGAGGCAGCTGGCGCGGGTGCGGCTGGGCTGAGGCCCCGTTCTGTCACGAGCCTGTACCAGCGAGTAGTGCGAGGCTCCGAGGAAACGCGCAGGTCGGCGAGGTGTCTTGGGTGGCGCTTTGCCCGGCGCACAGGTGATCAACAGCAGGACCTCAAGGAAGCCCTAAGCGGCGTTGGTTGAGTTCCGGCTCCAAGGACTTTCCTCATCTTCCATGGAGCTGTTTCTCATGAAGCGTGCGCGTCTCCTCCCCGCCGTGGCCCTGCTGGCGCTCTCGCCCCTGGCCCTGGCGGCCTGCGGATCCGGCGACTCCTCGTCGGACTCGAACAGCGGCAACTCCGGTCAGCAGTCGTCGTCGTGCCGGCAGCCGTCCGGGGCGCCCAGCGGTGCGCCGAGTGGGGCACCGAGCGGTGCTCCATCGGGTGCGCCGACCGCCCAGTCGTCCGGTGCGCCCTCGGGTGCGCCGAGCGGGGCGCCCAGTGGTGCCCCCGGCGGGGGGCAGGGCGGTGCCCAGGGTGGCGGGCAGGGCGGTCCGGGCGGTGGGCAGGGTGGCGGCTGCGGTGGTCCCGGCGGTGGTGGCCAGGGTGGCGGGGCGGCTCCCAGTGGGGCGCCGAGCGGTGCGCCGAGCGCGGCGGCGTCGGAGTCCAAGAACTGATGTCGGCCGAAAGCTGACGCAGGTCGTCGTATGTCAGGGGCGGTACTTCCGGTGAACGGGGGTGCCGCCCCTGGTGTGTTGTGTCGTGTTGCCGTGCTCAGTCCAGCCAGTGCTCGCGCCCGATGCTGATCAGCCGCATCTGACGGGTCGCGACCTGGGCGACGCGCTCCCGCTCCTCCTCCGGCTCCTCCAGGGCGTCCAGGAACAGGGAGGCCGTCATCAGCATCTGGTCGACGTAGAGGTTGGCGAGCATGAGGAGGTCGTCGTCGCCCCAGCCGCTGGAGACCGGGTCCTTGGTGAGTGCGACCTTCACCTCCTCGGCGAACTGGGCCAGTTGGTCCTGGATCGCCTCGCGCACCGACTGCACCCCGCCGTGCCGTTCCCGGGCGATGAAGCGGACGTGGGCCGGGTGCGTGTCGACATGCCGGGCGATCAGCTCGACGGCGCGTTCTATGCGCAGGTCGCTGTCGCCGGCGGAGGTGACGATCTTGCGGATCATCGGGTGCAGACTGCCCAGCGCCTCCTCGACGAGGGCGACGCCGAGGTCGGCGGTGGAGCGGAAGTGCCGGTAGAAGGCGGTCGGGGCGACGCCGACCTCGCGCGTGACCTCGCGCAGCCCCAGACTGCTCAGGCTCTGCTCCTCCAGCAGTCCCAACGCCGCGTCCAGGAGCGCCTGTCGGGTCTTCTGTTTCTGGGCCTGCCGAATGCCGAGGGTGTGACTCATGCCATGCAGTTAACAACTGTTCTCTGGAATTGAAAAGCCGTGGGGCGCGCTAGACTTGGGAGTCAGTGAACAACTGTTACTACAACTGTTCACCGAAACGTAACGAGAGAGATCCACGCAAGAGAGATCTCGAAGGGGGATCCGACCCATGCTGTTCCTCGTCGCCGCACTCCTGCTGCTGGGTGTGCTGCTGGGCGCCGTGGCCCACGCACCGCTCGCCTTCACCGCTGTCGCCGCCGCCGTGATCGCCCTCTGGCTGGGCATCTTCGCCGCCCGCGAGCGTCACGCCCGCCGCAACTGACCCCATCGACCGGACCGAACCGACTCCTCAGGAGCTGACAAACCATGCAACTCACCGCACCGGCCACCCCCCGCCCCGGCACCCGCACGCGCACCCGCGACGCCGACGGCATGGCCGTGGCGTCCTTCATCCTCGGCCTCCTCGGCCTCCTGGTCTTCAACGTCTTCCTCGGCCCGACCGCCATCGTCCTGGCGGCGGCGTCCCTCTGGCGCGGCACGGCTCGCAAGGGCCGCGCCTACCTGGGGATGGGGCTCGGCGTCGCGGACCTGCTGGTCCTGGTGGCGCTGATGCAGATCGACAGCACGCTGTCCTGGAGCTTCTAGCGTCCGCTGCCACCCGGGGCCCTTGGCTCAGGGGCGCTCACCAGGGCGCCGTAGAATCGTCGCCACCATGGCTTACCTCGACCACGCCGCGACCACCCCCATGCTCCCGGAGGCGGCAGAGGCGCTGACCGCCCAGCTGAGCATCACCGGCAACGCGTCCTCCCTCCACGCATCCGGCCGACGCGCGAGGCGCACCGTCGAGGAGGCCCGCGAGACCCTCGCGGAAGCGCTCGGCGCCCGCCCCAGCGAGGTCGTCTTCACCTCCGGCGGCACCGAGGCCGACAACCTCGCGGTCAAGGGCCTGTACTGGTCCCGCCGCGACGCCGACCCGGCACGCAGCCGCACCCGCGTCCTGGCCAGCCCCGTCGAGCACCACGCCGTACTCGACGCCGTCCACTGGCTCGCCGATCACGAGGGCGCCACCGTCGAGTACCTCCCGGTCGACGCCCACGGGCGGGTCCACCCGGACGCGCTGCGCGAGGCCATCGCCCGCGACCCCCACGATGTCGCCCTGGCCACCGTGATGTGGGCCAACAACGAGATCGGCACCGTGATGCCGGTCCGTGAACTGGCCGACGCGGCAAGGGAGTTCGACGTCCCGCTGCACGCCGACGCCGTCCAGGCCTTCGGCCAGGTCCCCGTCGACTTCGCCGCCTCCGGGCTCGCCGCGATGACGGTGTCGGGCCACAAGATCGGCGGCCCGTACGGCATCGGCGCCCTGATCCTCGGCCGTGAGTACACCCCCGTCCCCGTCCTGCACGGCGGCGGCCAGGAACGCCACGTCCGCTCCGGCACCCTCGACGTCCCCGCCATCACGTCCTTCGCGGTCGCCGGCCGCCTCGCCGCCGAACAGCGCGACTGGTTCGCATCCGAGATCGGCACCCTGCGCGACGCCCTGGTCGACGCGGTCCGTACGGCGGTGCCGGACGCGATCCTCGGCGGCGACCCGGCACCCGACGGCCGCCTCCCGGCCAACGCGCACTTCACCTTCCCGGGCTGCGAGGGCGACTCCCTGCTCCTCCTCCTGGACGCCCAGGGCATCGAGTGCTCCACCGGCTCCGCCTGCACCGCGGGCGTCGCCCAGCCCAGCCACGTCCTCCTGGCCACCGGCACCGATCCCGACCTGGCCCGCGGCACCCTCCGCTTCTCCCTCGGCCACACCTCCACCGAGGCCGACGTCGAAGCGGTCGCCAAGGCGATCGGCCCGGCGGTGGAACGGGCACGGGCGGCAGGGCTCACCTAGGGCCTGTCGTTTGGATCATGCCGGCGTCGTGGGGCGCTCGGCGCCCGGCAGAGCGCTACGCGGGAGCCGTACGCGCCGCCGCCCGCACCAGCTTCATGTACCGGTCCCAGTCCCAGTGCTCGCCGGGATCCGTGTGGTCGGTCCCCGGCACCTCCACGTGCCCGATGATGTGCTCGCGGTCGACGGGTATGTCGTAGCGCGCGCATATCCGGGCCGTGAGCCGCGCGGACGCCTCGTACATCTCGTCCGTGAGGTCCTGCGGCCGCTCCACGAAGCCCTCGTGCTCGATGCCGACACTGCGCTCGTTGTAGTCGCGGTTGCCCGCGTGGTACGCCACGTCCAGCTCGCGGATCATCTGTGTGACATGGCCGTCCTTGCGGACGATGTAGTGCGCGGCCGCCCCGTGCTCCGGGTCCTGGAACACCTTCACCGCGCTGTCGAAACTGCCCTGGGTGACATGGATGATCACCATGTCGATGCCGTAGTCGTCGGGCCGGTCCGCCCGCCGCCAGTTGGCGTCCGACGCCGCCACCCAGCGCGCCCCGGCGTAGTCGACCTCGCCCTCCTTGCGCGGCTTCTCCACGCCGGGCACCCGCCACCACAGGCGTGCCAGCTCGTCGCGGGCCAGCACGGCCGAGCCCACCGCGGCCGCCGTACCGCCGATGAGCAACGCGCGACGACCGACCTTCCGGTCGCCGTCCTTCGAAGCCTTCCGCTGTCCCATGTGATCGTCAACGGATACTCGGGGGCCCTGGTTCCCGCGCCCCCTTACCCTGGAAGGGTTATGACTGACACCGCGCAGCCCTCCCGCCCCCTCCGCGTCCTCGCCGCCATGTCCGGCGGGGTCGACTCCGCCGTCGCCGCCGCCCGCGCGGCCGAAGCGGGCCACGACGTGACAGGCGTCCACCTCGCGCTCTCCGCGAACCCCCAATCCTTCCGCACGGGCGCGCGGGGCTGTTGCACCATCGAGGACTCCCGCGACGCCCGCCGCGCCGCCGACGTCATCGGCATCCCGTTCTACGTCTGGGACCTCGCCGACCGCTTCCGCGAGGACGTCGTCGAGGACTTCATCGCCGAGTACGAGGCCGGCCGCACCCCGAACCCCTGCCTGCGCTGCAACGAGAAGATCAAGTTCGCGGCCCTGCTCGACAAGGCGCTGGCCCTCGGCTTCGACGCGGTCTGCACCGGCCACTACGCGACGGTCGTACTGAACGAGGACGGCACCCGCGAACTGCACCGCGCCTCCGACATGGCCAAGGACCAGTCGTACGTCCTCGGCGTCCTGGACGAGAAGCAGCT
>JABFVM010000109.1 GCA_013362785.1 Streptomyces sp. | reverse complement strand
CCGCCCTACTTCTGCAGCACCGACAGGTCCTCGTCCGCCTCGGGCACAGCCACCATCCCCCGGTCATCCGGCATCGCCTGCACCGTGAAGCCGGGCACGCCCTCCGAAGTCACCGTCAGCGTCCGCGACGCGTACGCCGGCCCGCCCGACAACGACTCGACGGTCAGCGCGTAGGTGCCCTTCACTCCGCCGGGCACCGGCACCTCGACATCCTGCGTCGTCCCGGACTTGATCGTGTACGTCTTGGACGCCGCCGTACCGCCCTCGCTCCCGGCCGACGCCGTGATCTTGACCTTCGCGGAGCCGAACGGCGCCGTCACGGACAGCGTCGTGCCCTTCGCCCGGTTGTCCACCACCGTCGCCCGCGCACCGACGGGCCGGCTGGCCGGGATGAACGCCGTCTCCTGCTTGGCGCCCTTCCCGCGCACCACCCGCACCGCAGCGACCACCGGCGCGGCGCTCCCGTCCGTGGGCGTCAGCACCAACGACCCCGCCTCGCCCCGCATCACGTCACCAAGATCCACCGCACTCGTCATACCGGCCTTGACGTGCAGCGTCTCGTTCCCGGCGGGCGTGATCGCCCCGGACGGCGACGCGAGCCGCACCTTCAGATCCGCGTCCGCGTCCCCCGGTGTGAACGCGACCAGCCGCACAGCGGTGGCGTCCTTCGGGATGCCCGGCAGCACGAGGCTCTCCGCGGGATCGGCGGACGCGGCCAGCCAGTCCCCGCCGAGTTTGTCGTCCAGCGCCTGCACCGAGGCCCCCACCCGACCACCGCGCACGTTCACGTGCACGGTGACGTTGTCCTGCTTCTCACTGGTGAGCGTGGACAGCAGGATCGGCTCATCGGAATGCGGCTGAACCTTGATGCCCTCCCCCACCGTGGTCTCCAGGGCCCCGTCCTTGCCGTACAGCTCGATGTCGACGACGGCGACGGAGTCGTCGGGATTGGTCAGATGCACGTAGTCCGTGCGGTCGGGAGCCGTACTGGCACCCGGGAACCAGAACTCGGTGTCCGGCGCGGTGCAGTTGACGCCCTGCACTCCACGCCCCGTACCCGCCGCGACCTCGGTGGTCTCCTGCACGGTCCAGCCGGGCGCGAACTTCCCGTCGGCGGTCCCGATGAGCGGCGGAGAGTCGCCCCCGGACGCGTCCTCACTGACCGGCTTGCCCGGCTCCTTCGCGGTCAGCACGGACTTGCCGGACTTGCCGACCTTGCCCGCGTCACCGGCCTTCTTGCCCTTCGCGTCAGCCGCGGCGCCCGATTCCCCCACCCCGGAGCGCAGTTCCGCCTTCCCGTCGTTCCCCGTCCCCTTGGTGACGGGCGTGAACGACGTGTAGGTCGTCTCGGCGAGGTCCGAGGTGCTCGGCGCCGGACACACCAGGCTCGTACGCTCCACGGGCAGCTCGGCGGCCGCCTTGGCGGGGTTCGTCCCGGTCGCGCCCGGCATGGTGAGCGCCGCGACCCCGGTTATGGCGGCGAGGGCCGAGGCGCCGGCGATCAGGGACAGGGTCGTGCGGTTCACTGCTGGCTCCCGTCGGAACGCTCACTGCCGTGCGGAGGCGGCTGCGCCGGGTCGTACGTGGGGTCGTAACCCGGCTGGTACGTCTGCGTCTGGTCGTACGAGGCGTCGTACGACTGGTCGTACGCCCCCGCCTGGGACTGTCCGCCGTAGGCGTACGGGTCGTACTGGCCGCCCTGGTAGGGATCCGCCTGATACGTCTGGTCGTAGGCGGCGCCCGCCGGGTACTGCTGGCCGCCCTGGTACTGGTCGCCGCCGTAGCCGCCGTACTCGGCGCCGGCGTAGCTGGGCGTGTCCCACTCGCCGTAGGACGACTGCTGCGGAATGGCGGCACCGGGCGCCTCCTCCGCAGGAGGAGGCGGGAACTCCCCGCCCTGACCCGCCTCTTCGGCCTCGGCCTCGGCCTGGGCGCGCAGCCGACGGGCCCGTCGGCCCTCGCCCGCCATGGCCTCGGCGGGGACGGGTGCCTCCTCGGGCAGGTCGTCGTCGATGTCGCGGCGACGTCCCGGGAGCGCCATCACGACGAGGACGAGGGCGAGGAAGCCCTGGGTCCACAGCCAGGCGGTGTGGCCGACCGGGTCGTCGTAGGTGACGTCCAGCCTGCCGCCGGTGGTGGGGAGTTCGAAGCCCTGGGCCCAGCCGTCGACCGTGGTGGCGGTGAGCGGCCTGCCGTCCAGGGTGGCCGTCCAGCCGTCGTTGGCGCTGTCGGCGAGGCGCAGGACGCGCCCGTCGGCTCCGCTGGGAATGGTCGTGTGGATGTCGACGGGTCCGGCGGCGACGGGCTGCGGCGCACCGGCCCCCGGCTCCGCCCCGGAGCCGGACGCGGCCCCGGCGACGATGGCCGCCCGCGACACCTGCCGGTCGACCCGCCACAGCGCACTGCCGTTCTGCTCGCTCAGCCGCATCAGGCCGGGCGTGGCGTCCAGCACGCGCGCGACCTCGCGGGGCGCGCCCTTGTGGACGAGGACGTAACGCACCGCGAACGCGCCCAGCTGGTCGACCTGGTCGGCGCCTGAGCCGGCGACGAGGTTGGCGACGATCTTGTCGAGCTTGGGGTTCTCCCCGTCGGCCGTGGCCAGTTCGGCGTCGCCGAGGCGGGCGCCGGAGCCGCGGACCAGCATGTAGCCGACCTGGGCCGTGGACTCGCTGTCGAGGACGAGGGTGCGGGCCTGGTCGCGGGTGTTGCTGTCCTCCGCGACGAACGCGGGTACCTGCACGGGGTCGCGCCGCTCCAGCGGTCCGTCGGCGCCGCGGATCATCCAGCCGGCGGCGACGAGCAGCGGGCCCGCGGCCGCGGCGAAGGCGATCAGCGCGGCGACCGGCTGGCGCCAGCCGAAGCTCTGCTCGGCCACGCGCGAGCGTGCCCCGTCGGCGCCGAGCACCGCGGCGGCGAGGAGGGCGATGCCGTAGACGAGGGTCGCGGGGCCGGCCCAGGTGGAGCTGTTGGAGAGGGCCGCGAAGACGAGGCCGACCAGGGCGACCGCCCAGGCGGTCCAGATGCCGAAGTGGCGCTCGGAGCGCAGCAGGGCGGCCAGCGCGGCCAGTACGACGCCGACGAGCATCAGCCCGCTGACGGTGCCGGGCCCGCCCGGTCCGGCGCCGAGCAGGTCCAGGGCGGACGCGGCCGAGGCGCCGTACTCCAGACCGGCCTCCTGGAAGAAGCCGAACGGGAACAGCGACAGCGACCAGGGCGCGAGAACCAGCAGGGGCACGCCGAACTGGGCCAGGAAGCGCAGGCCGTACGCGGTGATGTCGGTGCGCCGCACCGCCAGCAGTGCGAGTCCGAGGACCAGCGCGATCGGCCACACGATCGGCGTGAAGGCCGTGGTGATGGTCAGCAGCAGTGCGTACGCCCAGGTGGCGCGCCAACTGCCGCGTGCGCCGGAGCCGTTCGTCAGGCCGCTCGCCGCGACGCCCGCGCGGGCGATCAGCGGCAGCAGGACGGCGAGGACGGCGGTGCCGATGCGGCCGCCGGCCAGGGCGCCGGTGGCGGCGGGCAGGAAGGCGTAGGCGACGGCCGCCCACGCGCGCAGGAGGCGGGACTCGACGAGCGGCCGGGACGCGAAGTAGGCGGTGAAACCGGCCAGCGGCACCGAGCAGACCAACAGGATCGTCACGGCCAGCCCGGTCGAGCCCAGCAGCAGCGAGGCGAACATCGCCACGATCGCGAGATACGGCGGGGCGGACGGCGTGCCACCGGCGCCCACCGGGTGCCAGGCGTCCAGGTAACGGGACCACAGCTCGCCGGAGTCGGCCGGGGCGGGCAGCAACGCCCCGCCCGCGAGGGCGCCGCCGCCGAGGAGTTCACGGCAGGCGATCAGCGAGACGAGCAGCAGCGCCAGGAAGAGCACGGGGCCCGGCTTGCGGGCAATGCGCTTGACGCGGGCGAACTGCTCGATCTCCAGGAAGTCCGCGTCGTCGCCGCCGGGCCCGGACTCGATCGCGCTGCCGTGCCGTCCCGCTCCGGCGGCGACCTCGGGGTCGGAGCTGCCGACGACGCTGCTCGCGACCTGTTCGGCGGTGGCCCGCACGGTCGCGCCGGGCGGCGGGAACAGCGCCCGCAGCTCGCCCTTGTCGATGACGGGACTCCCGCGCCTGCGCCGCCCGGCGATGATCCGCTCGGGGCGCAGCATTGTGCCCATGAAGCCGCGGATCTCGTCGAGGGCCTGCCCGGGGACCTTGCCCACGAGGTAGGCCAGGGTCCGCAGGACCGTGCCGAGCATGATGCGCAGCAGGACCCAGGGCAGCACGGCCGTGCGCGTGTTGACCAGCAGGGTGTAGACGGCACCGGCCTTGTCGACCTTGTGCGGGGAGGCGGCGGTGCGGCCGACGCAGTCGACGGTGCGGCGCTCGCGGGAGGCCGCCTCGGCGTGTCGTACGACCGCCTCGGGGGCGACGAGGACGCGGTGGCCGGCGGCGGTGGCGCGCCAGCACAGGTCGACGTCGTCGCGCATCAGGGGCAGTCGCCGGTCGAAGCCGCCGAGTTGTTCGAAGACGTCGCGCCTGATCAGCATGCCGGCGGTGGACACGGACAGCACGGACCGGACGTGGTCGTGCTGGCCCTGGTCCTGTTCGCGGCGGTCCAGGCCGGTCCAGCGGCGGCCGGAGTTGGCGATGGTGACGCCGACCTCCAGGAGCTGCCGGCGGTCGTACCAGCCGCGCAGCTTGGGGCCGACGAC
>JABFVM010000455.1 GCA_013362785.1 Streptomyces sp. | reverse complement strand
AAGGCGCCGGAAAAGGCGCCGGAAGCAGCGAAGCACCCGCGGGCGCGTACGTCGTTGCGGGTCCGGTTCCGGCGCACCCGGGGTCGGCGCCTCCGTCGGCTCCTCTACGCGCTGCTCGCCCTGATCGCGACGCTGTGCGCGGCGGCCGTCGTGGCGTACCAGTTGACGCCGATTCCGAAGCCGCATCCCGAGACCGTCACCCAGAGCACCGTGTTCCTGGACTCGGGCGGCGCCTATCTGGGCCGGCGTGGACCGGTCGACCGGCAGGACGTCCCGTTGGCCGCGGTCCCCCGGCATGTGCAGGAGGCGGTGATCGCCGCGGAGAACCGCTCGTTCCGTACGGACAGCGGGATCTCGCCGCGGGCCATCGCGCGGGCCACGCTCGCGACGCTGACCGGCGACGACCCGCAGGGCGGCTCCACCATCACCCAGCAGTATGTGAAGAACGCGCTGCTCAGCCCGGAGCGGTCGCTGTCCCGCAAGGCGCGCGAGGCGCTCGTCGCGATCAAGCTGGACCGCACCCGCGGCAAGGACGAGATCCTGGAGGGCTACCTCAACACCGTCTACTTCGGCCGGGGCGCCGCCGGCATCCAGTCCGCCGCGCGCAACTACTTCGGTGTGGACGCGAAGAACCTCGACGTCGCGCAGGGCGCGGCGCTGGCCTCCATCGTCAACATCCCGTCTTACTACGAGAAGGCGGGCTCGGACCGGAAGGTGACCGCGAAGCTGGAGGGCCGCTGGGAGTGGGTGCTGGACGCGATGGCGGCGAGCGGGAGCATCACGGCGGAGCAGCGGGCCGGGGCGCGTTTCCCGGCGTTCCGGTTCTATCCCCCGGGCGAGACCGAGGGGCAGCGGCAGTATCTGATCGACATCGCCGCGGAGGAGGCCGCCGACCGGCTCGGCATCACCGAGGACCAGCTCGCGAGCGGCGGCTACAGCGTCACGACCACCCTCGACCTGGCCCTCCAGGACCGCGCCACGCAACTGGCCCAGGAGCACCCGGGGGGCAAACGCGGCGTCCGTGTGCACACCGCGGTCGTGGGACTGGTGCCCGGCGACGGTGCCGTACGGCTGCTGTACGGGGGTTCGGACTACGCGCGCCAGCCGTTCAACGACGCGGTGAGCGGGGCGGTGGAGGCGGGGACGGCCCTGGAGCCGTTCAAGGGCATGGAGCGGGCGGGCGAGCCGTTGCGCCGGCTGCTGAGGACGGCGGCACCGACGCCGCTGAACCTGACCTCGGCGTACGCGACACTCGCGGCGAACGGCGACCACGCCACGCCGTACACCGTCGCCCGCATCACCCAGGAGGGCCGCACCGTCTACCGGGCCCGCCCCGAGGTGCGGCGCGTGCTGGACGAGAAGGAGGCGCTCGTGGCGGGCCTGCGGATGGGGGCCGGACCGACACCGGCCGCCGCCATCGGCACCGACGCCGGTCCCGGCGCCGCTGTCGGCGTCGTCCCGGGGAAGGTGTTCGCCACCGGCGGCGCGGGCGGCGGCATCACCCGACGAACCGTGTGGACCACCGGATACGACCGCCGACTCGCCCTGACGGTCGCCCTGTTCGCGGACCGACCGGGCACCAAGAAGGGCACGACGGCCCCCGCACAACTACCGAACGATCCCCCGCCGACCGACTTCACGGAGGGCGTGGCGGCGGGGGTTTGGGGGGCTGCCGCCAAGGGCGGGGCGGAAGATACGGCGGAGGGAGGCGCGGGGAGTTGGCGTTGACTCGGCGCTTCAACGGGCCGGGTGCTCCGGGCGGCCCGGGTGCTCCGGGCGGCCCGGGTGGTCCGCGCGGCCCGGGTGGTCCGCGCGGGTCGGGTACTCCGGGCGGGTCGGGTACTCCGGGCGGGTCGGTGGGCAGATCTCGTCCAGCAGTTCGTTCAGGGTTCGGCCGTGGGCGTGGGACGGCAGTGCGCGGTCGAGTTCCAGCGCGTCGAGGACCTGCGTGAGGATCTCGACCTGATCGACGGAGTCGGCGCCCAGCTCGGTGAGTGTCCGGTCAAGGGTGTAGTCCGGGGGCGGGAGTTGGAGGATCTCCTCGACGGCGCGGTGCAGGGCGGCGGTGGCCCGCGGGCGGAGGGGCGCGCTGGTGTACGTCATGGCTTGCTCCCTTGGAGGCGGATGGCGCACACCGCGAGGAGTCTTCCCGTGGCGCGCTCACGGACGTCGATGTCGAGCGTCTCCTCGCCCTGCGGGGCGGCTGGTCCGGTGTGGGCGCGAACGCTGATGCGCATGGTGGTGTCGGTGTCGACGTTGCCGAAGTAGCACAGCTGTTGGTCGGTGACGCGTCGCTGGAGGAAGGCCGCGTCGCTGCGGCCCAGGTGGCGCCAGTAGGCGAGGACGGCCGCGTCGATGATGGCGAAGTAGGCGGCGAAGTAGACGAGTCCGACGCCGTTGAGGTCGCGGACGGGGTCGACCTGGTGGTCGGTGGTGAAGGGCGGGGAGAGCAGGTGCGTCCCGGGTGGGGGGCCGTCGAGCAGTGATCCCCGGTGGCGGGCGGCGCGGGTCAGCGGTCGCGGGGAGTAGCGCTCCGGCAGCCGTGGCAGGTGGCGGTGGGTGAAGCCCACGGGCGACGCGCTGACGAGGGTGGCGTTGCTGTCCGGCCGGGAGCGGCAGATCCAGCGGTTGAAGGTCTCCGCGTAGAGGCAGTCCGGGCGGGGCCGGTCCCAGAACTCGTCCGGATCCGGAGGTTGGCGGGTGCCTTCGCCGGTTCCGTCGCCCGGCGCCAGTCGGTGCAGGGTGAGGACGGACTCGCCGCCGAAGTCGAATGCCTGGGAGTGCACGGTCAGGGGGTCGCCGAAGCCGGGGGTGTGCAGCGGCATCCGGTCGCTGCCGCGCAGGCGGACGTAGTGGAAGGCGAGGTAGGTGGGCAGGCCCGCCGTGGTGGTGGCACGCAGGACGTCGAGTCCGCACTGCTGCGAGACGGTCTCCCAGGTCCAGTCGCCGATCCGGGCCGCCAGGAGGGAGGTCTGACCGCACATGGACGGCGTGACCGTCACCCGGCGGACAGGCCAGGCCAGATAGTGCGGTGGGCGGGACGGGGCCGTCGGGGGCTGGTCGATCATGGGGTTTCCCTTGTCGTCATGGGGGTTTCCCCTGTCCTCATGGGGGTTTCACTTGTCCTCACGGGGGTTTCCCTTTCTGGCTTCACCGCTGCCCGCGGGCCGGGACGCGCCGTTGCGCGCGGGCGGAGCAGCGGGTCGAGGTCCAGGTCGGCGCCGGGCAGTGCGAAGTCCGGGTCGGCGATGCGCCGTTCGTACCGGGCGAGCGTCGCCTCGACTTCGGTGGCGGTCAGCAGACGGGGGCGCGGCCCGTCGAGCGCGGCGAGGGCGGTGTCGAGGCCCTGCGCCGCGTAACGGGCGGCATGCGCCGGGGCGCGCTGGGCCGCTGCCGAAGCGAGGGCCCACATCACGGCCCTGGCGACGGGCGCGTTGTGGACGTCGCCCGGACGGTCACCGGTGTCACCGGTGACACCGGCGTCCTCGGTGTCGGCGCCGCGCTCACGCAGCCGGGCGAGCGCGGCGGCGACGCGCGCGGCGACGTCCGGACCGCACTCCGTGGCCAGGAGCCGGTGCAGGGCGGCGGGGCGGGCCAGGGCGCGGCGGCCCAGGAAGTCGGCCAAGGCCTCCGTGGCTCCCTCGAAGATCCGGTAGACACGTACGTCCCGGTGCAGCCGTCCGGCGAGGTTCGCCTCGTCGTAGCCGCGTCCGCCCAGGAGTTGGACCAGTGCGTCGGCCGAGTCGACCGCCCACTCCGAGGCGAGCACCTTGGCGGCGACGACGGGTTCGAGGGCGATGTTCTGCCCTTCGTCCAGCCGGTCGGCAAGCCCGTAGACCAGCGCGTCCGCGGTGTCCGTGCGGGCGATCATGGTGGCCAGGGCGGCCCGGGTGGCGGCTCGATCGGCCAGCGGCACCCCGGACATGGCGCGGCGGGTGGCGTACCGGTGGAACAACTGGACGCAGCGTTTCATCGCACCGACGGCGCAGGCGGCCACGGCCAGCCTGGTCAGCCCCATGGAGTCGAACGCCACGGCCCGGCCCCGCCCGTCGCCCAGCTCGGCATCGGCGGCCACGGCGACGTCGTCGAAGCGGAGCCGGCTCTGCACCATGCCGCGCAGGCCGAGGGTGAGGTGTTCGGCCCCGGGGCACACGCCCGCGGAGGTCGTGGGCACGGCGAGCGCGGTGACCGCGGAGGGCGGGGCGGAGGCGGAGGGCGCGGCGCCGATGCCGCCCGGCACCCGCCCGGCCCCGCGTCTTCGCGCCCCGGCCCCGGCCCCGCTGCCGCTGCCGCTGCCGCTGCCGCCCGACGTACGCGCGACGACCGTGACGACGCCCGCCCAGGTGCCGTTGCCGATCCAGTGTTTCGTGCCGGTCAGGCGGAAGCCGCCGTCGGCCGTGCGGTGGGCCCGCGTGGTGATGCCGGAGAAGTCGCTGCCCGCGCCCGGCTCGGTCTGGGCGTACGCGCCCAGCACGCGCCCCTCGGCCAGCGGCGGCAGCCAGCGGTCCCGGAGTAGGTCGCCGCCCCAGGCGGACACCGCCCGGGTGCCGAGAAGGACGGAGCTGCCGACCCAGGTGGCCAGGCCCGCGTCGACGGCCATGAGCTGTTCGAGCACCCGGAACAGGTCACGCAGCCGCAGCGCGGTGCCGCCGTAGCGCTCCTCGATGAGCGGGCCGAACAGCCCTGCCGTACCGAAGTCGAGGGCGACGT
>JABFVM010000192.1 GCA_013362785.1 Streptomyces sp. | reverse complement strand
GACTACAACCAGAAGCACTACCAGGACCTCTACTTCGGCACCGGCAAGAAGACCGAGTCGGTGAAGAAGTACTACGAGAAGCAGTCCTCGGGCCGCTACTCGGTCGAGGGCGAGGTCGCCGACTGGGTCAAGGTCCCGTACAACGAGGCCCGCTACGGCAACAACGCCTGCGGCCAGACCAACTGCTCCAGCGTCTGGAACGTCGTCAGCGACGGCCTGAACGCCTGGGTCGACCAGCAGAAGGCGGCCGGCCGGTCCGACGCCGACATCAAGGCGGACGTGGCGAAGTTCGACCAGTGGGACCGCTACGACTTCGACGGCGACGGCGACTTCAACGAGCCCGACGGCTACATCGACCACTTCCAGATCGTGCACGCCGGTGAGGACGAGTCCGCCGGCGGCGGCGCACAGGGCGAGGACGCGATCTGGGCCCACCGCTGGTACGCGTTCGGCACCGACGCGGGTGCCACCGGCCCCGCCGACAACAAGCTGGGCGGCGCGCAGATCGGCTCCACCGGCATCTGGGTCGGCGACTACACCGTCCAGCCGGAGAACGGCGGCCTGGGCGTCTACGCCCACGAGTACGGCCACGACCTCGGTCTGCCGGACCACTACGACACCTCCGGCGGCGAGAACTCCACCGGCTTCTGGACCCTGATGTCCTCCGGCTCCTGGCTCGGCACCGGCAAGAACGAGATCGGTGACCTGCCCGGCGACATGACCGCCTGGGACAAGCTGCAGCTGGGCTGGCTGAAGTACGACACCGCCAAGGCCGCGACGAGTTCGTGGCACAAGCTGGGCGTCGCCGAGTACAACACCAAGCACAAGCAGGCCCTCGTGGTCGAGCTGCCCAAGAAGAAGGTCACCACCGAGATCGTCGCCCCGGCGCAGGGCGCGAACCAGTGGTGGAGCGGCAAGGGCGACAACCTCGCCAACACGCTGACCCGTTCCGTCGACCTCACCGGCAAGTCCGCCGCCTCGCTGACGCTGGACGGCTGGTACGACATCGAGGCCGAGTTCGACTGGCTCTACACCGAGGTCTCGACCGACGGCGGCGCCAACTGGACCGCCATCGACGGCACCGTCGACGGCACGGCCCTGCCGAAGGACGCCAGCGGCAAGCCGGCGATCACCGGCACGGTGGACGCGTACAAGAAGCTCGTCTTCCCGCTGAACGCCTACGCCGGCAAGAAGATCGACCTGCGCTTCCGCTACCAGACGGACGGCGGCGTGGCCCAGAAGGGCTTCGCGGCCGACGAGATCACCGTGACCGCCGACGGCACGGCCCTGTTCTCCGACAACGCCGAGAGCGCTGACGCCGCTTGGAAGACCAAGGGCTTCTCCCGCATCGGCGCGTCCATCACGGGTGACTTCGCGCAGTACTACATCGCCGAGAACCGTCAGTACGTGTCGTACGACAAGACCCTGAAGACGGGCCCGTACAACTTCGGCTTCTCGACGACCCGTCCGTCCTGGGTGGAGCACTACGCCTACCAGAACGGCCTGTTGATCTGGAAGTGGGACACCTCCCAGCAGGACAACAACACCAGCAAGCACCCCGGTGTCGGCCTGGTCCTCCCGATCGACTCCCACCCGGCCCCGCTGAAGTGGACCGACGGCACGCTGATGCGCAACCGCGTCCAGTCCTACGACGCGCCGTTCAGCCGGTACCGCACGGACGGCATGACGCTGCACAACGCGGACGTCGCGGCCAGGATCCCGTCGCGTGCGGGCGTGCCGGTCTTCAACGACCGGACCAACACGTACTACGACGCGGCGACCCCGACCGCGGGTGTCAAGATCACTGACACCAACACCAAGATCAAGATCGTCAAGGAGGCCAAGGACGGCTCGACGATCGAGGTCGAGGTCGGTCCGGCAGCGAAGTAATTCGCGTTTTCCCAGGTCAGAGCATGATCGGCGGTGACCCCCTGGCGGGGTTGCCGCCGCTCGTGTTTAGGTGCACCCTGTGCTTCCGTTATTGACACCGGTGCCGGCGACGGCACCGGTACCGACCCTGACACCGACTCGCACGGGGGTGTGACCGCATGGCCGCAGGAGGTTTCTGCAAGCTGCCGACCGGCAGCGTGGTGGTGGCGCTGAACCTGCCCAGACCCACCGCCGACGGCACGGGCTGCGTCCGTGTCCTCGTACACGCCCAGAACCGCGCCCGAGCCCTGACCAGGCTCCGCAACCTGGGCATGCGCGCGGTGTACCTGCGAGGCAACGCCGCCCCACCGACCCCGGACGAGATCACGGCGGTCCTGCACCACCCCGACGGCCTGATATGGCGCACAGCCCCTGACAACGGTGTCGTAGCAGGCCCGGACCTGATGCAGGAACTGTGGCACCCGATCAGAGCACTGCTCAGAAGGCCCGCCGCAACGCCCTAAGGGGCGCGGGGAACTGCGCGACCAGCCACAACGAGCGCCGCAGCCGCCAGACCACCAATCGCGGCACCCCCTGGAGCGCTCGGCGCTACGCAACCACCGGCTTCCCGGTCAGCTCGACCCCCGCCTCACGCATCTCCTCCAGCGCCCGCTCAGTCGTCTCCGTGGCAACTCCCGCGGTCAGATCCAGCAGCACCTGCGTACGGAACCCCTCCCGCACCCCGTCGAGCGCGGTGGCCCGCACACAGTGGTCCGTGGCGATGCCCACCACGTCCACCTCCGCGACCGCCCTGGCCCGCAGCCAGTCGGCCAGCTTCACGCCGTTCTCGTCGGCCCCCTCGAACCCGCTGTACGCCGCCGCGTACGCCCCCTTGTCGAACACGGCGTCGATCGCGCCGGAGGCGACCGCCGGGGCGAAGTTCGGGTGGAAGCCGACGCCCTCCGTACCCGCGACGCAGTGCGCCGGCCAGGAGTGGGCGAAGTCGGGGTTCGCGGAGAAATGGCCGCCAGGGGCGATGTGGTGGTCGCGGGTGGCTACCACGTGCTGGTAGCCGGACCCGGCCGCCTGCCCGATCAGCTCGGTGACGGCGGCGGCCACATCGGCACCGCCGGCCACCGCGAGGCTGCCTCCCTCGCAGAAGTCGTTCTGCACATCTACGACGATCAAGGCGCGGCGCATGGTCGGTGTCCTTCGGTTATGGACGCTGAGGTCGGGACGGTGAAACGGTTCGGCCCGGCCATGAACTTCCGAGCCTAGAGACTTCGGCAACGGTGCGGGAGGGGGCATGGAGTGAGCACGCCGGGCGCACTCGCTTCACAACCCCGTCCGGCTCCCCGAGCGCCCGTTGACATACTCCGTCGGGATGACGGGTTCCCCGCGCGAGAGCTGGGTCGCCGACAGCGGCAGATCCGCGCGCGCCCGCGTGTGCCGGTCCCGTACGACGTCCAGCGACTCACGGGCCAGGACGTCACCGTCCCGCACCAGCTCGACCAGCAGCTGCCGTTCGGCGAGCTCCGCCGGGACCGGCCCGGTGCCGATCACCTCGGCCTCGGCGGCGCCGTACTCGTCGAGGCGCCGCGCGGCCCACTTGCGGCCGCCGATGGAGGTCTTGCCGCCGCTCGACTTCTTCGCCACCGGCACCAGCGGGGCCTTCGGGTCGGTCGACTCGGCGCGGGCGACCAGCTTGTAGACCATCGAGCAGGTCGGATGCCCGGACCCGGTGACCAGCTGGGTGCCGACGCCGTACGCGTCGACCGGCGCCGCCGCCAGTGAGGCGATGGCGTACTCGTCCAGGTCGGAGGTCACGATGATCCTGGTGCCGGTGGCGCCCAGCTCGTCCAGCTGCTGGCGGACCCGGTGCGCGACCAGCAGCAGGTCGCCCGAGTCGATCCGGACGGCGCCCAGCTCGGGCCCGGCGATCTCCACGGCCGTACGGACCGCCTCGGCGACGTCGTAGGTGTCCACCAGCAGCGTGGTGCCCCGGCCCATGGTGTCCACCTGGGCCTGGAAGGCGTCCCGCTCGCGGTCGTGCAGCAGGGTGAAGGCGTGGGCGCTGGTGCCGACGGTGGGGATGCCGTAGCGGAAGCCGGCGGCCAGGTCCGAGGTGGAGGTGAAGCCGCCGACGTACGCGGCGCGGGAGGCGGCCACCGCTGCCAGCTCGTGGGTGCGCCGGGCGCCCATCTCGATGAGCGGGCGGTCACCGGCGGCCGACGACATCCGGGAGGCGGCCGCGGCGATCGCGGAGTCGTGGTTGAGGATGGAGAGGATCACCGTCTCCAGCAGCACGCACTCGGCGAAGGTGCCCTCGACCCGCATGATCGGCGAGCCCGGGAAGTAGACCTCGCCCTCGGGGTAGCCCCAGATGTCGCCGGAGAAGCGGTAGTCCGCGAGCCACTTCAGGGTCTCCTCGTCGACGATCTTCCGCTCGCGCAGGAAGCCGAGGACGTCCGCGTCGAAACGGAAGTTCTCGACGGCGTCCAGGACGCGTCCGGTGCCCGCCACGACGCCGTAGCGCCGCCCCTCGGGCAGCCGCCGGGTGAAGACCTCGAAGACGCTGCGCCGCCCGGCGGTGCCCGCCTTCAGGGCGGCCTGCAACATCGTGAGCTCGTACTGGTCCGTGAAGAGCGCCGTCGAGGGAACGTCCACCGGCAGCCCAAGGTCCGCTGTGTTCATGACTAAGGATCGTACCCCCATTTCGTCAGTCTGACGATTTGGTGTCGGGCGTTCGCCGGGGATTTGTGCGACCACCCCCCTCCGGTGGCAGCATGGGCACTGTGACGTCACCCGCTCCCGTAGAGATCGAACGTACCGAAGCGGCGGAGGAGACCTTCGCCGT
>JABFVM010000130.1 GCA_013362785.1 Streptomyces sp. | reverse complement strand
GCGCCGGAGGATATGAACGCCGCGGCACGGGTGCCGAGGCCGAGCAGGACCAGGCTGCCGCCGACGAGTTCGATCACCGCGGCGTACCAGCCGGGCCAGGTGCCGGCCTGCATGGTCTGGCCGCCGAACGTGCCGAAGAGCGAGTTGGCGCCGTGGCAGGCGAAGAGCAGGCCGACGACGATGCGGAACAGGCCGATGGCATACGGCTGGGCGCTGTTGAGGCGACCGGTCATGTGGGGGACTCCCTCGGTCTGGAGGTCGGGCCGTCCCTGAAAGGAACGGCGTGGGGACGAGTACTGATCGGTAGCGCCTACGTTAGGTAGCCCTAATCAACACTTGCAAGTTCAACATTTGGCCAGACTTCGGCCTCGGCAGCCCCATCCGCCCCGGAAACAACCGCACGTAGCGCCGCCCTCGCCACCGCATCCGCGTCCGAAAGAGTGACCGAATCCACACCTGGCCGTGCCCCCGCGGCCGTCACCCAGTGCACACCCTCCGTCGGCACCCCGAACGCGAAGCGCCTCGGATGCGCCCGGCCCTGACGGTCGATCAGCCGGTACGGCCGCGGCGTCACGTCCAGTCCGCCGGTCTCGTAACCGTCGACGGTGTGCGGACGGCACTGACCGGTCTTCAGCAGCCGGGCCAGCAGCTCGTCGGCGCTGCGGCGCAGGTCGGGCTCCGGCAGCCGCGCCTCGATCAGAGCCGTCGCACGGACCGTCGAGCCCGGCACCTCCGGGGAGTGCGCCACCCAGGCCCCCTCCTCCTCCCGTACGTCCAGCCGCGGCCCGAGCACCTCCACCACGCCCGCCTCCATCAGTGCGACCAGCTCCTCCACGCGCCGCCGGGGCGGGCCGATGGACAGGAAGGCGTTGAGCGGGGTGTACCAGCGGTCCAGGTGGTCCCGGCGGGAGGTGCCGGTGAGGCCGGCGTGGTCGACGATCAGCCGGAGTTCGTTGCGCAGGTCGCGCAGCACGTCGAGGGCCGACTTCAGCGGGCCGTCCACATTGCCCCGGGCGGCGTGCACGGCGTCCTCGCGCAGATACGCCAGCAGCCAGTCGCGCCACTGCCCGGGATCGGCGAAGTCCTGGCCCGTATACGGCCGGGAGACCCGGTCCCAGCTCCAGCGCCCGCCCTGCGGCACCCCGAACTCGTCCAGCAGGGCCGCCTCTTGGGGGTCGCGGTGCGGCAGGGCCAGGAACCGTGCGGTGAACTCCGGGCGCAGGGTCTCGGCCGGTATCAGCGCCGTGTAGTACACCGCCTCCACCTCCTTCGCCACCAGCGGCCATATCTCCGTGAGGAAGTCCGGCGCCTCGCCCGAGTCCGCGCGCTTGCGGAAACCGGCGATCACCTCGGGCGTCAGGACCAGCGGGAGGTGGCGGCCGTACGGCCCCTTCGCGTTGTCGCCGCGCGCCTGGTAGGGGATGCCGCGCCGTGAACCGGCGTACAGCCGCGGCTCATTGCCGGACGGGACGTACCGCAGCCCCGCGCCGCCCTCGGAGCGGACGAAGCGGCCGCCGCGGCCGGTCGTCAACAGGGCCATGTGGTCGAAGAAGTTGAGGCCCAGGCCGCGCAGCAGCACCGGCTCGCCGGCGGATACGGCGGAGAGGTCGACGTCGGCCGGGTTCGCGGGCGCGACGTAACGCAGGCCGTGGCGTTCGGCGTACGTCGTGAGGCGGCGCTGCGTCGTGTCGGCGGCCGTCGGCAGATGGCCCTGGGCCAGCACTACGGCGGACAGGCCGGGCAGGGTGCGGCCGTCATCGAGGGTGAGGGCCTGGCGGCCGTCCGGTGTGTCGTCGAGGCGTATCGCACGGGCCGGGTGTGTCTCGACACGTATCCCGGGCGGCGCCTCGCGCACGACCTTCGCGAACACCCACTCCAGGTAGCGGCCGTAGTGGGCGCGGGTCGGGTACTCGTCCGGGCCGAGCGTGCCCGTCGCCCAGTCGTGCAGGCTGGGGCCCGGCCGGATCGGGCCCGAGCAGTCCACGCTGTCGTCGGTGAACAGCGTGACCTGCGAGGACACCGTGTTCATCAGCAGCTCGGCCGACTGCGCGGTCCGCCACACCCGCCCGGGTCCGGGCGGCGCCGGGTCGACCACATGGACCGTGAGCCGGGCGCCGGGCGGCAGGAGTTCGGGGGCGGAGGCGCAGAGGCGTTCCAGGACGCTGGTGCCGCGGGGGCCGGCGCCGACCAGGGCGACGGACACCGTGGGGGAGTCCGGGGTCGGTGCGGAGGTCGGTGCGGTCAAAAGGGTGACTCCCGGGCGTGTGGGGCGCATTGGAGCGAGCCGCTGTGTGGAAGCGGACGGTCCGGCTCATCATGCCGTCGGGAGCGGGGGTGGGAGGGCGTCGGGGTGTGTGAGTGTGGGATGCATCACGTGCGTCATGGAGTTCGCGGTGGGTTCGGGGGGATTTGGGTTCGGGGGGCAGGTGCGGGTTGTGTTGGGTTGCTCGCGCAGTTCCCACTCACCCGCACCCGACATCGCACCGAACGTCCCGAGTCCTCAGGCGCACCGCTGCCTCACGGCGCCAGTTCCGACTCCGCCCGCGTCCTCAGTCGCGCCCCACCGCCACGCGACTCCCTCGCCTGCTCCAGCCGCAGCCGCGCCGAACGCCCCCTCAACGTCAGGGTCATCAGCTGGTTGCCGAACCAGGGCCCGCCCGTCCGGCGCCAGTCGATCGGCGGGCGCGGGCAGCCGCCATGCCCCGCGAACCGCCGCCCGAGCACCCGCGCCACCCCGCTCCAGCCGAAGCGGAAGCCGAGCCGGATCGCCAGGTGGATGGCGTTGTGCACGGGCGAGCAGGTCAGCTGGAAGACGCGGGCGTCGGGCCCCTCGCCGTCCGGCCAGGTCGGCTCGGCCACGTACGCGTGATGCACGTCGCCGGACAGCACACACACCGTCGCCGGCGCCTCCGCCCCCGAACCGACCTCGGCGATCAGCGCCGCCAGCGCGTCGAACGACGACGGGAACGCCGCCCAGTGCTCCAGATCGGCCCGCCGCCGCAGATCCTCCCCGAACCGCGCCCAGCGCTCCCCGCGCTCGCCCCGGCACAGGGCGGCGTTCCACGCCTCGGCGTCATGCACCAGGTGGGGCAGCAGCCACGGCAGGGAGGTACCGATGAGGAGGTGGTCGTAGGAACCGCGTGCGTCGAGCGCCTGCTCGCGCAGCCAGCGTTCCGCTCCCGGGTCGAGCATCGAGCGCGCGCCCTCGTCGAGCACCCGGGCCGCCCGGGTGTCCACCATCAGCAGCCGTACCCGGCCGAAGTCGCGGCGGTAGCTCCAGCGGACGGAGGCCGGTTCGGCGTCCGCCCGGCAGGCGAAGGAGCGCAACAGGTCGGTGCCGTCGGGGGTTTCGCGTACGGCGGCGTAGAGCGGGTCGGCGGCCAGCTCGTCCGGCGTGAGATTGCCCAGGTGCTGGTGCACCCAGTACGACATCAGCCCGCTCAGCAGCCGCTCCCGCCACCACGGGGTCGCCCGCATGTCGGCGAGCCAGGCGGCGGAGGTGTTCCAGTCGTCGATGACGTCGTGGTCGTCGAAGATCATGCAGCTCGGCACGGTGGACAGCAGCCAGCGCACCTCGGGGTCGAGCCAGGACTCGTAGTAGAGGCGGGTGTACTCCTCGTAGTCCGCGACCTCGTTGCCCGGCGGGTCGCTCAGATCGCGCCGGGCGGCCAGCCAGCGCCGGGTCGCCTTGGAGGTCTCGTCGGCGTACACCTGGTCGCCGAGGAGCACCAGTACGTCCGGCCGCTCGCCGTCGGGGTCGGCCGCGATCCGGGCCGCCAGCGTGTCGAGCGCGTCCGGGCCGACCGGGTCCTGCTCACCGGCCGGCGGCGCGGCCCAGCGGCAGGAGCCGAAGGCGAGGCGGACGGGGCCGCCGGCGCTCGGGGTGCGGATGACGGAGGGCGGGAACCGGGAGTCGGGGAGCGGCCACACTCGCGTGCCGTCGAGATGGACCTCGTACGACTGCGAGGTGCCCGGAGCGATTCCGGTCACCGGGATGAGGGCGTAGTGGTGCCCGGCGATCTGGAAGGTGCGGGACTCGCCCCGGGCGCCGTCGGCGCCGCGCACCTCGGCCGCGCACGGACGGCTCGCCTCGACCCAGACGGTCGCGGACGAGCCGTCGGCGTATCTCAGCAGTGGACCAAGCCGCAGTTCGGCCACGTGATCGCCCTCCTCCGTCGCCCCGTACGGTACGGAACGACGGAGGGGAACGGGGAGGTTCCGCAGATCACGGTTTGCCGAACTCCGTCAGCACACCGGCAGTGCTCGGTTCAGCGGCCAGTGCTCGGTTCAGCAGCTCGCGAGGTAGTTCGTGAGGGCGGACTTCTCCGCCGAGTCGACCGAGAGGCCGTAGTAGTACTTCACCTGCACCCAGGCGCGGACGTAGGTGCAGCGGTAGGCGGTGCGCGAGGGCATCCACTGGGCCGGGTCCTGGTCGCCCTTGGCCTGGTTGACGTTGTCGGTGACCGCGATGAGCTGCGGGCGGGTCAGGTCGTTGGCGAAGGACTGGCGACGCGACGTGGTCCAGCTGTCGGCGCCGGAGTCCCAGGCCTCGGCCAGCGGGACCAGGTGGTCGATGTCCAGGTCGGAGGCGGCGGTCCAGGTGGCGCCGTCGTACACGGAGTACCAGCTGCCGCTGACGGCGGCGCAGGAGGAGTCCTGGACGACGTTCGTGCCGTCGCGCTTGAGGACGACCTCGCGGGTGTTGCAGGCGCCGGACTGGGTGATCCAGTGCGGGAA
>JABFVM010000048.1 GCA_013362785.1 Streptomyces sp. | reverse complement strand
GACATGGCGTCCGCGGAGCGAGCGGCGGCCACGGCGGCCCAGCGGGCCCGCGACGCCGCCTCCGCGCGCGACGCGTCCGACCGGCGCTGCACCGAGCTCGACCGGCTGTCCGACCGAGCGGCCACGGCCGTACGCCAACTCGCCCCGCTGCGCGAGGAGTACGACCGGGTGACCCGCCTCGCCACGCTCACCGCCGGCACCTCGGCGGACAACGAACGCAAGATGCGCCTGGAGTCGTATGTGCTGGCGGCCCGCCTTGAACAGGTCGCCGCCGCCGCGACCGCGCGGCTGCAACGCATGTCGTCCGGCCGCTACACCCTCGTCCACTCCGACGACCGCACCGGCCGTGGCCGCAGCGGGCTCGGGCTGCATGTGGTCGACGCCTGGACCGGCCGTGAACGGGACACCGCGACCCTCTCGGGCGGCGAGACCTTCTTCGCCTCCCTCGCCCTCGCCCTCGGTCTCGCGGACGTCGTCACCGACGAGGCGGGCGGGGTCCGCCTCGACACACTCTTCATCGACGAGGGCTTCGGCAGCCTCGACGACCAGACCCTCGACGAGGTCCTCGACGTCCTCGACTCCCTGCGCGAACGGGACCGCAGCGTCGGGATCGTCAGCCATGTCGCCGATCTGCGCAGACGTATTCACGCGCAGCTGGAGGTCGTGAAGGGGAGATCGGGGTCGGTGCTGCGGCAGCGGGGGCACTGAGGGAGGCCGTACACCGGTGTAAGGCCTGTTGTACGGCCCGTCTCAGGGTTGCTCGTTCCTCGACACTTCGTAGTACTCGGCCGTGGCCAGATCGAGTTGGAAGACCATGCCGTACTGCTTGCGCAGGGCGGCGACCGTCTTGGCCTTCGGCTCCAGTACGCACCGGGTCACGGGGGGATCGTTCTCCGGGCAGGCGTCCGGCTCTTGAACCGTTCGGTGGGAGTTCCGGTCGCGTACCGGATCCCAGGACAGGGTCTGACTCGGGTCGGACAGCTGCGTCGGCTCCTCCGAGTCGGCGCCGATCGGGTTCGGTCCCTTCCCTCGGTAGTAGGCGACGAGGTGATCACGGAAATAGTCATGGCCGAAAGTGATCAAGGAGCCGGTACGGTCCCCTTCGTCCAGCATGCTGTCGAGGATGTTCCCCATCTGCTTCGGACCGGCACCGTAGTAGGCGGAGACACGCAACGAGCATTTGATCTTGTATGGGTCGTAGCCGTCCGGGTCGAACACCTGCCTGGCTTCCCCCCTGAGGCAGACGTCGCGGACGACGATCAGGCCGAGTGCCAGCGGGGTGCGGTCCGCGTAGGCCCGGGCGACCGCTCGCAGGCGTTCCTCCGTGTCCTGCCGTGCCTTGACGGCTGCGGGACTGCCGGCGAGCTCACGGGCTTCCTCGCGGCTGACCGCCTGGTCCTCGGACGAGCACGCGGAGACCGCCAGCGCCAGGATCGTCAGGAGACTTCCCAGCACGGTCGTGGTTCGCCGGCGGCTCCTCGGCATGGCACCCCTCTTCTCCAGAATGTCTACTCCTTGCCGTTACCAGGCGGAACGCGAGGCATACGGCGCGATGGTGCTCAGGATGCCAGGACGGTGCCGGCCTTCACCTTGATCGTGGAGTTGAGGGCTCGGCGCTTGGCGAGTTCCGTGCCGTGGGTCCCGATCAGCGTGCGCTGGATCCCGGACTCGGCCTCGTGCCATACGGAGACGAGGTCGGTGGCGGACTTGCAGGCGGTGTCCGCGACCGCGACCTTCTTCTCCGCCGCTCCGGCGGTGTCGCCGGTGAAGGAGGGGTCGTTGTTCGCGTCGATCGGGGACTTGTAGGTCAGGCCCTTCGAGGCCATGCACGCCGACCAGCGGGCGAAGACCTCCTTGACCTCCGGGTCGTTCAGGGACTGCTCGTAGGACTGGCCGTCCAGTTCATCGACCAGCGTGTCATCGAGGTAGAGGCCGCTCTGCCCGCCGGTCAGCTGCTCGAGAGCCTGGCCGTAGCAGCCGCCCTCGGGAATCTCCGCACCGGTTCCGGTCGCTCGGGCCCTCTTGGGTGCGCCCTTGGTGCGCGCGGGGGAGACGCCGTCGAGTGCGGCCTCCTCCGCCGCGGTGAACTGCGGCTCCTCACCGCCGATCACGGCGGCGCCACGGGCACCCCGGGCGAAGTCGGGTCGGTAACCGCTGCGTTCGGCGTCCTGCTGGCTGTAGGTGCCGTAACGGACGTCCTCGTGTTCCTCGATCTGCTCGGCGGTACCGGCCGAGGGCATGAAATCGAAGGAGGCGAAGCCGATGCCCTTCATGCAGGACGTGGTGATTTTCCACAGCGCCTGCTGGCTTCTCTCGTATTCGACGGGGCTGAGCCGGTAGGCGTCGAGGGGGAGGCTCATCTCGGCGACCATACGGGCCGGTGCACCCTGAACTCGCTCTCCGGTACGGGGGTGTTCGGCCGAGGAATTGGTGGTGGCCTGGCCGGAGCATGCGGAAAGCGCGAGCGCTCCCACGGCAACGGCGACGATCGGCAGGGTCTTGATCACACGCATGGACAGGGAATCCTTCCCGGGGTCAGTGGCCGCCGCCGCCTTCGTGGCGGGGGTACCAGTTCGTGGAGGAGTTCTTGTTCTTCAGCGCGGAGCTGAGGTTCTTGCGGCCCTGCGGCTTGAGCGAGTTGAAGGGGCCCTTCCACCAGCGGTCGCGGTGCACGCAGAACGCGGTGTTGCGGGTGCGGGAGTCCCAGGACGCGGCGTTGTCCTCGACCTTCTGCCGTGAGCCGGGACCGGTGTCGGGCTTGAAGATCTGCGCGTCCAGGTTCGCGCCGCCGTTGTAGATCGTGGCGACGGCACCCTGCTGGTTGGAGCTGAAGTAGAAGCAGGCCTGCCGGTCGTTGCAGCGCCTCGTCGGAGCGGCATCGGCCGGAGCGGTCACGGCGATGGACGCGGCGATGACCCCGAAGGCCAAGAGTGATACGGACACACGTTTTGACACAGAGGCTCCTGTGTGTGAGGAGGAAAGAGGAAACCGTCGCGGCTGCGGCCGACAGTGGAAAGCCGACGAAGGCAACGGAAAGGACTACGGAAAGGGCAACAGAAGCGGCAGCGAGAATTACGCCGGAATCAACGGCGGCGAAAGATCGCGCAGAACGGAAAGCCCCCCTCGGACGGCGCGTCCGGGAGAGGCAAGTGGATAGAGGCGTCCCCCCGACGCGTAAGACCAGCCGTAGGACGGATGGTTGGTCGGTTCCATTCGTCTACGGCGGAGTCACTTTAGCCACAGCGTTAACACGCGGGTCAAGTGAAGACCTGTGGTTGGCCTGGGCCTGTCTGGAAGTGGTTTCCGGTCGCCGGTGGATCCGGAATGAGTCGACGGGCCGTGCAGCCCATGGCTACCTGTGTGGTTCCCGTGAAGCGGAGGGGGAGGCCGGGTGGGGATGGTGGCGCGAGTGGCCAGTTCTGTACCTACTGGCACCTACTGGCCCAGCGGGCGGCGGAGCAGTGGTGAGGAGTAGACGACGCTCGTCGTCACCGAGCCCAGGGTGCCGATCTTGCCGGAGATCTCCTCCAGGTGGCGCATCGAGCGGGCCGCGACCTTGATGACGAAGCAGTCGTCGCCGGTGACGTGATGGGCCTCCAGGATCTCGGGCGTGGTGGCGACCAGATCGTGGAAGGGCTTGTAGTTGCCGGTCGGGTACCGCAGCCGCACGAAGGCCAGGATCGGCAGCCCCAGCCGGTCGGGGTCGACGACCGCGGCGTACCCCTGGATGACGCCCGCCTCCTCCAGCCGCCGCACCCGTTCCGTGACCGCGCTCGCGGACATGGAGACGGCGCGGGCCAGCTCGGCGAAGCTGGCGCGGCCTTCGCGCTGGAGGACGTCGAGTATGCGCCAGTCGGTGGCATCCGGGGAAAACGCGGTCATGAACGAGAAATAGCAGGGGAATCACCGGCGGATCAAGAGTGGAGCCGTGGATCGCCTCTTCAGTGAGTGGATGAGTGGCCATAGATTTCTGGTCATGACGACTACTGCACCCAGCGCCGGCGCCGACGCCAGCACCGCTCCCGCCACCGTCAACCCCGTTCTGCGCGTCGCCCCCGCCGCCCCGGCCGAGGCCGCCGCCTACTTCCGGGCCAGCCTCGCCTTCCACGCGGACGTCTCCGACGTAGCCGCGGCGCTCGCCTCCGGCGGTGACCCCGGGTTCGTCGTCGTGGACTCCCGCTCCACCGAGTCCTGGGACCAGGGCCACATCCCGGGCGCCGTCCACCTCCCCACCGCACTCATCCCGGAGCAGGCCGAGCAGCTCCTCGACAAGTCCGTGCCCGTCGTGACGTACTGCTGGGGCCCCGGCTGCAACGGCGCGACCCGTGCCGCCCTCGCCCTCGCCGAACTCGGCTACCAGGTCAAGGAGATGCTCGGCGGCTTCGAGTACTGGGCACGGGAAGGATTCGAGTTCGAGACCTGGCAGGACCGTGAGCGCCGGGCGCCCGACCCGCTGACGGCGCCGGTGGACGCGGACAACTGTGGCTGCTGAGGCCGGAGTTGGTCACGATGAGCCGGTGAGGCCCCGGTGCGTGTAGGTTCTGCTGCCATGGTGCGATACGCGGAACCGGGCGCGGTGGAGTGGGTGGAGTCGGGCGGCGGCCCCCTGATCGCGGTGCCGGAGACGGTGCTGCCGTTCTGGGCGGGCGCCGACGGCGACGAGACGGCGTCCGACTACGACCGTGCCTGTGAGGTCGACGGGTCCGTCGGGCTCCTGCCCGTCGGGGACAGCGCGGCCCTGGTGTTCGGCGACGACCCCGCGTCCACCTCGTA
>JABFVM010000177.1 GCA_013362785.1 Streptomyces sp. | reverse complement strand
CTGGGCGGATAGTGTGAGCGATCCGGTGCTCCCTGCCGTAGTTAGGCTTGCGCACTGTTTGACCGAGACCCGAGCGCCTTGGAGGGGGAAGGCGCCGCGTGGCCCCGACGGCGGAGGATTCAGACAACCGTGGACGCGCAAGGCCGTGGGCGGGCGGACGATATCGACCCCGCAGACCAGTGGGTACTCAACCCGAACACCGGTGAATACGAACTGCGACTGGCTCCTTCCGCTCCGCAGTCATCGGTCCCCGGACCCCGTAGATCCGCTTCCCGGGCCGGCGCCGCCGCACGCGCCGCCGGTGCGACCGCTGCCCCCGCCAACGGCACGGTCCGCAACCGGTCGGCGGCACCCGAGCGCGAGGCACGCCCGGCACCCGGCCGTGAGGTCCCGCCGCAGCGCAGGCGCCGGGGTGTGCCCGAGGAGACGCAGGCGGGGCGGCGCGGTCGCCGGCCGGTGAAGAAGAAGAGCAAGGCGAAGAGGGCCGTGCTCTGGACCGGCGGCATCATGGCGTTCGTGCTGGTGGCGGGCGCGACGGGCGCCTATCTCTATATCGAGCACCTCAACGACAACATCCAGTCCGTCTCCGACGACGGCGCGAGCACCGGTGGCTTCTCCAAGGACAAGGCCATCAACATCCTGCTCATCGGCACGGACAAGCGCACCGGCGCGGGCAACGGCAGCTACGGCGACTCCGGCAGCGCCGGACACGCCGACACCACGATCCTGCTGCACGTCTCCAAGGACCGCTCGAACGCGACCGCGCTCAGCATCCCCCGAGATCTGATCGTCGACATCCCGGACTGCCCGACGACGCAGGAGGACGGCTCCCAGAAGGTGATCGCGGGCGAGACCGACGTCCGCTTCAACACGAGCCTCGGCCAGGAGGAACGTACGCCCAGCTGCACCGCGCGTACGGTCACCGAGCTCACCGGGATCAAGCCGGACAACTTCATGGTGGCCGACTTCAACGCGGTGAAGACGCTGACGACGGCGGTCGGCGGCGTCGAGGTCTGTCTGGCCAAGGACATCAAGGACCCCGACTCCAAGCTCGACCTGCCCAAGGGTGCGCATGTCATCGAGGGCGAGCAGGCGCTGGCGTTCGTCCGGACCCGGCACGCCGTCGGCACCGGCGGCGACCTGAGCCGGATCACCCTGCAGCAGCAGTTCCTGAGCGCGCTGATGCGCAAGCTGAAGTCGAACGACACGCTCACCAGCCCGACCAAGATGATCAAGCTGGCCGAGGCGGGCACCAAGGCGCTGACCGTCGACTCCCAGCTGGACAGCATCGACAAGCTGCGGGACCTGGGTCTGGAGCTGGGCAAGCTCAACACCAAGAACCTGACCTTCACGACGGTTCCGGTGATCGACAACCCGGCGGAGAAGGTCAGGGCGACGGTCGTCCCCAACCCGACCACGGCTCCCCAGGTCTTCCAGGCGATCCAGAACGACGTGTCGTTCACCGCGGTCAAGCAGCAGAAGAAGAAGGAGGCCGCCGCCGTGGCCGCCCGGCTCAAGGGCACCAAGGCGGACCCCTCCGAGGTGCGGGTGCAGGTCTTCAACGGCGGTGCCCCCGCGGGCAGTGCGCAGGAGACCCTCTCCTGGCTGCAGACCGAGGAGAACGTCACCAAGTCGGAGAACGCGGGCAACGCCCCGGCGTCGCTGGCGAAGACGACCCTGGAGTACGCGCCGGACCAGGCGGACCAGGCACGCGCGCTCGCCGCGATCATGGGGCTCTCCGGATCCGCGCTGAAGCCCGGCAAGAGCGTGACCAACTCCCAGGGTCTGCCCACGATGACCCTGACGCTGGGCAAGGACTTCAAGGGCGCGGGCGTGTCCCTCACGGCTCCGACGAAGGCGCCCGACGTGGAGAAGTCCACGGCCGACAAGGTCGAATGCGCGAAGTGAGCGAAGCGAGCGAACGCCGGTAATGGCCCCAACGGGCCCGTCCCACCCCCGACTTGGGGTGGGACGGGCCCGTTTCGGTGGTGAACCCGGGATGGAATCTCCGGCGGGAACGCAACTGTGCCGGGCACTCGTTGGTCTGACACACGACACGGTTGTGTCAGTCGGCGTTGGCCGAACACACCACGCTGCCTTGGCGTGGATTTTGCCGACACGTGGCCAACCCGGTTCGGATCCACAGTGGTCTGAAAGGTAGCGGACCGGTGTCGGACAGGGTGGCCTGTCATGGTTCGCCCGCATCGGACAGGGAGGTCCGGGGCGGAGCGGATCCGGGGCGGTCAAGGGTGGGGAAGGGCAGAGAGTTGGCGCAGAGCAGTGTGCGAGGGGAGGCCCCCGCGGTGGACGACACCATGTCGCTCACCCCGCAGGCCGACCAGGACACGCCGGCCGACCAGGCCGGCCGGCACAGCGGCGGGGGACGCAGAGGCGGCCGGGGAACCGACAGCAGGCGCCGCAGACGGCGTGTGCTGCGCTGGTCGGCGACGGTTCTGGCAGTGGTGATACTGGGCACCGCGGGTGCCGGATATCTCTACTACCAGCACCTCAACGGCAATCTGAAGAAGGACGACCTCAACATCGGCGACGCCAAGGACCGCGCCGCCGAGACCGAGGCGAACGCGGCCGGCCAGACGCCGCTGAACATCCTGCTGATCGGCTCGGACGCGCGCGACAGCAAGGAGAACCAGAAACTCGGCGGCGCCAAGGAGACGTTCGGCGGCATCCCGCTCGCCGATGTCCAGATGCTGCTGCACATCTCCGCCGACCGCACCAACATGTCGGTCGTCAGCATGCCCCGCGACACGCTGGTCGACATCCCCAAGTGCACGGATCCGGACAGCGGGGACGTGTACCAGGCCACCACGCGCAAGATGACGAACCAGACACTCGGCCGTGGCGGACCGGGGTGCACGGTGGCGACGTGGGAGAAGCTCACCGACATCCACATCGACCACTTCATGATGATCGACTTCTCGGGTGTGGTGTCGATGGCGGACGCGATCGGCGGCGTCCCGGTCTGCGTGAACGCCAACATCAAGTCCAAGGACAGCCAGGGCCACGGCTCCGGGCTGAAGCTGGAGAAGGGCACGACGTACGTCAAGGGCGAGCAGGCCCTGCAGTGGCTGCGCACCCGCTACGGCTTCGAGGACGGCAGCGACCTGGCCCGCGCCAAGGCGCAGCACATGTACATGAACTCGATGGTCCGCGAGCTGCGCAAGAACGCGAAGCTCAGCAACCCGGGCAAGCTGCGCGCCCTCGCCGAGGCGGCCACCAATGCCCTCACCGTGGACCCGGGCCTGGGCACCGTCGCCAAGCTGTACGACCTGGCGGGCGAGCTCAAGAAGGTGCCGACCTCGCGCATCACCATGACGACGATGCCGAACACGTACGACACGATCCAGACCGGCCGGGTGGTGCCCACCGAGGACGCCACCAAGCTGTTCCGGCTGGTGCGTGACGACATCGCGCTCGACGGCAAGGACAAGAAGAAGTCCACCGCGGAGAAGGCCTCCACCGACCCGGCCGCGGCGGACGGCGAGATCGCCGTCCAGGTGCAGAACGGCACCCGCACCGACGGCCTCGCCCCGGTCTCCGGCCGTGCGACGACCATCTCCGGGCTGCTCGTCTCCAAGGGCTTCACGCAGGCGGTCGCGGACGGGTCGGCCGCGCCGGTCGCGGAGAAGACGCTGGTCCGCTACCCGAGCGCCGACCTGGAGGGCGACGCCCAGCGGGTCGCCAAGGCCCTCGGGATCCCGACCAGTGCCGTGAAGAAGTCCACGGACGTCTCCGGCGTCACCCTCGTCATCGGCGCGGACTGGCGGGAGGGGACGGCGTACAAGGCCCCGAAGCAGGACGACAGGACGCCTGACACGGCGGAGGCGCTGAACGCCTCCGACACCAAGGCGTGCATGAAGGTGGACCCGGACTTCACCTGGTGACGGGCGCCCGGCCCGGCGGGCTCAGCCTGCGCTGAGTACCGCCGGGCGCCGGGACGCGATGACCTTCTTCGCCAGGGCGCGCGGGCTGGTCAGAAAGCCGTAGCCCCATGACATGTGCATGGTGGCGAGGGCGACGGGAATCTGCAGCCGGGCCTTCAGCGGCAGCCCCTTGCCCGCGGGGACGGACCCGGCGACGATCGCCGCGAGGTAGCCGCCGGGGACGACCAGGGCCCACGGGGTGACCAGGGCGCCCAGCACCAGGCCCGCCGCGATCGCGCACACCGCCGTCGGCGGGGCGAGGTAGCGCAGGTTGATGGAGCCGGAGTGGTAGCGGGCGACGACATGCCGCCAGCGGCCGTAGTCCTTGTACTGCTTGGCGAGGGCCTTCACGCTCGGCCGCGGCCGGTAGGACACCTTCAGCTCGGGCGAGAACCAGATGAGGCCGCCCGCCTCCCGGATCCGGAAGTTGAGCTCCCAGTCCTGGGCGCGGATGAACTCCTCGTTGTAGCCGCCCTGTTGCTCCAGCGCCTCGCGCCGGAAGACACCGAGGTAGACGGTCTCGGCCGACTGCGCCTCGCCACCGGTGTGGAAGGCGGCGTTGCCGACCCCGATCTTCGAGGTCATCGCGGCGGCGACGGCGTGCTCCCAGTCGTTCTCGCCCTCGGCGTGCATGATGCCGCCGACGTTCTGCGCGCCGGTCTCCTCCAGGAGCCGTACGGCGGTGGCGATGTAGTTCGGGGAGAGGATGCCGTGCCCGTCGACGCGGACGACGATCGGGTGGCGGGAGGCCTTGATCGCGGCGTTGAGGGCGGCGGGGGTGCGGCCGGTCGGGTTCGGGACGGTGTGCACCCGCTTGTTTTTATTGGATGCAGTGTCCCGGACGAGCTCGGCGGCGATCTCGTCCGTGCGGTCCGTGGACGGACCGAGGGCGATCACGACCTCCATCTCGCCGGCGTACTCCTGCGCGAGGATCGCTTGGACGGCGCCGCGCAGATGCCGCTCCTCATTGAGGACGGGCATGATGACGGACACGGCGGGGAGCTGCACGTCGGGATTGGCGTTCATAGGGGGCTCACGTTACCGCGAACGGGGGACAGCCTTGCGCGCCGCCGGGGCCGCTGCACCGGGCAGGAGATCGTATGGCCCTACGGTGCTCACGGACCCACGTACGGCCCCCAGGGCAAGGACAAGCTCCCGCGGAGGTATCTCCCCATGCCCACGCCGCCCCGCCAGTCCCCGTCCCCCGCGCAGCGCCGCGCGCAGCCGTCCCGCCGCGGGGCGCGGCCGGTCGCGCCGGTGCGGCGGAAACGGCCGCGGTGGGCCATGCGGGCGGTGACCACGCTGTCCGTCGTGGTCCTCGCCTCCGCGGGGATCGGACACGCGGTGGTCACCAGCCTGGACGCGAAGATCGCACGCGTCGACCCGTTCAAGGACATGAAGAACCGGCCGCAGGCGGGCACCGGGATGAACGTCCTGCTCGTCGGCACGGACGGCCGCGACCGCATCAGCGACGAGGCCCGGCGCAGGTACCGGCTGGGCGGGGCCCCGTGCCACTGCACCGACACGATCATGATCGTGCACATCTCGGAGGACCGGGAGCGGGCGAGCGTGGTGAGCCTGCCGCGCGACTCGTACGCCGAGGTACCGGCCGCTGAGGGGCGCGAGGCGCACCCCATCAAGATCAACGCGGCGTACGCGGAGGGCGGCCCGAACCTCACCGTGCGCACCGTCGAGCACATGACCCATGTGAAGATCGACCACTACCTGGAGGTCGACTTCACCAGCTTCATGAAGACGGTGGACGTGGTGGGCGGTGTGCAGATCTGCACCGCCGCGCCGATGAAGGACTCGTACACCGGACTCGACCTCCCCGCCGGCACCCACCGGCTGATGGGCGGCGAGGCGCTGCAGTTCGTGCGCGCCCGGCATATCGACAGCGGCTCCGACCTGGGCCGGATGCAGCGCCAGCAGCGTTTCATGGCGGCGCTGATCGAGCGGGCCACGTCGTCCGGGATCCTGCTGAACCCGATGCGGTTCCGGGACGTGACACGGGCGGTGCTGGGCTCGGTGCGGGCCGACAAGGGCTTCGGGACGGGCGAGCTGCTGGACCTCGGCCGGGCCATGCGCAACTTCTCACCGTCGTCGTCGGAGTTCACGACGGTGCCCATCCGGCAGATGGCATACGCCGTGAAGGGCATCGGTTCCACGGTGAAGTGGGACTCCGAGAAGGCCGACCGCCTCTTCAGCGCCCTGCGCGAGGACCAGCCGCTGGCCCCGCACCGGACCCGCAACAAGGTGGTCCGGGTGGAGGTCGCCCCGCAGGAGATCCACGTCCAGGTGGAGAACGGCACCAAGACGGAGGGCCTCGCCAAGCGCGTCGACGAGGCCCTGGCGGCCACCGGCTTCCGGACCACCGGCCGGCCGCTCCCCGCGACCGACCGCACGGAACCCCGCACGGTCGTCGCCCACGACCCCCGCTGGGACCGCTCGGCGAAGTCCCTGGCAGCCGCCTTGCCGGGGAGCGTGCTGCGCCCGGTGAAGGGGTTGGGTCCGACCCTGAAGGTGATCGTCGGCGAGGACTTCCGGCAGGTACGGAAGGTCAGGTCGGCGGACCCCACACAGGGGGAGTCCTATGTGGTGCGCGGCGATGAGGCGGGGTGCTCCTAGGAGCCTCGCGCCCGCGCGGGGGTCCGTAACTCCAATGGACCTGTGTCCTCACCCATGGCAGAGGATGCGGGGCCGCGTCCCCCTGCGGCATTCGATGCGGATTGCTACCGTCCGCCCGATGGCGCCCCGCGCCCCGCAGGCGTAGGAACGGAAGGGCACGGGGCCCGCCCGGGCTCCCGTACCCCCAGGAGGAGCCATGACCCAGCCCGGAACCATGCCCGCGATGAGCAAGGAGATGCAGGCCTGCGTCGACGCGTGCATGTCCTGCCATGTGGTCTGCGAGGAGACGATGAGCTCCTGCATGCAGATGGGCGGCCAGCCGCAGATGCAGATCATGCGGGCGCTCATGGACTGCGCCGAGACCACCCGTATGTGCGCGGACATGATGATGCGCCGCTCGCCCATGTCGGCCGAGATGTGCGCGATGTGCGCCAAGGCCTGTGACATGTGTGCCGAGGCGTGTATGTCCATGCCGGACGATCCCCAGATGATGCGCTGCGCGGAGGCGTGTCGTCGCTGCGCCGAGAGCTGTCGCTCGATGTCGGGCGCCATCATGTGACGGTCACCGTGTGGCGGTGAGCCGTGCGACAACGCGCGAGGGCACCCCGGCGTTCGGGGTGCCCTCGACGTTCGCGCGGTGCGCGCCGCTCACTTGTCGGAGACGGTCACGGTCTCGTCGTTCTTCAGCTGCTCCACCAGCTGCTTCACCTTCGCGGTGTCCCACTGGAGGTTGCCGTTGGCGGAGTTGCCCGAGATCGGCATGTTCATGGACTTGCCGTCGCCGCCGTTGACGCCCTTCATCGCCCAGAACATGGACGCCAGGTCCCACAGGCTCATGTCCTTGTCGACGGTCAGGGAGTCGAGGCCCGCGCCCATCGTCGGGTACAGCTTGAAGGGGTTCAGGATCGTGCTCGGCGTCGCCACCTGGTTGGCCAGGGCGGCGAGGAACTTCTGCTGGTTCGCCGTACGGTCCAGGTCGGAGCGGGCCAGCGCGTACCGGGTGCGGACGAAGGCGAGCGACTCCTCGCCGTTCAGGGTCTGCTTGCCCTTCTTGAAGTCCGCGCCGGACTTGGAGTCCTTGATGTCCTTCGGGATGTCGATCTCGACGCCGCCGACCGCGTCCACGATGTTCGCGAAGCCGGCGAAGCCGATCTCGACGTAGTGGTCGATGCGCAGATTCGTGTTGGCCTCGACGGTGCGGACCAGCAGTTCGGGACCGTCCTCCGCGTAGGCCGCGTTCAGCTTCACCTGGCGGCCGGTGCCCTCGTAGAACTTCCCGGAGTCCGAGCCCTTGAACGACGGGATCGTGACGTTCGAGTCGCGCGGCAGGGAGATCAGCGTGTCGCCGTTGCCGCCGACGTGCAGGATCATCATCGAGTCCGTGCGCTTGCCCTCGGCGGACCCGGTGTGCAGCTGCTTCTTCTGCTCGGCCGTCATGCCCTCACGGCTGTCGGAGCCGACGATCAGGTAGTTGGTGCCCTCGCCCGCCTCCGGCCGCTCGATGACCTTCGACAGGTCGACGTCGCGGTTGAGCTTGGAGTCGGCCCAGAAGTAGGTGGCGACGGTCGTCACGAGCAGCACCGTCACCAGCGTGATCGAGGTCACCTTTATCCGGCGCCGCCAGTTCGGCGCGGGCCGCGGCTCACGCATCCCCCGGCCGCCGGAGTCGCCCGAGCCGCCGCCGTAGACCTGGCCGGTGTTGTAACCGTCGTCGTAGGCGTCGTCGTAGCCACCGTGGCCCTGGCCGTTCACATACGACGGCTGCGGCGGCACCCCGCCGTAGCCCTGGCCGGGCGGTGCCGCCGGACCACGGCGGACCTGGCGCATCACGCGGGCGCCTTCGGGCTGTGCGCTCGCGCTGCCGCGTCCGTAACGGCTGCCGCGGTTGTCGTCGGACCATGCCTGGGGCCAGTCATTCATGCGCCCCAGTGTGCAGGGCACGCCTACGGGTCTTACAAGGTTCAGGGGAAAATAGGGTCACGGCTGTTGCGAAGCCAACACAAAGTCCGCGAATGTCGGGTCGGCATAAGGTGGACGCCATGACAGACCAGGTCACCGCAGCGGAATCAGGCACTCCGGAAATCCCGGGCAAGCCGACGTCCGCGTCCCGCACCACCCTCAGCCACATCATGACCCACAACGACACCAACCTGCTGGGGACGGTGCACGGCGGCGTGATCATGAAACTCGTCGACGATGCCGCGGGCGCGGTGGCCGGACGGCACAGCGGTGGCCCCGCCGTCACCGCGTCCATGGACGAGATGGTCTTCCTGGAGCCGGTCCGCGTCGGCGACCTCGTCCATGTGAAGGCCCAGGTCAACTGGACCGGCCGGACCTCGATGGAGGTCGGCGTACGCGTCCTGGCCGAGCGCTGGAACGAGTCGGCACCGGCGACCCAGGTCGGCTCGGCGTACCTGGTGTTCGCGGCGGTGGACGCGGACGGCAAGCCGCGCCGGGTGCCGCAGGTGATGCCGGAGACCGAGCGGGACCGGCGGCGCAACCAGGAGGCCCAGATCCGCCGGACCCACCGGCTGGCCCGGCGACGCGCCATCAAGGAACTGCGGGAGAAGCGGGCGGCCGAGGGGTACGAGGACTGAGTTCTCGGTTACGGCGCTCTGTAACAACAACGACAACGACAACAGCCCCCGGCGCATGGCGCCCGGGGGCTGTGTTCGTCCGCGTCGCGGTGCCCGTGCCGCTACGGCAGGTTCCGCGCCATCACGATCCGCTGGACCTGGTTGGTGCCCTCGTAGATCTGCGTGATCTTGGCGTCGCGCATCATGCGCTCGACCGGGTAGTCGCGGGTGTAGCCGTAACCGCCGAGCAGCTGGACCGCGTCGGTGGTGACCTCCATCGCCACGTCCGAGGCGAAGCACTTGGCGGCGGCGCCCAGGTAGGTGAGGTCGGCGTCGCCGCGCTCGGAGGCGGCGGCGGCCTGGTAGGTCAGGGCGCGGGCGGCCGAGATCTTCATGGCCATGTCGGCGAGCATGAACTGGATGCCCTGGAAGTCGGCGATCGGCTTGCCGAACTGCTTGCGCTCCTGGACATAGCCCTTGGCGTAGTCGAGGGCGCCCTGCGCGATGCCGAGGGCCTGCGCGGCGATGGTGATGCGGGTGTGGTCCAGCGTCTGCATCGCGGTGGCGAAGCCGGTGCCCTCCTCGCCGATCATGCGGTCGGCCGGGATGCGGACGTTGTCCAGGTAGACCTCGCGGGTCGGCGAGCCCTTGATGCCGAGCTTCTTCTCCGGGGCGCCGAAGGAGACGCCCTCGTCGGACTTCTCGACCACGAAGGCCGAGATGCCCTTCGAGCGCTTGGAGGGGTCGGTGACCGCCATCACCGTGTAGTAGTCGGAGACGCCCGCGTTGGTGATCCAGCGCTTCACGCCGTTCAGGACGTAGTGGTCGCCGTCGCGGACCGCCTTCGTCTTCATGCCGGCCGCGTCGGAGCCCGCGTCGGGCTCGGAGAGGCAGTACGAGAACATGCCCTCGCCCTTGGCGAGCGGGGTCATGTACTTCTTCTTGAGGTCCTCGGAGCCGGAGAGGATCACCGGCAGCGAGCCCAGCTTGTTCACCGCGGGGATGAGGGAGGACGACGCGCAGACCCGCGCGACCTCCTCGATCACGATCACCGTGGCCAGCGCGTCCGCGCCCGCGCCGCCGTACGACTCCGGTACGTGCACGGCGTGCAGGTCATTGGCGACCAGCGCTTCCAGGGCCTCCTGCGGGAAGCGGGCTTCCTCGTCCACCGCGGCGGCGTGCGGCGCTATCTTCGCCTCGGCCAGGGAGCGGATGGCGTCACGGAGCATGTCGTGCTCCTCGGACGGGCGGTACAGGTCGAAGTCAGCCGATCCGGCCAAGGTCTCTCACGCTCCAAGGACGCTGATAGCAAAGGTGATGCTGGCGCTAATTACCGTTAAGTAACTCAAATTTTAGGGGTCGGCCCACGGGAGTGATACGTGAGCTTGGCGACAGCGGGGAAGTTGCCCGTCAGACCCTCCGACTATGCTCAGGCCCGCATGCCACCGTCCCTTTTCCTGGAGTACCCATGGCCCTCAAGATCACCGTGATCGGCACCGGCTATCTCGGCGCCACGCACGCCGCGGCCATGGCCGAGCTCGGGTTCGAGGTGCTGGGGCTCGATGTCGTCGAAGAGAAGATCGAGATGCTGCGGCGGGGCGAGGTCCCCATGTACGAGCCGGGGCTGGAGGATCTGCTCCGCAAGCATGTGGCGGGCATCGAGGGATCCAGCGGGCGGCTCCGGTTCACCACCGACTACGCCGAGGTCGGAGAGTTCGGCGATGTGCACTTCGTCTGCGTGAACACCCCGCAGCGGCACGGCGAGTACGCCTGCGACATGTCCTACGTCGACGCCGCCTTCGCCTCGCTGGCCCCGCACCTGAAGGACGCGGCCCTCGTCGTCGGCAAGTCCACCGTCCCCGTCGGCTCCGCCGACCGCCTCGCCGCCTACCTCATAGAGCACGCGCCGGTCGGCGAGGGCGCCGAGCTGGCCTGGAACCCGGAGTTCCTGCGCGAGGGCTTCGCCGTGGACGACACCCTGCACCCGGACCGGATCGTGGTCGGCGTGGGCAGCGAGCGGGCCGAGAAGCTGCTGCGCGAGGTGTACGCGACGCCGATCGCCGACGGCTCCCCCTTCGTCGTCACCGACTTCCCCACCGCCGAGCTGGTGAAGACCTCCGCGAACTCCTTCCTCGCCACCAAGATCTCCTTCATCAACGCGATGGCCGAGGTCTGCGAGGCCGCCGGCGGCGATGTCGCCAAGCTCGCCGAGGCCATCGGGCACGACGACCGGATCGGCAGGAAGTTCCTGCGGGCCGGCATCGGCTTCGGCGGTGGCTGTCTGCCCAAGGACATCCGCGCCTTCATGGCCCGCGCCGGTGAGCTGGGCGCCGACCAGGCGCTGACCTTCCTGCGCGAGATCGACTCGATCAACATGCGCCAGCGCGGGCAGATGGTGGAGCTCGCCCGGCAGGCACTGGGCGGCGGGCCGTTCCTCGGCAAGCGGGTCGCGGTGCTCGGCGCCACCTTCAAGCCCGACTCGGACGACGTACGGGACTCGCCCGCGCTGAACGTCGCCGGGCAGATCCATCTCCAGGGCGGCCAGGTCACGGTGTACGACCCCAAGGGCATGGACAACGCCCGCCGGCTGTTCCCGACCCTCGGCTACGCCGACAGCGCGCTGGACGCGGTGCGGGGCGCCGACGTCGTACTGCATCTGACCGAGTGGCGGGAGTTCCGCGAGCTGGACGCGGCGGCGCTCGGCGAGGTCGCGGCGGCCCGGGTGATCCTGGACGGGCGCAACGCCCTCGACCCGGAGGTCTGGCGCAAGGCCGGGTGGAGCTACCGGGCGATGGGGCGGCCGACGGCCTGAGAGACAGGCGACGCCGTTTCGGCCGAGGCTCAGTCGGCCGAAACGGCGTCCTTCGCATTCTGCCGCACACCGCCGCAACACGCCGAATGAATCTTCAACAACCTTTCGGAATGGCTCACTTCGCTCGGTAGCGCCGCATCTTCGCCCGCGCCCCGCACACCTGCATCGAGCACCAGCGACCGCGTCCCGCCGGGCTGCGGTCGTAGTACGCCCAGTGGCAGTCGGCCGCCTCGCAGGCCTTGAGCCGGTGCCAGGTGCCCTCGACCAGGGCGAGGGCGACGGCGGCCGCCACCCGGGAGAGCAGCGGGCCCTCCCCCACCGGGGTGCGGGCGGCCGGGGCCAGGGTCGCCGAACCGTCGGCGGCGTCGACCGCGACGACCAGCGGGCTCGCCGTCAGCAGCTCCCCCAGCGGCGTCACCGCGCGGTGCGGGGGATGCCCGGCGTGGGCGAGCAGGGCCACCCGCAGGGACTCCCGCAGTTCCCGCGCCGACGGCACGTCCTCCTCGGCCAGCCCGAAGCGCGCCCGGCCCTCCGCCGTGTCCAGCGAGTCGGCGCCCGTCTCGATGTCCAGCGTGTTGACCAGGGACTCAAGCAGCTCCAGGCCCCCGGGCGCGGGCGATTTCTCACTCATGGCTGCTCACGCTATCTCTCCCTCAGCCCGCATTGACTCCCTCTAACTCGCTTGCGACGTTACCCCCTATAGGGGAGCATGGGGTAACCGCGTTACCTGTAAAGGCAAGCCACAGGTAACAAGCCTTCGAGGAGGAAGTCATGGCCATCGCCGAACTGGGCGTCGTCGTCCTGGACTGTCCCGAGCCCCGCGTACTCGCCGACTTCTACGCCGGTGTGCTCGGCGGCAGCGTCGAGGGCGAGGGGGACTGGGTGGACCTGAAGCTGCCCGGCGGGCAGTCGCTGGCGTTCCAGGCCGCCCCCGGCTTCGTACCGCCGGAGTGGCCCGCGCCCGATCACTCGCAGCAGTTCCATCTGGACCTGACCGTGCCGGACCTGGACGCGGCCGAGGCGGGGGTGCTGGCGCTGGGGGCGAAGCCGCTGGACACCGAGGACCGCTCGCGCGGCTTCCGGGTCTACACGGATCCGGCGGGGCATCCGTTCTGCCTGTGCGCCTGCTGAAGATGATGCTGCTGCCCGTGTGGCGGGCTGGGGGCGGGGGGACCGGCCGCACCGACCACCCCGCCCCCCGATGATCCCGGTGATCAGCCGTCCAGTGCCTCGATGGTCGCGTTGGACGGACCCCGCGTCGTCCGGAGTTCGCGGGCGACGTCCTCTGCCGCGCCGAGCACGCGTACCGCGTTCTGCCAGGTCAGCTTGGCCAGGTCGGGCCTGGACCAGCCGCGGTCCAGGAGCTCGGCGATGAGGTTGGGGTAGCCGGAGACGTCGTTCAGACCGTCGGGGGTGAAGGCGGTGCCGTCGTAGTCGCCGCCGATGCCGAGGTGGTCGACGCCGACCACCTCGCGCATGTGGTCCAGGTGGTCGGCGACCGTGGCGGCCGTGGCGATCGGGCGCGGGTTGGTCTCCTCGAAGGCGCGGTGCACCTTCATCGCCTCGGCGGTGGTGTCGAGGTGGTGGAAGCCGTGGGCGCGCATGTTGTCGTCGGCCGCGACCGTCCAGTCGACCGCCGCCTGGAGGACGAACTTCGGCACGAAGGTCACCATCGCGATGCCGCCGTTGCCGGGGAGGCGCTCCAGGACGTCGTCCGGGATGTTGCGCGGGTGGTCGCAGACCGCACGGGAGGAGGAGTGGGAGAAGATCACCGGCGCGGTGGAGGCGTCGAGCGCGTCGCGCATCGTCGACGGCGCCACGTGCGAGAGGTCGACCAGCATGCCCTCGCGGTTCATCTCCCGCACGACCTCGCGACCGAAGGCCGACAGGCCGCCCACGCCGGGGTCGTCCGTCGCCGAGTCCGCCCACGCGATGTTGTCGTTGTGGGTGAGGGTCATGTAGCGGACGCCGAGCGCGTACAGCGCCCGCAGCGTGGCGAGCGAGTCTGCGATCGAGTGGCCGCCCTCCGCGCCCATCAGGGAGGCGATACGGCCCTCCGCGCGGGCTGCCTCCATGTCGGCCGCCGTCAGCGCCGGGCGCAGGTCCTGCGGATAGCGCGCCAGCAACTGCCGTACGCAGTCGATCTGTTCGAGGGTCGCGCTGACCGCCTTGTCGCCGGCGTAGTCCGAGCGGACGTACACCGACCAGAACTGCGCGCCCACGCCGCCCTCGCGCAGGCGGGGGATGTCGGTGTGCAGATGGGCGCCCTGGTGGCCGGCGATGTCACGGGCGTCGAGGTCGTAGCGGACCTGTTCGCGCAGGGCCCACGGGAGGTCGTTGTGGCCGTCGACGACCGGGAACTCTCGCAGGAGTTCCCGGGCCGCCTCCAGAGCGGCGGAGGTCATCGCCGTCACTTCCCGGCGCCGAAGCCGAAGCCGCCCGCGCCCTCGACCTTGGCCCGCAGCCGCTTGCCCTTCTCGGTGGCCTGGTCGTTCAGATCCTGCTGGAACTCGCGCATCCGCTGGAGCAGGTCCTCGTCGTGGGTGGCGAGGATACGGGCGGCGAGCAGACCGGCGTTGCGCGCGCCGGCGACCGAGACCGTGGCGACCGGGACGCCGGCCGGCATCTGCACGATCGACAGCAGGGAGTCCATGCCGTCGAGGTACTTCAGCGGGACGGGCACGCCGATGACCGGGAGAGGTGTGACCGAGGCGAGCATGCCCGGGAGATGGGCGGCACCGCCTGCCCCCGCGATGATCACCTTCAGCCCGCGCTCGGCCGCCCGCTCGCCGTACGTGACCATCTCGCGCGGCATACGGTGCGCGGAGACGACGTCGACCTCGAACTCGATCTCGAACTCGTCGAGGGCCTGGGCGGCGGCCTCCATGACGGGCCAGTCGGAGTCCGAGCCCATCACGATGCCCACCACGGGGCCGACAGCAGTACTCATTCGGTGATCGTGCCTCTCAGGTAGCCGGCTGCGTGACGGGCGCGCTCCAGCACGTCGCCCAGGTCGTCGCCGTAGGTGTTGACGTGACCGACCTTGCGGCCGGGCTTCACGTCCTTGCCGTACATGTGGATCTTGAGCTGGGGGTCGCGGGCCATGCAGTGCAGATACGCGGAGTACATGTCCGGGTAGTCGCCGCCGAGGACGTTGACCATGACCGTCCACTTGGCTCGCGGGCGCGGGTCGCCGAGGGGGAGGTCGAGGACGGCCCGGACGTGGTTGGCGAACTGCGAGGTGATGGCGCCGTCCTGGGTCCAGTGGCCCGAGTTGTGGGGGCGCATCGCCAGCTCGTTGACGAGGATGCGGCCGTCGCGGGTCTCGAACAGTTCGACGGCGAGGTGGCCGACGACGCCGAGTTCCTTGGCGATGGTGAGGGCCATCTCCTCGGCCTTGAGGGCGAGGGTTCCGTCCAGGTCGGGGGCGGGAGCGACGACCGTGTCGCAGACGCCGTTGACCTGCTGCGACTCGACCACCGGGTAGGCCACGGCCTGGCCGTGCGGGGAGCGGACGACGTTCGCCGCGAGTTCCCGTACGTAGTCGACCTTCTCCTCGGCGAGGACCGGGACGCCGGCGCGGAACGGGTCGGCGGCCTCCTCCTCGGAGTCCACGACCCAGACGCCCTTGCCGTCGTAGCCGCCGCGGACCGTCTTGAGGACGACCGGGAAGCCGTCGCCCTCCTCCGCGAAGGCGACCACGTCCTTCGGGTCGGTCACGATGCGGTGCCGTGGACAGGGCACGCCGATCGCGTCGAGCTTCGCGCGCATCACGCCCTTGTCCTGGGCGTGCACCAGCGCGTCCGGGCCCGGGCGCACGGGGATGCCGTCCGCCTCCAGGGCTCTGAGGTGCTCTGTGGGTACATGTTCGTGATCGAAGGTGATCACATCGCAGCCCCTCGCGAAGTCGCGCAGCGTGTCGAGGTCGCGATAGTCGCCGATGACGACATCGCTGACGACCTGCGCCGCGGAATCCTGAGGGGTGTCACTGAGAAGCTTGAACCTGATGCCCAGCGGGATGCCTGACTCGTGTGTCATACGCGCGAGCTGGCCCCCGCCGACCATGCCGACTACCGGGAACGTCACGCCCCTAGGGTATCGGCCGGGCCGACGCGACCCTCTTACCGGACTTTTCCTGGTCTCTTCCCCGACCTATGAGCTCGCCCACAGGCAATCGCCGAGGGGGGTGGTTAGCATGGCTGGGTTGACGAAACAGAACGACACATCGACCGACACATCGACCGACAGGAGCCTTCACGACCATGGGACGTGGTTCCTCGGGGCTTCATGCGGCGCCTCCGGTATCTCGCAGCGCTGTTCGGCAGCGACTCGACCGGCTGGTGCGGGAGGTCGCCAAGTTCGGTGCGGTGGGCGGGGCCGGGGTTCTGGTCAACTTCCTCGTGTTCAACCTGGTGCGGCATGTGACCGACCTCCAGGTGGTGCGGTCGAGTGTGATCGCGACGGCGGTCGCGACCCTGACCAACTACGTCGGGTACCGCTACTTCACGTACCGCGATCGTGACAAGAGTCGCCGTACGAAGGAACTGGGGCTGTTCCTGCTGTTCAGCGTGGTCGGCCTGGTGATCGAGAACGGTGTGCTGTACGCGGCGACGTATGGCTTCGGGTGGGACAGCCCGCTCCAGAGCAACGTCTTCAAGTTCCTCGGGATCGGGGTGGCGACGCTGTTCCGGTTCTGGTCGTACCGGACGTGGGTGTTCCGGGCGCTGCCTTCCGAGGAGGCGGCGGTGGCCGGTGTTGCGGACGGTGCGGAATCGTTCCTGGATGTGCGGGCGGCTGCGCCTGCGAAGCCGCGGGTTCGGCAGCGGGTGGGCTGACCGGGGCCTTCCTCGCCCCCGCCGCCCCTACCCGTCCCATCCTCCAGGGGCTCCGCCCCTTCGGCCCCGGGTCCTTCCGGGGGCTGCGCCCCCAGACCCCCGCTCCGGCCTGAACGGCCTCGTCCTCAAACGCGGGACGGGCTGAGAGAACTACCTGACCGTCGGCCCCGGTTCCTCCGTCGGCTTCTTCGGCGGGGGTGTGCGGGACAGGAACAGGGCGATGACCGGGGGGTTCGTCTGGAGCATTTCCAGGCGGCCGCCGTCGGCCTCGGCCAGGTCCCGGGCCACCGCGAGGCCGATGCCCGTGGAGTTGCGGCCGCTGATGGCGCGCTCGAAGATGCGGGCGCCGAGGTCGGCCGGGATGCCCGGGCCCTCGTCGGTGACCTCGATGACCGCCTGATTGCCGGTGACACGGGTGCGCAGCGCCACCGTGCCGCCACCGTGCATGAGGGAGTTCTCGATCAGGGCCGCCAGCACCTGGGCCACCGCGCCCGGCGTCCCCACCGCCTGCAGATGCCGCTTGCCGGAGCTGACGATCGCCCTGCCCGAGCTGCGGTACGCCGGGCGCCACTCCGCCAGCTGCTGCTGGATGACCTCGTCCAGGTCGAAGGTGACCGCGGAGCCGTTGCGGGGGTCGCGGGAGTTGGTCAGCAGGCGTTCCACCACGTCCGTCAGGCGCTCGACCTGTGTCAGGGCGATGGTCGCCTCCTCCTTCACCGTGTCGGGATCGTCGGTGAGGGTGATCTCCTCCAGCCGCATCGAGAGCGCCGTGAGGGGGGTGCGGAGCTGGTGCGAGGCATCCGCGGCGAGGCGGCGCTCCGCCGTCAGCATGCGGGCGATGCGCTCGGCCGAGGAGTCCAGTACGTCCGCCACCCGGTCCAGCTCCGGGACGCCGTACCGCTTGTGCCGGGGGCGCGGGTCGCCCGAGCCGAGTCGTTCGGCCGTCTCCGCGAGGTCGGTCAGCGGCGAGGCCAGCCGGTTCGCCTGGCGGACCGCGAGCAGGACCGCCGCGATCACCGCGAGCAGCGCCACCGCCCCGATGATCAGCAACGTACGGCCGACCTCGCGCGTCACCGACGACCGCGGCTCCTGCACGGTGACCGTCTCGCCCTCCTCGCCCGTCTCACGGGCGCTGATGACCTCGCCGGTCGGCTTGGTGCCCACCTCGATCACCGACTTGCCCGGGATCCGGATCTCGGCGTACCGGTCCCCCTGGATCTGCTCCCGCAGCACGGAGGCGTCCACGATCTCGTCCCCGAGCAGCCGGCTGTCCACGATGCTGACCAGCCGAACCGCCTCGGTGTCCACCCGCTCCTGCGCGGTGTTGGTGATCGTCCGCGTCTCCACGATGACGAGCGACACACCGAACACGGCGATCACGACAAGCACGACAGCGAGGGTCGATTGAATGAGACGGCGACGCACGGTGTGATCCTTCGAGCCAGAACTTCACGACGCCCAGCAGGGCAACGCCCTAAAGGGGCGCGGGACTGTATCGATTTGCGGCTCCGCCGCGTGGGCGCGACCAGCCACAAACCGTCCCGCAGTCGCGCACAAAACCCAGCCCCCACGGCGAAGAGGCGCTACCTAACTCTTCTCGAACCGGAAACCCACACCCCGCACCGTGGCGATGTACCGAGGATTCGCCGCATCATCGCCCAGCTTCTTCCGCAGCCACGAGATATGCATGTCGAGCGTCTTGGTCGACGACCACCACGTCGTGTCCCAGACCTCCCGCATCAGCTGATCCCGGGTGACCACCCGCCCGGCATCCCGCACCAGCACCCGCAGTAGGTCGAACTCCTTGGCGGTGAGCTGGAGTTCCTCGTCCCCCATCCACGCCCGGTGCGACTCGACGTCGATCCGCACCCCGTGCGTGGCCGGCGGCTGCTGCGGCTCCGCCGCCCCGCGCCGGAGCAGCGCCCGCACCCGGGCGAGCAGCTCGGCGAGCCGGAACGGCTTGGTGACGTAGTCGTCCGCGCCCGCGTCCAGGCCGACGACGGTGTCCACCTCGTCGGCGCGCGCGGTCAGGATGAGGACCGGCACGGTGTGGCCGTCGGCACGCAGTCGGCGGGCCACCTCCAGGCCATCCATGCCGGGGAGACCGAGGTCCAGCACGACCAGGTCGATCCCGCCCTGCAATCCAGCGTCGAGTGCGGTGGGTCCGTCCTCCCGCACCTCGACCTCGTACCCTTCCCGGCGCAGTGCGCGGGCCAGCGGCTCCGAAATGGACGCGTCGTCCTCGGCGAGCAGTACACGGGTCATGAGGTGATGGTAGTCCGCCTACGACAAGAGCTGGAGTGTGATCGGACCCCTTGATTCTTACCGGCCGCTGACTCGTCCCTTACCTTCGGCCGCTGTGGTACAGACCTATGCGTAAAAGGTGCGATCCTGGAAAGGACCTTGGAAAGGTCGCCCACGGTTCCCCGGACACCTGTGATCCCTGTCTCAAGTCCTTCCATTTCCGGCCCTTTCCTGACGTATGGTGAGTCTACGCCTGTAGCACTGCGGGACCTTCGGCTGCATTTGACGCTGAAGGTCTTATTTGTGCCTGGAATGACCTGTGGCCGGGCCCTCAAGGACGGGGGCGTGGATCCCGGTGGCCGCCGTCCGCCGCTTCGTGACCCGGAGCGGAACTCCCCGTGGGCGTGGGGTGGTACGGCGGGTCCCGCCGGTGCCGGCCGCCCCCCACCGGGCGCGTCACCGCTCACGCAGACGCGTCCCGACCAACAAGGATCGACATGGCGTCCAGCCTGACGAAGGACTCGGCCCGCCCGGGCACCCCCGGCTCCGAGAAGACCTTCTTCGGCCACCCCCGCGGACTGGCCACTCTCTTCATGACCGAGATGTGGGAGAGGTTCTCCTACTACGGCATGAAGGCCCTGCTCCCGCTGTACCTGGTGGCCGACAACGGCCTGAACCTCAGCGGTCCGACCGCGATCACCGTCGCCTCGGTGTACGTGTCGCTCGTCTACCTGCTGGCCCTGCCCGGCGGCTGGGTCGCGGACCGCTTCCTCGGCCCCCGCAAGACGGTGGCCGTGGCCGGCCTGGTCATCATGCTCGGCCATCTGACCCTGGCCCTGCCGTCGGCCGGCGTCTTCTACGTGGGCCTCGCCCTCGTCGCGATCGGCTCGGGTCTGCTGAAGGCCAACATCTCCACGATGGTCGGCCACCTCTACGACGGCCCGAACGACGCGCGCCGTGACGGTGCCTTCACCGTCTTCTACATCGGTATCAACACCGGTGCCTTCGCCGCGCCGCTGATCATCGGCACCGTCGGCGAGAAGGTCAACTGGCACTTCGGCTTCGCGCTGGCCGCGCTCGGCATGGCGCTGGGTCTGGTCCAGTTCCTGCTCGGCACCCGTCACCTGAGCGAGCGCAGCGACATCGTCCCGACCCCGATGGACGCCGACGAGAAGCGCAGCACCCTGCGCAAGGGCCTGCTGTGGCTGGCCGTTCCCGTGGTCTTCTACTCCGTCGTCGGCCTCTCCGGCCACTTCACGCAGAACTGGGCGATGATCCCGCTCACGGTCATCGGCCTGATCGTGCCGATCTGGGTGATCGGGCGCATAAAGCGGGACAAGGAGCTGAGCTCCGTCGAGCAGTCGCGGGTGTCGGCGTACGTCTACTTCTTCGTCGCGGCGGCCGTGTTCTGGATGATCTACGACCAGAACGCCACGACCCTGTCGATCTTCGCCGAGTCCAAGGGCGACAACAGCGTCCTCGGCTGGGAGTTCCCGGTCTCCTGGTACCAGTCGGTCAACCCGGTCCTGATCATGGCCATCGCGCCGGTGTTCGCCTGGCTGTGGGTGTGGCTGAACCGGCGTGGCAAGGAGCCGAGCACGGTCGTGAAGTTCGCGTCCGGTCTCTTCCTGATCGGCGCCTCCTTCTTCGTGTTCCTCATCCCGCTGTCGATCGCCGAGGGCGGCGAGAAGGCCGCGGCGATGTGGATCGTGGCGATCTACTTCGTCCAGACGCTGGGTGAGCTGACGCTGTCCCCGGTGGGTCTGTCGGTCACCTCGAAGATGGCGCCGGCGAAGTACGCCTCCCAGATGATGGGTGTCTGGTTCCTCGCGGTCACCGCGGGCGACTCCGTCACGGCGCTGCTGTCCAACCCGGCCGTCGGCGGCGTCAACCTCGACCAGAAGAACTTCGTCGCCGTCGAGGCCGTCCTCGCCGTCGTCGCCGGTTTCGCGGTGTGGATGTACCGCAAGAAGGTCAAGGCCCTCATGGGAGACGTCCACTAGGCGTTCCACCAGGCGTTCGGCCTGAGCCGACGGAGGCCGTCGCACCCGGGTGGGTGTGACGGCCTCCGTGTTTCCCGGCGCCCTGGGAGCCCGCTAGCGCACCCTGCGCCCGGGCATGAACGTGAACACCGCGCCGCCCAGCAGCAGGGCCGTACCGGCCACCAGACCCAGCGCCTTCAAGGTGCCGTGGTCCTCCGCCCCGGTCGCCGCCAGGCCCCCGTCGGTGGCCGAGCCGCCCGCGGAACCTCCCGCGGAACCGCCGGCCGATCCGCCGCCGGACGCCCCGCTCGCCTGCTCGGACGTGTCCAGCGTCAACGAGACCTCCGACTTCGCCGGAGTGCAGGTCGTCGTCGTGCCCAGCGCCTCGATCGTCAGGACTCCCGGGGAGAGGGTCGACTCGCCGCTCGCGCCCGGCTTGTACGTGCCCGTGAGGTCGGGGATCTCGATCGGGTCGCCCGACTTGATGGCCTCGGAGTTGGTCGGGCCCTCGACATGGACCGTGCCCTTGTCGGCGCCGCCCAGCGCGACCTCCATCGACGGCTTGACCGAGTCCTTCGGGATGTCGGCGGGGCTGTCCATCACCGACTTCTTGAACTGGACCGTCAGGTCGAAGCTCCCGCCGTCCTTCTTGGCGTTGATCTGGACCGGCGAGGTCGCCTCCTTGTCGCCGATGGGCGTCTTGCACTTGTACGGGACCTGGACCTCCTTGCCCGTGAAGTCGGTCCGGCCGCCGTCCCCGCCGCCGGTGCTCGTACCGCCGGTGTCCTCGCCGCCCGTCTCGCTCTCACTGGGCGCCGGGCCGGAGGGGCTCGACGTCCCCGTGGGCAGTCCCGTGGGCAGATCGGTCGGCACGCCCGTCGGCAGCGTCGGGACCACCGTCGGCAGTCCTCCCGTCGTCCCGCCCGGGCCACCGCCGCCGTCCGTCACCTTGATCGTGGCCGCCTTCTGCACGGCCTCCTTCGGCGTGCACTTGGTGTCCGTGGAGATCGGCTTGTTGACGTTGATGTTGTACGCGCCGGGCGTCAGGGACACCTCGCCCGGTGCCGTCAGCTTCAGCTTCCCCTTCATGTCGGACAGCTTCATGTCGCTGTTCTTGGGGATCGGCGGGTTCTGCCGCGGCCCCTCCATGGCGATGTCGGCCGTCTGCGCGCCGGCCGCCTTCAGCGTCCCCGTCGGCTGGACCGTGTCCTGCCCGAGGTCGAGGATATTGGGGTTCTTGGACGCCGCCTGGACGAACTTCCAGACGATCTCCACCTCGTCGCCGACCTTCGCCTCCGCGGGCGCGGTGATCTCCACCTTCGTCGTGCCCTGGACCGGCGGCAGCCCGGAGATCGCGGGCGGGATGCACTCGGTGGCGTACGACACCTCGGCCGCCTGCGCGGGCGCGGCCGCCACGCCGAGCAGGACGGCCGCGCCGCCGAGCATCAGGGCGGCCCCCGCGGCGCTCGCTCTGCGGGGGCTGCCGGGGCTGCGGGGCCCGGCCGGTGTGACTCTCCTTCGCATGCTCACGTGGATCCCTTCCTGGTCGGAGTCGTGGGACTCGTCGGGCTGTCGTCGTGCGGTGCGGAGAGCCGACCGGCCGTGCCCGGGTCGTTGTCCGGGGTGAACCACGGCAGGGTCGAGGGAGGGGAGGGGAGGGCGTGCCTCGCCTCCTCCCGGGGCTTCAACCCCGGGACGCGCAGGGCCAGTTCGGGCAGCCGGAGCCCGCGGCGCCGGGCGGTCCGGCGGGGCCGTACCCGGTCCACCAGCGCCATCCCGATACGGAACAGCGCCGCCGGTACGACCAGGCAGACCAGGACCCAGAACAGCGTCACGCCCCAGGGCCGGCCCACGCCCCAGGGCTGTTCGGCCATCACTTTGCCGCCGTACTTCAGGGAGACGGTGTAGCCGCCGTGCGCCCCGGCGGCGAGCTCCACGGGCAGTTCGATCCGTGCCTTCCTGCCGGGCCGGATCGTGCCGCGCCACTGCTGTTCCTCCCACTGCGGGGCGAACACGCCGTGGGAGGTGCCGACCTGGAAGACCGGGTTCCTGACGGGTGACGTGCCGACGTTGCCGACCGTGAACACCAGCGTCCGGGAGGGCGGTGCGCCGAACCAGGTCAGCAGGCCGCCGGAGCCGTCCAGCCGGGTGTCCGTGAGGACCGACAGCCGCCCGCCCGTCGGCTCGGCGGGCAGCGGCTCGACGGCGTGCCCGGCCACCTGGAAGATCGCGTCGGCCTCGGCCTTCGCCCCGGTCACCGTCGCGACATGCACCACGCACGGGCACGGCACCGGCGGCTCGGCCACCGGCAGCTTCCGGCTGAACCGCCCCTCGGCGTCCGTCGTCACGGCCCTGCCGTCGGCGTTGGCACAGGAGTTGGTGCCACCGGTCACGCCGGAGGAGGGCACCGACTGGCCGCAGACCAGGATCATCAGCAGCGTGCGCGCCCGCCAGCCGCTGCCGGTCACGGTGATCGACCCGCCCGTCCCCGCCTGCGACTTGGACAGCTTCACGGCGGGCGGACCGTCGGCCGCCGCCGCGCCCACGGCCGCCATCGGCGGCAACAGCAGCGCCAGCACCGCCACCAGCGCCGACCACGCCGGAATCCGCACCCTGCCGCTCACGTCCCCGCTCCCGTCAACTCGGCTTCCGTGTAGGGCTGTTGCGCTTCGGCTGCCGTCCCGCCACCGTCGTACGGCTCACGGCGCCTTCGATGTCGTACGGCGAAGAGGGCCCCCACCGCCGCCACACACCCCGCGACCCCGGCCACCGCGCCCCACGGCACGAACCGGGCCGACGCCTCCGCCGTGTCGCTCGCGCCGCCCGCCGCCGTCACCGTCAGCCGGACGTCGACCGCGTCGAGCGCGGGGCGGTCGGGCCATGGCTCGGTGAGCCTGGTGCGGCTGCCCGGGGGCAGCTCGACGGGGAGGGTGCGCGGGGTGCGGTCGAGGAGGCGGCCGAGGACGCCGTCGGCGCACACCGCGAGGCTCGGGGTGAGGGGGGTCGTACCCCTGTTGACCAGCTCGTATGTGATGCGGTCGGCGTGTATCGCGAGGTGCTCGACGGTCAGCGCGGACAGTTCCGGGCCGGTGACGCGCAGCCGGAGGGGGACGGTCTCCGTGCGGCCGGCCGTGTCGCGGGCGACGATCTCGGCGGAACGGTCACCGGGAGGCGTGCCCGTCGGGACGGTCACCGTGAAGGGGACCTCGGCGCGGGTGCGGGCCGGGATCCGCACCCGGCTCCCGGCGAAGGCGATCGGCGCGCCGGTGCCGGTCAGCCGCACGGTGACCGGCCCGGTGCCCCGGTTCGTCACGGAGACCGTGTCCCGCTGGACCGTGCCGGGCTCGCCCTCGGTGTAGAAGGACGGGCGCCCGCCGCCGGAGGGCGCTGCGGACCAGGTCCCGGTGGCGGCCGCAGTGGGGGCGGCCGCCAGCAGGAGCGGAAGCAGCAGAGGCAGACACAGGACACGGGCGGCTGACGACATCGGCGGCTCCAGCGCTGTCGAACAGGGGAGTTCAGCGGCGTACCGTCTGCCTCCTCCGTGTCAGCCACAGCGTGCCCGCCGCGCCCGCCAGCAGGACCGTGCCGCCGAGGGTGCCCAGGGCGATCGCCGAGTCCTCGGGGCCGGTCTGCGGGAGTTCGGAGCCGGAACCGGAGCCGCTCTGGGGTCCGCTGTCGGCCCCGCCGCCGCCCGCCGCCGTCACGTCGAGGCTCAGCGACGGTCCGGGGTCGTTGGTCGGCGTGCAGGTGGTGGTCGTACCGAGCGCCTTGATGGTGAGGATGCCCGCCGTGAAGGTGACCTTGCCGGCCTTCTTCGGGGTGTATGTGCCCGTCAAGTCATTGATCTTGATGGGGGTGTTGGCGGGAATCGCCTCCTGGTTGGCCGGGCCGGTCACGTTCAGGGTGCCGCTGTCGGCGCCGCCCAGCTTGATGGTGGCGCTCGGGCTCATCGCGCCCTTGCCCAGTTCGACCGGGCTGGACGAGACGCCCTTCTGCCACGACATGGTGACCTTGTAGCCGCTGCCGCTCTTGACGCCCTTGATGTCGATGGGCGAGACGGCGCTCTTGTCGCCGATGGGCGTCTTGCAGGCGTAGTTGACGTCGACGACTTCGGCCCGGGCCGCGGGGGCGGCCATCAACACCGCCGAGCCGGCCAGGGCCGCGGCGGTCGCGAGCGCGGCGGTTCGCTTCTGCTTCGACACGGTCCCCTCAATTCCTGACGGCACATCAGATCGGGCCGTCAAGGTACGCCCGGGGACCAGAGGAAGGAAGACACGGTGCACGCCGGAGTTGTGTCGATCCGGCGTGTGAGAGAGGGGGTTCGAGTGGAGAGCGGGCCCCGGGGGGTGACCCCGGGTAACCCGAGGCGGCGCCGTAGCGCGGGTTCCCGACGGAAGCGGATGCGAATCTTCCGTACGGCCGTACGCGCGCCCTACGCCGGAGCGCCCAGCTCCGCCCACACGGTCTTGCCGGCGACGCCCGGCGCCCGCACGACGCCCCAGTCCAGGCACAGCCGCTGCACGATGAACATGCCATGACCGCCGGGGCGGCCCGCGCGATGCGGGGTGCGGGGTGCCGGCTGGCCGGTGCCCTTGTCGGAGACCTCGATACGGATCACCTTGTTGTCACAGGCGATCAGCATCTCGTCCGGCCCCTCGGCATGCAGACAGGCGTTGGTGACCAGCTCGGAGACGACGAGCAGCACGTCCTCGGCCGCGGCCCGCTGGTCGGCGGTGGCGGCGGGCAGCCAGCCCCACGCGTACAGCGCCTGCCGGGCGAAGTCGCGGCCCAGCGGGACGACCCCGCTCTGGCCGGCGAAGTCGAGCCGACGGAGCTGAGGCCCCGCAGACGGTTCGACGGACGACTCGGGCCCCTCGGACGCCCCGGAAGCGCCGCTGGGCTCGGGGCCGCGGTCGCCCGGCGGGAAGGGCCGGGTGGTGCTCATCAGCGCTTCACCTCACCGATTCACCGATTCACCAGTTCAACGTTCAACACGATTCCGAAGTAAGTACGCAGAGTCAGTACGCCCGCACACAAGTCCTTGCCTGATACGCCGGTCACAGTCCCCCACCCCTCGGTGGCGGACATCACAGCCGACAGGTTCAGGGTGTCTCCTGCCCGACCGGACCGAGGGAACACCCCCGTATTCGGCACAAATGATGTGACGTCTGATGCAGCGCCGGACGCGAGGGGTCAACCGGCCCCGTCGGACCCGTCGGCCAGGGCATCGTCGAGCGATTCGTGGACCGTGAAGACCGCCGAGGCCCCCGTGATCTCGAACACACGCGCAACGGCGGGCAGCATGCCCGCGAGATGCACCCCGCCACCGGCGGCCTCCGCCTTCAGGCGCGCGCCGAGCAGCACATTCAGCCCCGTGGAGTCACAGAACTCAAGCCGCGAGCAGTCGACGACCAGTCGGCTGAAGCCCTTGGAGAGGCAGTCGTCGAGTGGCTCACGCAACAAATCGGCGGTGTGGTGATCCAACTCACCCGCCGGGGTCACGACGGCACTGGAGCCCTCTTCCCGCACCTCGACCAGAAGTCGGCCAGACTGTGCGCTGCCGACCGTCCCGCGGTCCATGCCGTGTCTCACTCCCGACGTCGTGGCTGCTGACTCACGCTCTCGAACACTACGCCCTCCCTACGCCCCCCAACACCCGAACATCCACCCAGAAACGGACATTTCGGAACACAGCGCACTTGCGGTGGGCTCGGGAAACCGGGTAGGGCTAGTAGAGACACGTAACCGACTCGGCCGGCTTTGGAGGCGCCGCACACCGCAGTGCACGCACAGGCTTCGGCAGCCATATGCCGAGAACGATGGAGGACATCATGTCACCCCGGCTCGACGCCTCGCATACCCAGAACGCGACGTCGGCACCCCGACCGGAACATCTGGATCCCATCGCGCAGAGCAGCGACGTACACCCCGAACCCGACCTCGGTCAGGAGTTCGGACAGGACGACGTACTCGCCGGGCTTCCGGACATCCCGCCTTATGACGAGGTGGGGCCGGTGGACGCGCGGGCCCTGTCCAAGACCCTCTTCGAGCGGCTGGAGTCGCTGGAGGAAGGGACCCACGAATACTCGTACGTCCGCAACACGCTCGTCGAACTCAACCTCGCCCTGGTCAAGTTCGCCGCCTCCCGCTTCCGCTCGCGCAGCGAGCCGATGGAGGACATCATCCAGGTCGGCACCATCGGCCTGATCAAGGCGATCGACCGCTTCGAGCTCAGCCGCGGCGTGGAGTTCCCCACCTTCGCGATGCCGACCATCGTCGGCGAGATCAAGCGCTTCTTCCGCGACACCTCGTGGTCGGTGCGGGTGCCGCGCCGGCTTCAGGAGCTGCGGCTCGACCTGGCCAAGGCCGGTGACGAGCTGGCCCAGAAGCTGGACCGCGCCCCGACGGTGGCGGAACTGGCCGAGCGGCTCGGGCTGACCAACGACGAGGTCGTCGAGGGCATGGCCGCGTCGAACGCGTACACCGCCTCGTCGCTGGACGCCCAGCCCGAGGAGGACGACGCCGAGGGCGCGCTGGCCGACCGGATCGGCTACGAGGACCACGGCATCGAAGGCATCGAGTACGTCGAGTCGTTGAAGCCGCTCATCGCCGAACTGCCGCCCCGGGACCGGAAGATCCTCTCCCTGAGGTTCGTCGCGGGCATGACCCAGTCGGAGATCGGCGAGGAACTCGGCATCTCGCAGATGCATGTGTCACGGCTGCTGTCCCGAACACTGGTCCGGCTCCGAAAGGGGCTGACGGTCGAGGAATGACCGGCCGGGGAGCGGCCGCTCCCTCGCGCTGACGTGCACTGTGCCCGGTGCCCCGCCGAACCTGTCGGCGGGGCACCGGGCACAGTGCGTTCAGGGGTTACCCACAGGAACCCTTTCCCCAAAGCCTCACTTCCTTCACTATGAGCCGTCATACCCGCCGGTAAGTCAGAACTCCGGACGGGTCGCACGGCTGCGAGGAGGCAGGCGGATGATCCACGCGGGCGCGTCCGACGCACGGCTCACCGAACTGCTGCGCGCCGACACGGCCACCGCGTACGCGGCGCTCCAGGAGCTGCGCGCCCGCCATCACGCGTCCGTGCTCGCCTACGCGCGCGTGTGCACCCCGAACGACTCCATGGCACGGCAGTTGGCGGCCCAGGCGTTCACACTCGCGGCCCGCCAGACCGCGCGCGGCACCGACCACGGTCTGCCCTGGCGGCACCAACTCCTGCTGCTGACCGCCCGGCTGGCCGGGACCTGGGCGATGGACGAGCGGGCGGCCGGCCTGGACGCGGGGCTGCTGCTCGTCCTGAACACGGCCGGCCCCGCCGGTCCGGTCCCGCCCATGCTCACGGCGTTCCAGACGCTGCCGTCCCGCACCCAGGGCCTGATCTGGTACGGGGTCGTGGAGCGGGAGCCGGTGGAACGCACCGCCGGTCTCCTCGGCCTCACGCGCGCGGACGTCACGTACGGCATCGCCCCGGCGCTCCAGCAGCTGGCCCGCGCCTGTCTGCGCGCCCGCCTCGCCGCCTCCGACGGCCCCGACTGCCCCGACTTCGGCCGGCTCATCGAGGAGTCGGTACGGCCGGACAGCCCCCGCGACAGCGCCGACCTGCACGCTCACATGGTGCACTGCCCGCACTGCACCACGGCGTACGAGGAGCTGTCGGCCCTGCGGGACTCCCCGCGCACGGCGCTGACGGAGGGGCTGCTGCCCTGGGGCGGGACGTCGTACGCGGCGGATGGCGCGGGCGAGCGGGGCGGCGCCGGCCCGGCTGCGGGGGAGGCCGGGCAGGAGCGGGCCGCGGCGCCGGACCGCCAGCGGGTCGTGCTGGTGTCGGCGGCGCTCGGGGTGGCGATGCTGCCGCTGGTGCTGTTCCTGGTGGCGCAGGGCGGTTCGTCGCCGTCGCAGGATCCGGTGAGCTCGGCCGGCACTCCGGTGAGCGTGCCGCGGGTGACGGTGACGGCCACGGTGTCGGCGAGCCCGTCGGCTTCGCCGACCGCCACCAAGTCGCCCTCGCCCAAGCCTTCCACCAAGCCCGCCACCAAGCGTCCGGCTCCGTCGAAGACGGCCCGCCCGAAGCCACCGCCCTCCCCCAAGCCGTCTCCGACACACCCCCCGAACGGCTCGTACGCCCAGGTCGTGAACGTCGAGACGGGGCTGTGCCTGGACGTGGGCGGCGCCTTCTTCAACGGCACCGACGTGGTGACGGCCCCCTGCAACTCGTCCCGGACGCAGCGCTGGCGGGTCGACTCCGATCGCGGGGTGCTGCAGTCGGCCGCCGATCCCGACTTCTGCCTGGACAGCCGGGGGTCCACGGACCGGGGCGTCGGGATCTGGACCTGTGACTCGGTCTACGGGTCCAACGGGCGCAACCTGCGGTTCGTGGTGGACGGCGACGGGGCGATCCGGCCCGCCATCGCGCTGGAGACGGCGGTGACGCCGGACGGCGGTGCCGGGGACGGGCTTTGGCTGGAGCCGCTGGACGGGGACTCGCGCCAGCGGTGGCGGGCGGGGGCCTCCTGACCCTGGTCAGGCCTCGCGCACGCCCCTTCGCCAGACCTCGCTGACCAGCGGCACGCCCGGCCGGTACGCCAGGTGCACATGGCTCGGGGCGTCGAGGAGGAGCAGGTCCGCGCGGGCGCCCGGGGTGAGGCGGCCGATGTCGTCGCGGCGGAGGGCCGCGGCGCCGCCCGCCGTGGCGGACCAGAGCGCCTCGTCCGGGGTCATCCCCATGTCCCGTACCGCCAGCGCGATGCAGAACGGGACGGAGGAGGTGAAGGACGAACCCGGGTTGCAGTCGGTGGAGAGGGCCACGGTGACGCCGGCGTCGAGCAGGCGGCGGGCGTTCGGCCACTGGGCGCGGGTGGAGAACTCGGCGCCGGGGAGCAGGGTGGCGACCGTACGGCCGCCTGCGAGGGCGTCGACGTCCGCGTCCGTGAGGTGGGTGCAGTGGTCGGCGCTGGCCGCGTCCAGCTCGACGGCCAGCTGCACGCCGGGGCCGTAGGTGAGCTGGTTGGCGTGGACGCGGGGGTGCAGGCCCTTGGCCTTGCCTGCGGTGAGGATCGCGCGGGCCTGGTCGCCGTCGAAGGCGCCCTTCTCGCAGAAGACGTCGATCCAGCGGGCGTACGGGGCACAGGCGTCGAGCATCTCGCCGGTGACGAGGGCGACGTAGGCGGCCGGGTCGTCGGCGAGGTCCGGCGAGACGATGTGGGCGCCGAGGTAGGTGACCTCGTCGGTGTGGGCGGCGGCGATGCGCAGGGCGCGGGCCTCGTCCTCGACGGTCAGGCCGTAGCCGGACTTGGTCTCGAAGGTGGTGGTGCCCTGGCGGAGGGCCTCGGCGAGGTAGTGGGTGAGGTTGGCTTCCAGTTCCGCGTCGCTCGCCGCCCGGGTGGCCGCGACCGTGGTGCGGATGCCGCCCGCGCTGTACGGCCGCCCCGACATCCGGGCGTTGAACTCCTGCGTCCGGTCGCCCGCGAAGACGAGGTGGGAGTGGGAGTCCACGAAGCCGGGGACGACCGCCCGGCCGCCCGCGTCGACCCGATTGTCAGTGGCGGGTGCTTTGCTTTGATCACCGGTCCACGCGACGCGGTCGCCTTCGATGACGACGGCCGCGTCCTGGATCAGTCCGAGGGGGGAATTGTCACCGAGGGAGGGGTCGTTGGTGACCAGGGCGGCGATGTTGGTGATGAGCGTGCTTGCGGTGCTCGCGGAGTGGGCGGGGCTGACGGTCGTCGCGTTGCTCATGGCGTCCTTGGTTGCCTGGTCGGCGGTGGGGTCGGGGGCGGAGGATCCGGGCCGTCCCGGGGTCATCCGCGCAGGGCTTCGACGGCGTCCGCGAGGGCCTGCGGCACATTCGGGACGAGGGTGTGGACCCCGTCCCGTACGACGTGCCGACCTGCCACGACCGTATGCGACACGTCTGCTGCCGACGCGGCGAATACGGCCGTCTCGGCCCCGAGCCGCGGAAGCGGCCCTGCCGTCCTGACCGAGTCGAGCGCGACCGTCGTGAAGTCGGCGCGGGCACCGGGCTCCAGGATGCCGGCGTCGTCCCAGCCGAGGGCGGCGTGTCCGTCGGCCGAGGCCGCCCGCAGGAGGGCCGCCGCCGTCCAGTGACCTCGCGTCCGGGTGCGCAGGCGCTCGTTCAGCTCCATCGCGCGCGCCTCTTCGAGCAGGTCGATCACGGCGTGGCTGTCGGAGCCGAGGGAGAGCGGGGAGCCCTCGTTCTGCAGGGCGACGGCGGGTCCGATGCCGTCCGCGAGGTCCCGCTCGGTGGTCGGGCACATGCAGGTGCCGGTGCCGCTGCCGCCGATGAGGGAGATGTCCTCGGCGGTGAGGTGGGTGTTGTGGACGCCGGTGGTGCGCGGTCCGAGGACGCCGTGCAGGGCGAGGAGCTGGGTCGGGGTGCAGCCGTGGACCTCCAGGCACGCCTCGTTCTCGGCGGTCTGCTCGGACAGGTGCACATGGAGCGGGGCCCGCCGCTCCTCGGCCCACCGCGCCACGGTCTCCAACTGGTCGGCGGGCACGGCCCGTACGGAGTGGATCGCCGCCCCGATCCGTGCGTGATCCCGTTCCTTGAGAACTGAACAGCGTTCGGCCCAGGCGTCGGCGTCGCCGTCGGAGAAGCGGAGCTGGTGGATGGTGGGCGGCTGTCCGAAGCCGGAGGACAGATAGGCGGTGTCGAGGAGGGTGATGCGGATCCCGGCGTCCGCGGCGGCCGCGATGAGGGCCTCGCCCATCGCGTTGGGGTCGGCGTACGGGGTGCCGCCCGGGGCGTGGTGGACGTAGTGGAACTCGCCGACCGCGGTGATCCCGGCCAGCGCCATCTCGGCGTACACGGCGCGGGCGAGGGCGTGGTAGGTCTCCGGGGTGAGCCGGGCGGCCGTGGCGTACATGGTCTCGCGCCAGGTCCAGAAGGTGCCGGAGCCGACCTGGACGGTGCCGCGCAGGGCGCGGTGGAAGGCGTGGCTGTGCGCGTTCGCCAGGCCGGGGAGGGTGAGACCGCGCAGGACCTCCGCGCCGGGCGGCGGGGTGGGGACGTCCGTGCGGACGGCGGTGATGCGGCCGTCCCGCCCCGCGGCGGAGCCGCCTGTGGACACAGTCAGGCCGACGCCCGGCTCGACGTGGGTGTCGAGCCAGGCGTGCTCCAGCCAGTAGGTCTTCGATGTCACCTGCGGGCCAGCCCTTCCAGTACGTCGGCGAGTGCGAGGACCCCGGCCACACAGTCGTCCTCGGCGGCGAACTCGGCCGGGGAGTGCGAGACGCCCGTGGGGTTGCGTACGAACAGCATGGCCGTCGGGATGGTCCCGGACAGGATCCCGGCGTCGTGTCCGGCACCGGTACCCAGGACGGGGACGGTGATGTCGGTGTCCTTGCCCAGGATGCGGCCCAGTTCGTCGCGCAGGGCGTGGTCGAACTCGACGACCGGCGTGAAGGACTCCCGGACGACGTCGAGGTCGATGCCGTGGGCCGCGGCGTACTCCCGGGCGGCCTTCTCGATGCCGCCGACCACACGGTCGAGGCTCGCCTGGTCCTCGGCGCGGGAGTCGAGCCAGCCGCGCACCAGGGAGGGGATGGCGTTGACGCCGTTGGGCTCGACGGCGATCTTGCCGAAGGTGGCGACGGCACCGGCGAGTTCGGCCTCCCGGCGGGCGGCGAGCACCGTCTCGGCGTACGACAGCATGGGGTCGCGCCGGTCCACGAGGCGGGTGGTCCCCGCGTGGTTGGCCTCGCCCCGGAAGTCGAACCGCCACCGGCCGTGCGGCCAGATGGCGCTGGCGATGCCGACCCGGTCGCCGGAGAGGTCGAGGGCCCGGCCCTGTTCGACATGCAGCTCGACGAAGGCACCGATGCGGGCGAGCCGTTCCGGGTCGGCGCCGATGGTCTCGGGGTCGTACCCGGCGGCCTCCATGGCCCGGGGCAGGCTGACCCCGTCCCCGTCGGTCAGCCGGTGGGCGTTCTCCACGGTGAGCTGCCCGGAGGTGAGCCGCGACCCGACACAGGCGAGCCCGAACCGGGCGCCCTCCTCGTCGCCGAAGTTGACGATGGCGAGGGGCTTGGCGAGGTCCACGCCCCGGCCGCGCAGTTCGTCGAGCGCGGCGAAGGAGGAGACGACGCCCAGGGGCCCGTCGAAGGCGCCCCCGTCGGGCACGGAGTCGAGATGCGACCCGGTGACGACGGCGTCCCCGGCGGCGGGGTCGCCTAGCCAGGCCCACTGGTTGCCGTTGCCGTCGACCTCGTAGGTGAGCCCGCGTGTCTCGGCCTGGTCCTTGAACCAGGCCCGGCAGTCGAGGTCGGCGCCGGTCCAGGCGAAGCGGCGGTAGCCGTGGGATTCGGGATGCCTGCCGACGGGGAGCAGGTCGCGCCACATCTCCTGGAAGGAGGCGCCGCCGGGTTGGGAGTGGCGGACGGTGGGCACGGCCGGGCCCGCGGACGGCGCCGAGAGCTCAGCCCCCGCCGAAGCCTTGCCGTGCCCGCCCACATGCTGCGTCACGCGTCGTCACCTTCGCGCATCGGGACCCGCACGCCGCGCTCGTCGGCGACCGACTCCGCGATGTCGTAGCCCGCGTCCACGTGCCGGATGACGCCCATGCCGGGGTCGTTCGTCAGCACGCGGCGGATCTTCTCGCCGCCGAGCTTCGTGCCGTCGGCCACGGTCACCTGGCCGGCGTGGATGGAGCGGCCCATGCCGACGCCGCCGCCGTGGTGGAGGGACACCCAGGAGGCACCGGAGGCCACGTTCACCATGGCGTTCAGCAGGGGCCAGTCGGCGATCGCGTCCGAGCCGTCGAGCATGGCCTCGGTCTCGCGGTAGGGGGAGGCCACCGAGCCGCAGTCCAGGTGGTCGCGCCCGATCGCCAGCGGTGCGGCCAGCTCGCCGCTCGCCACCATGTCGTTGAAGCGCTCGCCGGCCTTGTCGCGCTCGCCGTAGCCGAGCCAGCAGATGCGCGCGGGCAGGCCCTGGAAGTGGACCCGCTCGCCGGCCATCTTGATCCAGCGGGCGAGGGACTCGTTCTCCGGGAAGAGGTCGAGGATCGCCTTGTCGGTCTTGGCGATGTCGGCCGGGTCGCCCGAGAGGGCCGCCCAGCGGAAGGGGCCCTTGCCCTCGCAGAACAGGGGTCGGATATAGGCCGGGACGAAGCCGGGGAAGGCGAACGCCCGGTCGTATCCGGCGAGTTGGGCCTCGCCGCGGATGGAGTTGCCGTAGTCGAAGACCTCGGCGCCGGCGTCCATGAAGCCGACCATGGCCTCGACGTGCCGGGCCATCGCCTCGCGGGCCCGGGTGGTGAAGCCCGCCGGGTCCTTGGCGGCGGCGTCGGCCATGTCCTCGAAGGCGATGCCCAGCGGCAGGTAGGCCAGCGGGTCGTGGGCCGAGGTCTGGTCGGTGACGATGTCGATGGGCGCACCCATGGCGAGGAGCTGCGGGACCAGCTCGGCGGCGTTGCCGAGGACGCCGATGGACAGCGGGCGGCGGGCGTCGCGGGCCTCGGTGGCGAGCTGGAGGGCGTGGTCGAGCGAGTCGGCCTTCACATCCAGGTAGCGGTGCTCGATGCGGCGCTCGATGGCACGCGGGTCGCAGTCGATGCAGATCGCGACGCCGTCGTTCATGGTCACGGCGAGCGGCTGGGCGCCGCCCATGCCGCCGAGACCGGCGGTGAGGGTGATCGTCCCGGCGAGGGTGCCGTCGAACTTCTTCGCGGCGACGGCGGCGAAGGTCTCGTAGGTGCCCTGGAGGATGCCCTGGGTGCCGATGTAGATCCAGGAGCCGGCCGTCATCTGGCCGTACATGGTCAGGCCCAGCTGCTCCAGGCGGCGGAACTCCTCCCAGTTGGCCCAGTCGCCGACGAGGTTGGAGTTGGCGATGAGGACGCGCGGGGCCCACTCGTGGGTCTGCATGACGCCGACGGGGCGGCCGGACTGGACGAGCATCGTCTCGTCCTGCTTGAGGGTCCGCAGCGTGCGCACCATGGCGTCGAAGGAGCGCCAGTCGCGGGCCGCCTTGCCGGTGCCGCCGTAGACGACGAGCTTGTCGGGGTGCTCGGCGACCTCGGGGTCGAGGTTGTTCTGCAGCATCCGCAGGGCGGCTTCCTGCTGCCATCCCAGGGCACTCAGTTCCGTACCGCGCGGCGCTCGGACACCACCAGGGGGCGGCCCGTAGGGCCTCGTTTGAGGGCGGTGGTGGGAGACGGGCGGGCGGGGTCCTGACATGGTCTGCCTCCCTGTTGAAGTCGGTATTCACATCCTGACCGCCTGAATAGAACTAGTCAATACATCCGTGCGCCAGCGCGTGCGCGTCCCGGGTGTTTGGCTGGATGCATGGGCTCGTACAACGACACGACGGGGGATGTTGTGGGCAACGAAAGGGCGATCCCGGCGTATGACGCCGACCGGGTGGCGCGGCGGGACGAGGCGGTGCGGGCGGCCGTGGAGCAGGGGCTGCTCGGGCCCGACTCCCCCATCGTCGGCCTGCTGGACGTCACCGGCATCCGGGAGTCGGCGGCGGCGCTGCGGGCGGCGTTCGACGCGGTGGTGGCGCCGGGGACACCCGTGCTGCACGCCTTCGCGGTGAAGGCGACCCCGCTGGTGCCGGTGCTGCGGCTGCTGCGCGAGGAGGGCATCGGGGCGGAGGTGGCGAGCCCGGGTGAGCTGGCGCTGGCGCGGGCGGCGGGGCTGCGTCCGGAGATGACGGTGCTGGACTCGCCGGCCAAGACCCCGGCCGAGCTGCGGGAGGCGCTGGCGCTGGGCATCGCCGTCAACGCGGACAACCCGCAGGAGCTGGACCGGATCGACGCCCTGGTGCGGTCGGCGGCGAGCCGCTCGCCGCTCGGGATCCGGGTGAATCCGCAGGTCGGCGGGGGTTCGATCGAGGCGACGTCCACGGCGACGGCGACGTCGAAGTTCGGGGTGGCGCTGCGCGACGAGGGGGCGCGGGAGTGGGTCGTGCGGGCGTATCAGGACCGCCCGTGGCTGACCCGGCTGCATGCGCACACCGGCTCGCAGGGCATCCCGCTGTCACTGATGACGCAGGGGGTCGCGGAGGCGTACGCCCTCGCCGAGGAGATCAACCGGCGGATCGGGCGGCGGCAGATCGACACGCTCGACATCGGCGGCGGGCTGCCGGTCAATTTCGCCTCGGACGCCACCACACCGACGTACGCGCAGTACGCGCGGCTGCTGAACGAGGCGGTGCCGGGGCTGTTCGACGGCCGCTACGGGCTGGTCACGGAGTTCGGCCGGTCGCTGCTGGCCAAGCACGGGACGGTCGTGGCGCGGGTCGAGTACGCCAAGAGCGCGGGCGGACGGCCGGTGGCGATCACGCACGCGGGGGTGCAGGTGGCGACGCGGACGGTGTACGCGCCGGGGAGCTGGCCGCTGCGGATCGCGGCGTACGACGGCAAGGGGCGCCCGAAGGAGGGGCCGGCCGTGGTGCAGGACGTGGCGGGACCGGCCTGCTTCTCGGGCGATCTGCTGGCCGAGGGGTGCGCGTTGCCGCTGCTGGAGCAGGGGGACTTCGCGGCGGCGGCGGACACGGGGGCGTACTACTTCGCGCACCACTACGCCTACAACTCCCTTGCCCGGCCCGGCATTTACGGCTTCGCGTCCGACGAAGCCGGGGGCATCGCCTTCGCGACGGTGCGTGAGCCGCAGTCGCTCGACGAGATCGTGGCCGAATCGGGAGGGGCGCACGCCTCTTCGCTCACCACCCTGCCCGCGCCGAAGCGCCGTTGACGAAGGCCGACCCCCGACAGTAGGCCATACGCGATCAACTGGCCCCAAAACAAGCTCAGTTGACCCACCCTAGTCACTCCGCGCATGTTCCACTGGAAAATGCCCGAACGCTCACTCGCCGCACACACGTTGCGTAGTTTCAACGTCACTCAGGCGAACCCCAGGCGGGAGGGGAGCGACGGTGCCCGGAATCGACGAGTGCTTGCTGGAGACGATGAGGCTGCCCGGTGCACGGGGGGCGGCGCTGGTCGACTGGACGAGCGGGCTGGCCCTGGGCACCGTGGGCGACCCGCCGGGCGGTGACCACGAGACGGCGGCCGCCGAGACCGCGGAGCTGGCGCGGCTGGCCGCCGAGCAGCACGCGTTCGGGCCGGCCGACGGCTCCGACGACATGGATCCGCCGGTGGAGGACGTGATCCTCAGCAACCGGGACAGCTACCACGTGCTGCGGTTCGTGCCGACGACGTTCGACAGCAGCGTGGTGCTGTACCTGTGGCTGGCCCGCTCGGACGGCAACCTCGCGCTGGCCCGCATCCGGCTGGGCGAGATGGCCGAACGGCTGGTGCTGGCATGACCGTGGTCGGAACCACTCCGCCGCCGCGGCTGCCGGTCCGGGACGCGTCGGCGGCCAGGGAGCGGGCGCGGGGCGTGGTCTCGCCGATGCTGACCCGGCTCGCGGAGGAGCGGGCCACCGGCGTCCTGGCCCGTGAGCACGGCGCGCTCCACCTCGTGGAGGGCCGGGTGGTGCACGCCGAGAGCCTGCTCGCGCCCAGCCTCGGCCTGCTCCTGACGACCCACGGCGCGCTCGACGCCGAGACCTGGCAGGACGCCGAGGACAACGCGGACGAGGAGCGGCTGCGGCGGCGCGGCCTGCCGCCGGGGGTGCTGGAGCTGGCCCAGGTGAGCGCGCTGTACGACGCCGCGTACTTCGCCCTCGCCCCCAGCAGCGCGCCCGGCCGCTTCCGCTACGGCACCGCGCACTGGCTCGCCTCCGTGCATCCCGTGGCGGTGGACGACCTGGAGCGCGAGACGCTGCGCCGGCGCGCCCTGCTGCGCCGTATCTGGCCCGACCCGGCGACGGACGCCGCGCCGCTGATCCGGGCCGACCCGGTGGCGGCCCCCGCGGTCCCGTCCCGGCAGGCCGCCGTACTCGCGAGGGTGGACGGCGTGCGACGGGCCACGGACATCGCGCGGGAGCTGGGCAGACCGGCGTTCCACACGCTGGTGCACATACGGCGGCTGGCCGCGGCGGGGCTCGTGTCCTCGCAGCCGCCCCCCGTGGAGGACCACCCACCCGACGGCGCCGATCCCTACATCGCGCTGCTGAAGAGGGTCAGGGATGCGCTGGAGGCCCTTTGACCGCAAACCCTTCGAGGACCGCGAGCCGGTCGGGGTGCCGCGCCCGCCGCAGCGGTCCCGCGCCGAGAGGAGAAACCTGATGGCGGCCGAGGCCCCGATACTCGACGAGTTCCGCCGGCTCAGAGCCCGTGTGCCCCAGCTGACCGGGGCGCTCGCGGCGGGCGTGGACGGCCTCGTCCTCGCCCACGACACACCCGGCGTCGAACCGGACGGCCTCGCCGCGCTGACCGCCGCCGCACTCGGTGTCGCCCAGCGGATGACCGACGCGACCGGCCGGGGCGACTTCCGTGAACTGCTGGTACGCGGGGCGGACGGCTATGTGGCGACGTACGCCGCGGGCGACACCGCCGTGCTGACGCTGCTCGCCAAGGACGGCGTCAACGTCGGCCGACTGCATCTGGAGGGCCGCCGCGCCGGTGCCCGGATCGGCGAGCTGGTCGACGCGGAGGCGGCGCCGCCCCGCCGGAGCCCCGTCAAGAGCTCCGCCAAGGAGCCGAAGGAGTCCAGCCAGTCCAAGGAGACCAAACCCATGCCCACCCGCACGAGAAACGCGCGTACCACCCGCACCACCGCCAACGCGCGCACCACTACGGACAGTTGAGAGGAACCCCCATCATGGCCAACACCGAGACCACCCTGAAGGAATGCCTCGCCTCCATCGAGGGTGCGACCGGCGTCGCGCTCGTCGACTACACCAGCGGCATGGCCCTCGGCACGCTCGGCGGCAGCAAGAGCTTCGACCTCAATGTCGCCGCCGCGGGCAACACCGACGTGGTCCGCTCCAAGATGCGCACCATGGAGCACCTCGGCCTCAAGGGCGGCATCGAGGACATCCTGATCACCCTCAGCGACCAGTACCACCTGATCCGGCTGATCACCGGGCGCGGGGGCAACGGCCTCTTCCTCTACCTGGTCCTCGACGCCAAGCGGGCCAACCTCGCCATGGCCAGGCACCAGCTGAAGAAGATCGAGGAGGACCTGGAGGTCTGACCCACGGGCCTACCGACCCACCGGCCTAAACCAGCGCCGCGGTGCGGCGGCGGGCCCCGCCCGGGGCCGCGTCGCCCGCGGCGATGCCGGTACTGCGGTAGGCCTTCACGGCCTTGCCCGCCGGCCGGCCGCCGCGGCCGTCGAGCCAGTCGACCCGCACCCACAGCAGGGCGTTCCCGTCCCGCTCCCGACGGCCGAGCCACGACGCCTTGAGCCGCAGCCCCGCCCCGCACCCGGCCAGCAGCATCCCGCCCGTCGCCGGCACCGCGAACGCGCTGCCCAGCGCGGCGAGGAACGCGAGCAGCAGCCACCAGCGGTGTCCCCGGCGCCAGTTGCGCACGGCCACGGCACGGTCCTGGAGCACATCGTGCTTGCCGGCGCGGGCGGCCGAGCGGATCAGGGCGGCGTACCGCTTGCGGCGGGCGTACGCCACGACCGGCACGGCGACGAGGAACAGCGCCGCCCCCGCCAGCACCCCGATCCGGCGTCCCGTCAGCCCGGGCACCAGCGCCCCGATGCCCGCCGCGAACACCCCGAGCCACCACAACGGCGCCGCCCCGGCCCGTACGACGACGGCCACCCGAGCCAGCCCCTGCCCACCTGCGCGTGCCACGTCCCGCCTCCCGTCTCACGTCTGTCCAGATGCTGTGCGCGCACGCTAGCCAGCGAACGTGAGACGAGCCTTAAGAAGCCGCCCTGCCCCCTGCCGCCGTCACCGGCTCACTCGACGAACAACCCCCGCGCCGCCGCCCGCGCGTCGAACTCCTCCAGTCGCGCCTGGGCGTCCGGCAGGTCGTCGCACATGGCCTCCAGCAGGACCCGGCCCAGCAGCATCGGCGCGCAGGCCGTGTCGAAGGCGAGGCCGGTGCCGACGGCGGCGGGCAGCAGCAGGTCGGAGACCTTGGCGACCGGCGCGAACGCGGAGTCGGCGACCGTGACGACCGTCAGCCCGGCCTCCTTGGCGTGGGCGAGGGTGTCCACGACCTCGCGCGGATGCCGGGGCAGCGCGAAGCAGAGCAGGGCGCTCGCGCCGGCCCGTACGGCGGCGTCGATACGGTCCTGGATCATCGTGCCGCCCTCGTCCAGCAGCCGTACGTCCGGATGGACCTTGGCGGCGAAGTACGAGAAGCCGTACGCCTGGGAGGCGGCGGCGCGCAGGCCGAGCACCGGCAGGGGGCGCGAGGCGGCGAGCAGCCGTCCGGCCTTCTGCACCGGGCGCGGGTCGGCCAGCACCTCCGCCAGATGCCGCAGGTTCTCGATCTCGGCCTCGACGGCCTGCTGGTACTCGTTGTACGAGCCGGTGTCCGCCGCCTGCTCGACGGGCGCGACCTCGCGCAGGTGCTTGCGCAGCGCCGGGTAGCCGTCGAAGCCGAGGGCGACGGCGAAGCGGGTCACGGACGGCTGGCTGACCCCGGCCAGCTCGGCCAGTTCGACACTGGACAGGAAGGGCACGTCGGCGGCCCGCCGCACCATGCTGTGCGCGATGCGCCGCTGGGTCGGTGTGAGCCGGTGCCCCTCGAAGAGCGCCTGCAATCGCGCGGCGGGGCTGTCCGTCCCGCCCGTGTTCCTGTCCGCGCTCATGCCGCGCTCCCCCTCCAGATCTCCGTGAACCGGTCCAGCAGTGCGGCCGCCGCCGTCACGTCGTCGGTGAGCGGACGGTCGGCCAGGTCGTCGTCGAGCACCGACTCGGCCAGCTCCATCGCCCGGCCGATCGGAAGCTCAGGTTCGGGCCTGAGGCCGCGCTGGCGCAACGCCCGTACGGCGGCGACGAGTTCACAGCCGACGACGAGACGGTACGCGCCGCACGCGCGCAGTGTCTGCCGCGCGGCGAGCGAGGCGAAGCTGGCCTGCTCCTCCACGCCCCGGGAGAGTACAGCGTGGCCGAGCGAGGCGGGAGCGGAGAAGGCGCGCAGGTCACCGAGGGCGGCCGCGGCGGCGTACTCCAGGATCATCACGCCGGACGAGGCGGGCGCGTGGTCGGCGAGGAAGGGCTTGAGGCGGGTGTAGGCGGGCTCGTTCAGGGTGGCCAGGCGGGACGTCGACAGCCGGGCCACCTGGGTCAGGGCCAGCCTGAAGTGGTCCAGGGAGAGGGCGAGTTGGGCCTGGTAGAAGCCGCCGTGGTGGTAGGCGGCCATGTCCTCGGGGGAGATGAGGGGGTTCTCGGCGGCGGCGTTGATCTCCACCGCGAGCACCTGCTCCAGGGCGTCGGCGGCGTCGTGCGCGGGGCCGTGGATCTGGGGCAGACAGCGGAAGCCGTACGGATCCTGGATCCGGCCCAGCGGAGGGGTCGGCCGGTCCTCGGCGCCGATCAGCTCCCGCATCCGGCGGGCGACTTCGGTGCTCCCCCGGTGCGGCCGGGCGGTGTGCACGGGGGCGGCGTAGGCCTCGTGGGAGCCGTCGACGGCGAGCAGTGACAGGGCGGCGACGACCTGGGTGGCGGCGACGAGGCCGCGCAGTTCGTGCAGGGCGAGGGCGGCCTGGCCGAGGGTGAGGGCGTTGCTGCTGATGAACGCGAGGGCGTCGTTGTTGTCCAGGGGCTGGGGCTCGGGCGCCCCGGTGCCGCGCCAGGGGTGCTCGCCGGCCAGCGCGAGGCCGGTCTGCGCGAGGGCGGCGAGGTCGCCGGTGCCGACCGAGCCGAACTCGTTCACGACCGGGTGGGCGCCGCTCTCCAGTGCCTCGCACATCGCGGTGATGACGGTGGGGCGCAGGCCCGCGCCGCCGGCCAGCAGCTGGTTGGCGCGGACGGCGAGCATGGCCCGGACCTGCCGGGCGGGCAGCTCCTCGCCGATGGCACCGGCATGGCTGCGCAGCAGTCGCAGGCCGTGTTCGGCGGCGGCGTCGGTGGGCACGTCCTCGTTCCGGTTGGCGCCCACGCCGGTGGAGCGGCCGTAGACACGGCCCGTCGCGGCGATGAGTCGGGCGGCGTCCCAGGACTCCTCGGCCCGCTTCATCGCGTCGGTCGACGGGACCGGCCGCGCGGCCCCGTCGGCGAGGCGTGCGACGTCCTCGACGCCGAGGCCGATTCCGTCGAGGACGACCAGTCCGGTGTAGCCGGAGGACACGGCCTCCGGCGCGTCCACGATCCGAGACGACATCAAGCACGAACTCCCCTCAATCAGGACATCCCGTCTTGCTCTTCGGTCATCCGTTACTTCGGATTTACACCAACCCGTTGACAACCTATTCAGCTACCAAGAACTCTGCATGACGTTATACAGCCGGGCAAGGGACATCTCATGATCCAGTTCGACGCGGTCCACAAGCGCTTCCCCAACGGCACGACAGCAGTCCACGATCTCTCCCTGGAGATGCCGGAGGGCGGCGTGACCGTCCTGGTCGGATCCTCCGGTTGCGGCAAGACGACCACCCTGCGGATGATCAACCGGATGGTCGAACCGACCTCCGGCACCATCCGGGTCGGCGGCCGGGACGTCACCCGACAGGACGCCGCCGAGCTGCGCCGCTCCATCGGCTACGTCATCCAGCAGGCGGGCCTGTTCCCGCACCGCACGGTGCTCGACAACATCGCCACCGTGCCGCTGCTGCTCGGCTGGAGCCGCGGCAGGGCCCGCGCCCGGGCGGCGGAGCTGCTGGAGACCGTCGGTCTCGCGGCCGACGCCGGCAAGCGTTACCCGCACCAGCTCTCCGGCGGCCAGCAGCAGCGCGTCGGCGTCGCCCGCGCACTCGCCGCCGACCCGCCCGTACTGCTGATGGACGAGCCGTTCGGCGCGGTCGACCCCGTAGTGCGCACCCAGCTCCAGGACGAACTCCTCCGCCTCCAGAAGGAGTTGAGCAAGACCATCGTCTTCGTCACGCACGACGTCGACGAGGCCGTACGGCTCGGCGACCAGATCGCGATCTTCCGCACCGGCGGCCACCTCGTCCAGTGCGCCTCCCCCGCCGAACTCCTCGCCCGCCCCGCCGACGACTTCGTGGCCGACTTCCTCGGCGCCGAGCGCGGCCTGAAGCTGCTGTCCCTGCGCACCCTCGCGGACGTCCCGCAGGGCCCGGCACCGGAGGGCGGCGACTGGAGCCTGGTGCTCGACGAGGCGAACAAGCCGGTGCACTGGGCGTCGCGGGACACCGAGATCCCCCTGCGACCGCTCAGGGACGGCGACTCCCTGCTCGCCGCGCTCAACGAGTCCATCGCCTCCCCGACCGGCCTGATCGCCCGCGTCGACGCGGACGGCCACCTCACCGGCGTCACCTCCCGCGACGCCATCCACCAGCACGCGGGCCAAGCGCACTCGGAAGCCCGGGTGGCGGCATGACCGTCGACTGGTCGTGGATAGGCGACCACACCGACGACCTCACCACCCTGACGATCTCCCACCTCCAGGCCGCGCTCACCGCGGTCTTCCTGGGCGTCCTGATCTCCCTCCCGCTCGCGGTGATCGCCCACCGGATCCGCCCCCTGCGCGGCTTCCTGCTCGGCCTGTCGAACGTGCTGTTCACGATCCCGTCGATCGCGATCTTCGTACTCCTGCTCCCGGTCTCCGGCCTCACCCGCACCACCACGGTCATCGGCCTGACGGTCTACACGCTGGTGGTCCTCCTCCGGAACACGGTCGAGGGCCTGGACTCGGTCCCGGTGAAGGCGAAGGAGGCGGCGAAGGCGATGGGGACGCGTCCGCTGCGCACCCTCCTCACCGTGGAGTTCCCGCTCGCGCTCCCCGTGATCATGGCCGGCGTCCGGATCGCGACCGTCATGTCCATCTCCCTGGTCTCGGTCGCGACCTACATCGGCGACGGCGGCCTCGGCCAGCTCTTCACCGACGGCTTCCAGCGCAACTTCCCGACCCCGGTGATCGTCGGAGTGGTCCTCACCCTGCTCCTCGCCGTGGTCGCGGACGCGGCTCTGGTCGCCCTGCAGTACGTCCTGACCCCCTGGCGGAGGCGGCGAGCCTGACATGTACGAACTCTTCAAGAACCTCGGCGCCTGGCTGGCCGGCAGCGAGCAGTGGACCGGCCCGGACGGCATCGCGCACCGCCTGGCCGAGCACCTCCAGTACTCCCTGCTCGCCACCCTCATCGCGGCGGCGATCGGCCTCCCCCTCGGCCTGCTGATCGGCCACACCGGCAAGGGCGCCTTCGTCGCGATCAACCTCGCGTCCTTCGGCCGCGCCCTGCCCACCGTCGGCCTGGTCGTGCTGGTCTTCCTGGCCGGCGGACTGTCCATGCTGCCGGTCTACGTCGCACTCGTCGCCCTCGCGGTCCCGGCGATCGTCACCAACACCTACGCCGGGATGACGGCCGTCGACCCGGACGTGAAGGACGCGGCACGCGGCCAGGGCATGCGCGGCCACCAGGTCCTCCTCCAGGTCGAACTCCCCCTCGCCCTCCCCCTGATCATGACGGGACTGCGCCTGGCCCTGATCCAGGTCGTGGCCACCGCCACCATCGCCGCGTACGTCTCCTTCGGCGGCCTGGGCCGCTACGTCTTCGACGGCCTGGCCCAGCGCGACCTCGTGCAGGTGCTCGGCGGCGCGGTGCTGGTAGCCGTCGTCGCCGTAGCCCTCGACCTGGTCCTCTCCGGCCTCCAGCGCTTCCTCTTCCGCCACCGCACTGCCTAGGGACGCCTCGATGAACCTCCCGATGAACCGACGCACGCTCCTCGGCGGCCTCTTCGCAGCCGCCACCGTCCCCGCCCTCGCCGCCTGCTCCAGCGGCATCACCTCCCTCGAAGGCGAGGGCTCGTCCTCCGGGGGCGGCGGCTCCAGCAAGGGCGGCCTCACCATCGGCACCGCCAACTTCACCGAGAACCAGGTGCTCGGCTACCTCTACGCCGCCGTACTCGACGCGGCCGGCGTGAAGGTCACCGTCCGCCCCAACCTCGGCACCCGCGAGATCCTCATCCCCGCGCTCAAGGGCGGCGACATCGACCTGCTCCCCGAGTACCAGGGCGCCCTGCTGCACTACGTCGCCCCCAAGGCGACGGCGACGGAGGAGGGCGAGATGCAGAACGCCCTCACCATCGCGCTCCCGAGCGGCCTCCAGGTGCTGCCGTACGGCATGGCCGAGGACTCGGACGCCTTCGTCGTCACCCGGGAGACGGCCGAGAAGTACGGCCTCGTCTCCCTCGCCGACCTGAAGAAGCAGAACGGCAAGCTGGTGATCGGCGCGGCGCCCGAGGTGAAGAAGCGCGAGGTCGGCGCGGTGGGCCTGAAGGACGTCTACGGGGTGGAGTTCAAGGAGTTCAAGTCACTGGACTCCTCCGGACCACTCGTGAAGGGCGCCCTGAAGAAGGGCGACGTGGACGTGGCCAACCTCTTCACCACCGACACCGACATCCAGGCCAACGACTGGGTGGTCCTGACCGACCCCAAGAACCTCATCCCCGGCCAGCACGTCGTCCCCCTGATCGCCGACCGCAAGGCCGACTCCACCGTCCGCAAGGCCCTCGCCGAACTCGGAAACACCCTGACCACGGCCCAGCTGACCGAGCTGAACCGGCAGGTCGACAAGGACAAGAAGGACCCCGAGGACGTGGCGAACGCGTACGCCGAGGAGCACGGGCTGGTGAAGTGACGGCACCGGTGGCGCACCCCCTCCCGAAGAGGGGGGCTAACCCCCGTGCGACCGGCGTCCCCGCTCCCTACCGTGGGCGTATGACGGGAATGGACGCGCGGGACACCGAGCTCAAGAAGGAACTGAACGCCACCCTGGAGGCGCGCAGGGAACTGGGCGACGAGTACGAGTCCGCGCTGGTCGACTCGTTCATGGAGAAGGTCGACCAGCGCATCGACGGGGCGGTCGAGCGCCGGATGCGGCGGCAGCTGGCCGAGCAGCAGATGGTGGTGGCCCGGGGCTCGCGCACGCCGAAGCCGACGGACTCCGACTCCTTCGGCGAGCGCTTCGGCTTCGGCATCGTCACACTGATCGTCGCCGTCCCCCTGTCCGGGATCGGCGGCGGCGTGGCCGGCCTCTCCGGTCTGCTGGTCACCTGGGTCGGCATCGTGGGCGTGAACGTCGTCCAGGCGGTGCGCACCAACCCCGGCCTGTTCCGGGGCTGGCGCCGCAGGTCGACGAAGGACGAGGACCGCTGGGAGGACTGAGCCCTCCCTTGAGCCCCCCGTGGGCCCTCCCTTGAGCCCTCCCTCCGGCTAGGCCTGCCGGGTCGGCATCGCCATGATCTGCCGCAGGTTCACATGCCGGGGTCGGCTCACCGCGTAGGCCACCACGTCGGCCAGTTCCTCGGCCGACAGTGTCCCCACGGCCTGGACCATGCCCTCCACCTGCTCCAACAGCTCGGCGTTGTCCGTGTGATCCAGCAGCTCGGTTCCCACGAACCCCGGCTCGATGTTGGTGACCCGCACGTCCAGCGGCCCGAACTCGGTGCGCAGGCACTGGGAGAGATAGGTGACCGCGGCCTTGGTCGCGCCGTACACCGCGTAGTTGGGGAAGGTGAGGTGCGCGGCGACGGAGGAGATGTTCACGAGGTCGGCCGTGCGGCCCTCCTCGCCGGCCGCCACCAGATCACCGGTGAACGCCCGGACGACGCGCAGCACCCCGGTCACATTGGTGTCGATCATCCGCTGCCACTCGTCGTGCCGCCCCGCCTCCACGGGGTTCCCCAGCATGACGCCGGCGTTGTTGACGACGAGGTCCACGGCCCCGTAGGCCTCGTGGATCCGCTCCGCGGCGGCGGCCACGGACGCGTCGTCGGTGACATCGGCGACGACGGCCAGCGCGCTGCCGCCCCCCGCCGTGATCTTCGCGACGACCTCGTCCAGCCGCTGCCTGCGCCGGGCCAGCAGCGCGACCCGCGCCCCCTGCTCCGCGAGCAGCACGGCGATGGCCTCGCCGATCCCACTCGCGGCGCCGGTCACGACGGCGGTACGGCCGGTCAGGTTCTCGTACGACATGGGACTCCTCCTGGTGAGGGGTCGCCGGGGCGTCTCCCCGGCGACCGGCGAACACCCCTCACCCTCGGCCGCCGCGCCCGCCCTACCCAGGGATGCGTTGTTCCTGTGTCTGGCAGTACCAGGCTCACGCCCCGCCGCGCGGCTACGCTCGAACCCATGGACGGGGACCTGGGAGACTTCCTGCGCTCACGCCGAGCCCGGATCAGGCCGGAGGAGATGGGGCTGCCCTCGTACGGGCGGCGCCGCGTTCCTGGTCTGCGCCGCGAAGAGGTGGCGCAGCTGGCCGGAGTGAGCGTCGACTACTACGTCCGCCTGGAGCAGGGCCGGGGGCAACGCGTCTCGGACTCCGTGCTGGACGCGATCGCGCGGGTGCTGCGGCTGGACGAGACGGAGCACACGTACCTGCGCACGGTGGCCCGGCCCCGGCGCGGCCGGAGTGCGTCGCGCGGACCGGAGACGACGCGCGTCCGCCCCGGCGTCCAGGCCCTGCTGGACAGCATGGACCGCACGCCGGCCTTCGTCATGAACTCCAGCATGGACGTCCTGGCCTGGAACTCCCTCGCGGACGCGATGCAGGGCTACAGCCGTACGGCCCCCGCCCACCGCAACATTCCCCGGCAGGTCTTCCTCGACCCCGCGGCCCACACCACGTTCCCGGACTGGCCCGACATCGCCGCCCAGGCGGCCGCCCACCTCCGTCTGAACGCCGGCCACCGCCCCGACGACGCACGGCTGGACGCCCTCATCGGCGAACTGTCCGTCAAAAGCCCGGACTTCCGCCGACTGTGGGCGGACCACCAGGTCAAGGCCTGTATGTCCGGCACGAAACGCATCACCCACCCACTGGCGGGCCTGCTCGACCTCCCCTTCGAGACCCTGACGGTCCCGGCGGACCCGGAGCAGACGGTGGTGGTGTACACGCCGGAGCAAGGCTCGGACGCGGCGGAAAAGCTGGCACTGCTGGGGAGTTGGGCCGCGGCCGAAGTGTGACCGGCCGTCGGTGAAAAGAGTATGGCGGGGACCGCCGCACCCCCGTTGCCGGGGGGCGGGACGACGGCGGTCCCCGCGAGGGACGCGGGCCGGGTCAGGGCCGGGCCTCGCGTCCGTGGCGTCCATGGAGGTCCGGGAGCCGCTCCGGAGGTCCTTGGACGTTCGGCGCCGGCCGGGGCGGGGAGCCGCTCCCGCCCTGCCGACACCCACTAATGTGCCGGACCCGTGTTAAGCGGGTGCTGCGTGAACGTGACGCGCTCGTACCAGTTCCGCGACAGCCCGAGCGGCTCCGGTCACCGCAAGTTCGCCGCGGACACGGCCCGTTCACCGCAGGTTCGCCGCTACTTCCCGCCCTTGGCGAGGAAGGCCAGCAGGTCCTGCCGGCTGATCACACCGGTCGGCTTGCCCTCGACGAGGACGATCGCCGCGTCGGCCGCGCCCAGCACGGACATCAGGTCGCCGACCGGCTCACCGGAGCCGACCTGCGGCAGCGGGGCCGACATGTGCTTCTCCAGCGGGTCGTCGAGCGAGGCCCGCTTGGTGAACAGGGCGTCCAGCAGCTCCCGTTCCACGACGGATCCGACGACCTCGGCGGCCATGACGTCCGGGTGGCCGGCGCCCGGCTTCACGATCGGCATCTGCGAGACGCCGTACTCGCGCAGCACCTCGATGGCCTGGCCGACCGTCTCGTCCGGGTGCATGTGGACGAGGGAGGGGATGGCGCCGTGCTCCTTGTCGTTGAGGACGTCACCGACGCGCGCGCTCGGGCCCTCGTCCTCCAGGAAGCCGTAGTCGGCCATCCACTCGTCGTTGAAGATCTTGCTGAGGTAGCCGCGGCCGCTGTCGGGGAGGAGTACGACCACCACGTCGTCGGGCCCGAGCCGCTCGGCGACCTTCAGCGCGGCGACCACGGCCATGCCGCAGGAGCCGCCCACCAGCAGGCCCTCCTCGCGGGCCAGGCGCCGGGTCATCTGGAAGGAGTCCTTGTCGGACACGGCGACGATCTCGTCGGCGACGGTCCGGTCGTATGCGGTCGGCCAGAAGTCCTCACCGACGCCCTCGACGAGATACGGCCGCCCGGAACCGCCCGAGTACACGGAACCCTCGGGGTCGGCGCCCACGACCTGCACCTTGCCGTCGCTGGCGTCCTTCAGATAGCGGCCGGTGCCGGAGATGGTGCCGCCGGTGCCCACGCCCGCCACGAAGTGGGTGATCTTGCCCGCCGTCTGCTCCCACAGCTCGGGGCCGGTGGAGTGGTAGTGGGAGAGGGGGTTGTTGGGGTTGGAGTACTGGTCCGGCTTCCACGCGCCGGGCGTCTCGCGAACGAGCCGGTCCGAGACGTTGTAGTAGGAGTCCGGGTGCTCGGGATCCACGGCGGTGGGGCACACGACCACCTCGGCCCCGTACGCCCGCAGGACGTTGATCTTGTCGGTGCTCACCTTGTCGGGGCACACGAAGATGCACTTGTAGCCCTTCTGCTGGGCCACGATGGCAAGGCCGACACCGGTGTTACCGCTGGTCGGCTCCACAATGGTGCCGCCGGGCTTGAGCGCGCCGCTCTCCTCCGCGGCCTCGATCATGCGCAGGGCGATGCGGTCCTTCACGGAGCCGCCCGGGTTGAAGTACTCGACCTTGGCCAGGACGGTCGCCCGGATGCCCTTGGTCACGTTGTTGAGCCTCACCAGCGGGGTGTTGCCGACGAGACTGATCATCGAATCGTGAAAATGCACCGTTGTCTCCGGATGCTGCAAAAAGAGGTGGTCGTAGTGGTTCCGCCAGCCTAAGGCTCGGTGGCCCGCACGGGCCCGTGAAGGTCGTTCACGCGCCGTTGGGATTGGGCCACGGTCCGTGCGGGGCAAGCAGTGGATGTACGGCTTCGAGGAGGTGGCGGCGACGCATGACGAGCATGTCGAGGGCGCGGGTGGCCCGGCGGATCGCGGCGGGCGCGGCGTACGGCGGAGGCGGGATCGGCCTGGTCGGCGCGGCGACCGTCGGTGTCGTCCTCGCCGAGGTGCGGCTGGCCAGGCGCCATGTGGGCAACGGCAGCAGCAACCACGTACCGAGCGCCGACGGCCGGTACGGCCGCACGTACGACACCCCCGGTGAACCGCCGCTGCGGCTGACGATGCTGGGTGACTCGACGGCCGCGGGCCAGGGGGTGCACCGGGCGGGGGAGACGCCGGGCGCGCTGCTGGCGTCGGGGCTGGCGGCGGTGGCGGAACGGCCGGTCGACTTCCGCAATGTGGCGCTGCCGGGGGCCCGTTCGGACGACCTGGACCGCCAGGTGGCCCTGGTGCTCGCCGATCCGGCGCTGGTGCCCGAGATCTGCGTGATCATGATCGGCGCGAACGACGTCACGAACCGGATGCCGCCGACCCGGTCGGTCCGTCATCTGTCCGCGGCGGTACGGAGGCTGCGCACGGCCGGTGCGGAGGTGGTGGTCGGCACCTGCCCAGACCTGGGCACGATCGAACCGGTCCAGCAGCCGCTGCGCTGGCTGGCCCGGCGCGCCTCACGCCAGCTGGCGGCCGCCCAGACGATCGGCACGGTCGAACAGGGCGGCCGCACGGTGTCCCTCGGCGACCTGCTCGGCCCGGAGTTCGCGGCGAACCCGCGCGAACTGTTCGGCCCCGACAACTACCACCCCTCGGCCGAGGGCTACGCCACGGCGGCGATGGCGGTCCTCCCCACGGTCTGCGCGGCCCTCGGTCTCTGGCCGGCCGAGGAGGAGCGCCCCGACGTCACCCGCCGCGAGGGCTTCCTCCCGGTCGCCCGAGCCGCGGCCGAGGCCGCATCGGAGGCCGGCACGGAGGTCACGGCGGCGATGCCGACGGGGCCGAAGGGGCCATGGGCACTGCTCAAGCGCCGCCGCCGTCGGCGGGTACCGGAGCCGGACCGGTCCCCGGCGACGCCGTCCTCCTGAGCGAGGTCGAGAGAGGCTTCAGGAGAGGCTTCGGGAGAAAGAGTCCGGGCCTAGAAAAGCAAGCGCTTAGAAAATTGCGGTGAGGGTCACATGGCCATGCCCGTGACCTCGCCGCTACGTACGGGTAACTTCCCACACAGCCCTGCCCGACCCCCCGGTATGCCACTGGAGCCGTGATGCCCGAAGCCGTGATCGTCTCGACCGCCCGCTCCCCCATCGGCCGCGCCTTCAAGGGCTCCCTGAAAGACCTGCGCCCGGACGACCTCACCGCCACCATCATCCAGGCCGCCCTCGCCAAGGTCCCCGAGCTGGACCCCCGCGACATCGACGACCTGATGCTCGGCTGCGGTCTCCCGGGCGGCGAGCAGGGCAACAACCTCGGCCGGATCGTCGCCGTACAGATGGGCATGGACCACCTCCCGGGCTGCACCGTCACCCGGTACTGCAGCTCCTCCCTGCAGACCTCCCGCATGGCCCTGCACGCCATCAAGGCCGGAGAGGGCGACGTCTTCATCTCGGCCGGCGTGGAGACGGTCTCCCGCTTCGTCAAGGGCAACTCCGACAGCATCCCGGACACGCACAACCCGCTCTTCGCCGAGGCCGAGGCCCGCACCGCCGAGGTCGCCCAGCAGGAGGGCACCACCTGGCACGACCCGCGCGAGGACGGCCTCGTGCCGGACGCCTACATCGCGATGGGCCAGACCGCCGAGAACCTCGCCCGGTCGAAGGGCATCACCCGCCAGGAACTGGACGAGTTCGGCGTCCGCTCGCAGAACCTCGCCGAGGAAGCCATCAAGAACGGCTTCTGGGAGCGCGAGATCACCCCGGTCACCACCCCCGACGGCACGGTCGTCAGCAAGGACGACGGCCCGCGCGCCGGCGTCACCCTGGAGGCCGTGGGCGGCCTGAAGCCGGTCTTCCGCCCCGACGGCCTCGTCACCGCCGGCAACTGCTGCCCCCTGAACGACGGCGCGGCGGCCCTCGTCATCATGTCGGACACCAAGGCCCGCGAGCTCGGCCTCACCCCGCTCGCCCGCATCGTGTCGACCGGCGTCTCGGGCCTGTCCCCCGAGATCATGGGCCTCGGCCCGGTGGAGGCGTCCCAGCAGGCCCTGCGCCGCGCCGGCCTCACCATCGACGACATCGACCTGGTCGAGATCAACGAGGCGTTCGCCGCCCAGGTGATCCCCTCCTACCGCGACCTGGGCATCGACCTGGACAAGCTGAACGTCAACGGCGGCGCCATCGCCGTCGGCCACCCCTTCGGCATGACCGGCGCCCGCATCACCGGCACGCTCATCAACTCCCTCCAGTTCCACGACAAGCAGTTCGGTCTGGAGACGATGTGCGTCGGCGGCGGCCAGGGCATGGCGATGGTCATCGAGCGCCTGAGCTGACCCCCTCGCCGCAAGCCTCTCAGTAGTCAACTCACGACCCACCGTGAGCCAATGGCCCAGAACCCGGGAAACTCCAAGGTTCTGGGCCGTTTTGTGATCCAATCTCCCCCAGGATGTGACCTATCTCCCTCCGCGGAGGGATTTACGCAGCTCAGAGCCGTTGCACCACTAAACCCCAGGCCCAAAGTCCTGCCCGTTTCGTGACGTTACGCACTGACAGCTGGATAGTCCGCCCTTCAAGCTGATGTAGGAAGTCGGGGGTCGACTTTGAACCGGGAGTACGTCAGTGAGCGCCATGCCGATCGCCTTGCTGCTCACCACGGCCGCCACCGGCGCCGTGGGCGTCGCCGTCCTGCGCACCCTCATGGTGCTGCGCCGACAGGTAGCGGCCCTGCACACCGAGCTGGCACAGAACAACGCCGACGCGGCCCGCGGTCTCGTCCCGCAGGCCCGCCTCTCCGCCGACGCCGATGAGATACGCGCCGCGGTGGCCGAGGCGCTCGCCGAGGAGCGGGAGCGGGAGCTGGCCGAGGCGCGCGCCTTCTGGGCCGCCCAGGAGTCCCGTGACGCCTCGGACTCGCCCACGCTGCTCGGCCTGTCCGACAGCGAGCTCTTCCTGCCCCGCCAGGCCGACTTCGCGGGCCTGGAGCACCTGGAGCCGGTCACCGAGCCGACCGCGGACGCGGACGAGTTCGCCGGGGAGTCCCCCGAGCTGGCCGCGGCCCGCCGCCGCCACCCCTCCCACCCGGACTTCGTCCCGGTGCAGTCACCGGTCGTGAACGACCACGAGCGCACGGTCGCCGCCCTTGAGGACCTGGCCGCCTCCGCCACCGAACTGACCGACGTCCGCCCCGGCCCCCTGGGCACCCTCGACGTCTACGTCTTCGCCGACGGCACCACCCTCTGCATGACCCCGGGCCACCGCGAAACGGCCGAACGCCTAGCCACGGCCCTCCGAGCGGGCGAGACCCCGGTCCTGCTGGGCGGTTCGGGAATCTCAGGCGCCTACACCCTGACCTTCGCCTGCGGCGAGGAGAACGTCTACATCCTGGCGGACAGGGTCATAGCGAGCCTCTAGCCTGACAAGGCAGGGGCACTGCAGCGGCTTTCAGGGGCGCGGGGCTGGATCGATTTGCGGCTCCGCCGCGTGGGCGCGATCAGCCACAACGGACCCGCAGCCGCCGACGACCCTCAGACCCCCGCCCGCTTCTGCGCTTCCTCCACCAACCTCACGGCATCAGAGACCTGGTCGTCATCCTCGACAACGACCGCCAGATCATGCACGGCAACGGTGATCTGATCCGCCGCAGCAAACATCCCCGCATCCGGCATCTCCCGAGGCTCAACCCCCGGCGCCTCCAGAACCTGCGCCCGCCGAGCCAACTCCCGGGCCAGCCCAAGCGCCTCCGTCGCCGCACCTCTCTGCAACCGACTCTGCGGCGCCGCCCTCAAACGATCGGCGAAGTGCTCCACGGCTCGGGTCAAACGCGTCGTATCAACCACGCCGTGAGCGTACGCGACTGTTGCCAACGGGCGAACGCTCAGGCACGGTGACCTGAAGGACCGGCTTACATCCCCTTTGCGTCCGGAGGCGCCGATGTCCCACGTCCTCTCCGAGGAGACCCACCGCAACATGCTCGCCCGCATCCCCCACTGCACCGGTCGTGAAGTCTCCGACTGGCTCCGCACCGTAGAAGAAGGCCCGGCTCTCATCCGCTTCGAGGAGAAGGTCAGCTGGCTTCGCCACGAATACGACCTCGCGTACGGCCACGCGAAGGCGATCGTTCATGAGTACGACCTGAGGAGGGCGGCGCGCAAATTCCTCTAGGCGCGCGAAGACGACGAAGGGCCCCGGGACGAACCCGGGGCCCTTCGCTGCACAACTGCCGGCCGAACTGCCGCGCGGCCGCAGGCGACTAGTCGCTGCTGTTGAGGATCGAGATGAGCCTCAGGAACTCCATGTAGATCCACACCAGCGTCATGGTGAGGCCGAAGGCGGCGAGCCAGGCCTCCTCGCGCGGCGCGCCGTAGGCGATGCCGTCCTCGACCTGCTTGAAGTCCAGGGCGAGGAACGCGGCGCCGAGCAGGATGCCGATGACACCGAAGACGATGCCGAGCGGGCCGCTGCGGAAGCCGAGTCCGTCACCGCCGCCGAAGACGGCGAACAGCAGGTTGACCGCCATCAGCAGGATGAAGCCGAGCGCGGCCGCCATCACGAAGCCGTAGAACCGGCGGTTGACGCGGATCCAGCCGGCCTTGTACGCGACCAGCACCGCGGCGAAGACCGCCATCGTGCCGATCACCGCCTGCATGGCCGCACCACTGGCGATGCGGTTGTCGACGACGCTGGAGACGACGCCGAGGAAGACACCCTCCAGCGCGGCGTACGACAGGATCAGCGCGGGCGAGGCCTTGCGCTTGAAGGACTGCACGAGCGCCAGCACCATGCCGATCAGACCGGCGCCGATGGCGATCCCGTAGGACCGGCTGATGTTGGCGTCGTCGACCGGCAGCAGGGCCCAGGCCAGCGCGGCCGTGACGATCAGCGTGCCGAGCGTCGTGCCGGTGCGCAGGATGACGTCGTCGATCGTCATCCGGCCGGTGGCGGCCGGGGCCTGCGGCGGCGCGCCGTACTGCGCGCCCTGCTGGGCATACGGGTTCTGGGCGTACGGGTTGCCGGCCTGCGGCTGGGCGTACGGGTTGCCCTGCGTGCCGACAGCGGCGCCCCCGGCCTGCGGCGCGGTGTTGAAGCCCGCGTAGCCGTTGTCGCGGCTGAACCCCCGTCGCGAGAAGACCGGGTTGCTGCTCCTCATTTCACTCCTCCATGGCCGCCGTGCGCGGCCTTGGCTCAAGAGTAATAGGTAGGCAAAGGATTGACCCTAGTGCTTGGGGAGGATCTTTCCCTCGTCGTGGTGCGCAACACGCTACGCGGCCGGGTGATTCCCAGCCACGGAGGGGCCCATTCATGACGAACCTGGTACGTGGCCGGAATCGATCGGAGATCACTCGCCCGGCCCCGGCACCCGCTCAGCCGAACGGAAACCCGGTGTACGCCTCGGCGAGGTCCGTCTCGGCCGCCCTCGACCCCGCGATCCGCTCCAGCCGCGCCAGCTGGAGCCGGTCCTCGAAGGGCGTGGCGTCGGGGGCCCGGTGCAGCAGCGTCGTCATGTCGTAGGAGAACCGCTCGGCCTGCCAGACGCGCCGCAGACAGGTCGCGGAGTAGCCGTCGAGCAGCTCCGACGAGCCCGTCTCCCTCGCGTACGTCAGTGCCCGCGCGAAGGTGACGACGTCGCCGACGGCCAGATTCAGGCCCTTCGCGCCTGTCGGCGGCACGATGTGTGCCGCGTCACCGGCCAGGAAGAGACGGCCGTGGCGCATGGGCTCGTGGACGTAGGAGCGCATGGGCGTGACGGACTTCTGGGTGATGGGGCCGCGCTCCAGACGCCAGTCGTCGGCGGTCTCGAAGCGGCGCTCCAGCTCCGTCCAGATCTCGTCGTCGCGCCACGCCTCGGCGTCCGTGCCCTCGGGCACCTGGAGGTAGAGGCGGGAGACGGACGGGGAGCGCATGGACAGGAGCGCGAAGCCGCGGTCGTGGCGGGCGTAGACCAACTCGTCGTGGGAGGGGGCGACGTCGGCCAGGATGCCGAGCCAGCCGAAGGGGTACGTCCGCTCGAAGACCCGGGTCAGCTCGGCGGGGATCGCCTTGCGGGACACGCCCCAGAAGCCGTCGCAGCCGACGACGTAGTCGCATTCGAGGACGTCCTCCAAGCCCTCGGCGCCGTTGGCGCCCTGGTGGCGGAAGCGCACGCGCGGGCTGTCGGTCTCGGCGCCCTCCACCGCCAGCGCCTCCGTCTCGAACAACAGCGGGCCACCCTCCTTGAGTTGGAGGGCGATGAGGTCCTTGCAGACCTCGGTCTGGGCGTAGACCGTCACGGACCGGCCGCCGGTGAGGGCGGGGAAGTCGACGCGGTGGCGTTTGCGGTCGTAGCGCAGCTCTATGCCGTCGTGCCGCAGGCCCTCGCGGTCCATCCGCTCCCCGGCCCCGGCCGCGCGCAGCACGTCGACCGTGCCCTGCTCCAGGATTCCGGCGCGCTGGCGGTGCTCGACGTAGGCGCGGTCGCGGCTCTCCAGGACGACCGAGTCGATGCCGGCGTTGTGGAGCAGCCGGGCGAGGAGGAGACCGGCGGGGCCCGCTCCGATGATGCCGACGGTGGTGCGCATCGGTCGCTTCCTTTCGCGCGTACATGATGTTCGCGTGGTGAAGTTTTATTCACTATTGCCTGACGCGAGTCTCCGACGGCACGCGCCCGCTGTCAACGGTTGTGCGCCAACTGTTGAATCGGGGTCAACTCTTGAAGGGAGGTTGAACATAGAAAGAAGAGTCGGAAGTGCCCAGAGCCGGACTTGAACCGGCACGCCCGCGAAGGGGCAGCGAGGTTTAAGCTCGCCGTGTCTGCATTCCACCATCTGGGCAGGCCATGGGCTCCGCATCGAGGTCCCGAGCCTATCGGGATACATCCCCCGAACAGCGGACGGGCGGACCGATGTTGTCTTATTTTATTGACGTCTGAGGGTGCATCAGCCCGCGGAACACGCCATCCGCACTTGCCAATAGCCTTGCGTGCGGCGGTCGGCGGCGCACGCGGAATGACGGAATTTCACCGTCCAAACAAGGACGCTCCACCTGTTCCCGACGCGAACGCCCGTCAGGGTCGCTCGTCATCCTCAGGTATGACACAGGCGCCCGTGGTCCGTCCGCAGTCTGCCTTCGGAACCGGAACAGGGATGGACTACACGGCGGTTCCCGGCCGGGACGATGGACGAGTCCTTCGAACACACCGTCGTCCTTCAGGAGCGTTCCTCTCGTGACCACCGCATCCATCGCCGGCCGGACCACCACCGTGGCCGCGCGTGCCACGGATCTGTCGAAGATCTACGGACAAGGCGAGACCCAGGTAGTCGCCCTGGACCGCGTCACCGTCGAGTTCCGGCAGGCCGAGTTCACCGCGATCATGGGCCCCTCCGGCTCCGGCAAGTCCACGCTGATGCACTGCGTGGCCGGTCTGGACACCTTCTCCTCCGGCTCCGTGCGCATCGGCGAGACCGAGCTGGGCTCCCTGAAGGACAAGCAGCTCACCAAGTTGCGCCGGGACAAGATCGGCTTCATCTTCCAGGCGTTCAACCTGCTGCCGACGCTCACCGCGCTGGAGAACATCACCCTTCCGATGGACATCGCGGGCCGCAAGCCGGACAAGCAGTGGCTGGACTCGGTGATCCGCATGGTCGGCCTCGCCGACCGGCTGAGCCACCGCCCCGCCCAGCTCTCCGGCGGCCAGCAGCAGCGCGTCGCCGTCGCCCGCGCCCTGGCCTCCAAGCCCGAGATCATCTTCGGTGACGAGCCGACCGGAAACCTCGACTCGCGCTCCGGCGCCGAGGTGCTGGGCTTCCTGCGCAACTCCGTACGGGAGATGGGGCAGACGGTGGTGATGGTGACCCACGACCCGGTGGCCGCGGCCTACGCGGACCGCGTGGTGTTCCTGGCCGACGGACGGATCGTCGACGAGATGTACCGGCCGACCGCGGACAACGTCCTCGACTTCATGAAGCAGTTCGACGCGAAGGGCCGCACCAGCTGATGTTCCGCACAGCCCTGCGCAACGTACTCGCGCACAAGGCCCGGCTCCTGATGACCGTGCTCGCCGTCATGCTCGGCGTCGCGTTCGTCTCCGGCACCCTGGTCTTCGCCGACACCCTCTCCAACGCCTTCCGCAACCAGTCGGCGAAGAGCTACGACGACGTCGCCGTCTCCGTCACCTCGCACGCCGACCCGGACAACCCCAAGGAGGAGCCCGGCCTCTCCCGGAAGACCCTCGACAAGATCTCCGCCGTTGACGGCGTCACCGGCGCGTACGGCCGCGTCGAGGGCTTCGCCGGGGTCGCCGACCCCGACGGGAAGCTGATCGGCGTCGGCTGGTCCAACAAGGGCTCCAACTTCGCCCCCGGCAAGGACGGCAAGGACAGCGCCTACACGTTCACCGACGGCTCGGGCCCGGTGAAGGACGATCAGATCGCCCTGGACAAGGAGTCCGCGACCAAGGGTGAGTACAAGGTCGGCGACCGGGTGCGCGTCGCCACCAACGGCCCGGTGAAGGAGTACACCCTCAGCGGTGTGTTCACCACCGAGGACGGCGCCGTGAACGCCGGCGGCAGCCTCGTCCTCTTCGACACCGCCGTCGCCCAGAAGCAGTACCTCAAGCCGGGCTACTTCGAGAGCGTCACCGTCACCGCCGCTCCCGGCGCCGACGACGCGAAGATCCTGAACGCGGTCAAGCCGCTGCTGCCCGACACCGCCGACGCCGAGACCGGCCAGGCGCTGGCGGACCAGCAGGCCGAGCAGATCGAGCAGGGACTGGGCTCGCTCAAGCAGGTCCTGCTGGGCTTCGCGGGCATCGCGCTGTTCGTCGGGATCTTCCTGATCTCCAACACCTTCACGATGCTGGTCGCCCAGCGCACCAAGGAGATCGCCCTGATGCGCGCGGTCGGTGCGTCGCGCAAGCAGATCACCCGCTCGGTGCTGGCCGAGGCCGCGGTGGTGGGCCTGGTCGCCTCCGTGATCGGCTTCGTCCTCGGCATCGGCCTCGCGGTCGGGCTGCGGTCCGGCATGGCCGCGTTCGAGATGAAGATCCCGGACGGCCCGCTGATCGTGTCCGCCACGCCGGTGCTCGCCGCGATAGCCGTCGGTGTGCTGATCACGATGTTCGCCGCCTGGCTGCCCGGCCGCCGGGCCGCGAAGATCCCGCCGGTGGCGGCCATGAGCAGCGTCCACGCGGTGGCGACCACCAAGTCGCTGGTGGTACGCAACTCCATCGGCGCCGCCATCACCGCCCTCGGCGCGGCCGGGATCGTGCTGGGTGCCTCGACCGGCGGCGACGACGGCCGGATGTACATCGCGGCGGGCGCGTTCTTCGCGCTGGTCGGTGTGATCATCCTGATCCCGCTGCTGTCCCGGCCCGTGATCGCGCTCGTCCGTCCGCTGCTCGTCGGCCCCTTCGGCGTGGCCGGCAAGCTGGCCGGCCAGAACGCGGTCCGCAATCCGCGCCGTACCGGCGCCACCGCCTCCGCGCTGGCGATCGGACTGACGCTGGTGACCGGCCTTTCGGTGCTCGGCATCACGGTCGGCACGGCCATCGACAAGATGACCACGGACAACATCAAGGCCGACTACATGGTCTCGATGGCGAACGGCGGCGACCTCGACCAGTCCGCGCTGACGGCGCTGGAGAAGGCCAAGGGCGTCTCCGCGGTCTCGCCTCAGCAGGACGTCTACTTCCAGGTCGGTCACGAGGACTACGTGTCCGCCTCCGCGGTCACCCCGGGCGACATCGAGCAGGTGCTCAACGTCGACGTCGTCAGCGGTAGCGTCGACTCGCTCGCCAAGGGCCAGATCGCGGTCGCCGAGAAGACGGCCAAGAGCAAGGGCTGGAAGCCCGGCGACACCGTCCCCGTCACCTTCGGCGACGAGAAGAAGGCCACGCTCACGGTCGGCGCCGTCTACAAGGACAGCGAGTTCCTCTCCCCCGTCCTCATCGACAAGAAGCTGGTGAACGCGCACGAGGCGACGCCGTACATCCGGCAGATCTTCGTGAAGGTGGACGGCGGCCAGTCCGCGGCGAACGAGAAGGTCCTGATCGACGCGCTGGGCGACAACCCCGCGATCACGATCATGGACCAGCAGGACATCCGCAACGAGTTCGGCGGTGTCATCAACACCATGCTGAACATCATGTACGGCCTGCTGGCGATGGCCCTGATCATCGCGGTGCTGGGTGTCGTGAACACTCTCGCGATGTCGGTGTTCGAGCGGCAGCAGGAGATCGGCATGCTGCGGGCGATCGGTCTCGACCGGCGCCGGGTGAAGCGGATGGTCCGCCTTGAGGCCGTGGTCATCTCGGTGTTCGGCGCGGTGGTCGGCATCGGTCTCGGCTCCTTCCTCGGCTGGGCGATCGGCGAGACCTTCGCGGACCAGATCCCGGGCTACCGGCTGGTCCTGCCCTGGGACCGGATCGGCATCTTCCTGGTGCTGGCCGGACTGGTGGGCGTGCTGGCCGCGCTGTGGCCGGCCCGCAACGCCGCGCGGCTGAACATGCTGAACGCGATCAAGGCCGAGTGACCGCTCCCTGACGCGCCGAAGGGCCGGGCCCCCATGACGGAGGCCCGGCCCTTCGGGCTTTCCTCTCCCCTTGCCTCGGGGTCCCCTTGCCTCCGGTCCCTTGCCTCCGGTCCCTCGCGTCCGGTCCCTCGCGTCCGGTCCTCTTCCCTCCGGATCAACGGCGCTCGGGCTCGCCCCACTCGCGGGCCCGCAGCGGCATCGCCGAGTCACCGGAGTCGGGTGTCCGGACGGCCAG
>JABFVM010000100.1 GCA_013362785.1 Streptomyces sp. | reverse complement strand
CCCGGGTTCGGCGCGTCCTCGGAGAACGGCGCGCCGTGCGGCAGCACGTAGAGCACGTCGAGGACGACCGGCGTGGCGCCCTCGTTCCGGCCTATGTGGACGTTGCCGGGCCCGGCCGGCTCCTTGATGAAGCTGCCCTTCGGGTAGACGCCGTCGGAGGCGCAGGCGGAGTTGTAGTGGCTGAGCGTGCCCTGCTGGGTGAAGGCGTACAGCGGGCCGTCGTGGTAGTGCCAGCCGGTGGCCTGACCCGGCGGGATCGTGACCTCCCGAAGGATGTAGTCGGTGTCGCCGACGGTCTTCTGACTGATCGTCCTGGCGGTGACACCGGGCCCGGGCGGAGTCGCCAGGGCGGGCCCGGCGACGAGGACTGTGGCGGCGGCCACGGCACCGGTCACGGCGATACGGAGCGCGGAACGCATACGAGGAGCCTCCTGATGCGAGAGCGACTGTCGCCGTGAACATAGAGGCAGGGAAAGGTAGTTGAGGCCGGAACCACAACATCCGCCGATATCTCGCGCCCGCTCGGAGTCCCTCAGAACTCCTCGTGCAGCTCGGGGTCCCCGCCGAGCCGCTGATGCACCCGGTCGGCGACGGCGGCCATCTGGGTGTCGTCCAGGGTGAAGCGGAAGACGTCGAGGTTGTCGAGCTGCCGCCGCCGGTTCGACGACTTCGGGATGGGCAGGGTGCCCAGCTGGGTGTGCCAGCGCAGAACGACCTGGCCGGGCGTCGCCCCGAGAGCGTCGCCGATGCCCTTCAGGGTCTGGTCGTCCAGGAGATCGCTGCCGCGGCCCAGCGGGCTCCAGCTCTCGGTGACGATGCCCTTGCCGGCGTCGAAGGCGCGCAGCTCGTCCTGCGGGAACAGCGGGTGCAGCTCGATCTGGTTGACGGCGGGCAGGACCCCGGTCTCCCGCTCCAGCCGCTCGATGTGCTCGGGCGTGAAATTGGAGACGCCGATCGACCGTACGAGACCGTCCTCACGGAGCTTGATCATGGCCCGCCAGGCGTCGACGTACTTGTCGACCCGGGGGTTCGGCCAGTGGATCAGATACAGGTCGACGTACTCGACGCCCAGGCGGCGCCGGGACTCCTCGAAGGAGGCGAGGGTCTCCTCGTAGCCGTGGTGCCGACCCGGGAGCTTCGTCGTCACCATCACCTCCGCGCGCGGCACCCCGCTGCCGGCGATGCCCCGGCCGACCCCCGTCTCGTTGCAGTAGTTCGTGGCCGAGTCGACGAGCCGGTAGCCCAGCTCCAGGGCGTCGCGAACCGCCTGTTCCGCCTGGTCGTCGGGGAGTGGCCAGGTGCCCAGGCCGATGGCGGGGATCGTCGTACCGTCGTTGAGTGTGTGCGCCGGAATGCTGTTCACTGTCGCACCTTTCCTCGACTGTGCCGTACCTCCAGCGTCACGGATAGGGTGAGGATTGATCAACCGGACGGGTGGGGATGAGGGGCGCGCACGGCATGGGAGGCACCGAGGAGAAGCGGTCCACGGGATCGGGACGTCCCACGTCACGGGATGTCGCCCGGCTCGCAGGCGTGTCGCACACGGCGGTCTCCTTCGTCTTCAACGGCCGCGCCGAGGGCAACCTCTCGCCCGCCACCCAGGAACGCATCCGCCGCGCCGCCGCCGAGCTCGGCTACCGCCCCGACCCCGTCGCCCGCGGCCTGCGCCGCCGCCGTACGGCCGTGATCGGCCTGGTCACCGACGAGATCGCCTCCTCGCCGTTCGCCGGGCGGCTGCTGCGCGGCGCCATGGAGACCGCCTGGGACAGCGAGCACCTCGTGCTGACCATCGACTCCGGCGGCGACCCGGCCAAGGAGGACGCGGCCGTCGCCGAGCTCCTCGACCGGCGCGTCGACGGCATCATCTACGCGGCCATGTCGCTGCGCCGCGTCCGGGTCCCCGAGGGCCTGCACCGTACCCACTCGGTCCTCGCCAACTGCCTCCCCGAGGACGACTCACTCCCCGCCGTCATCCCCGCCGAGCGCGCGGGCGGCCGTACGGCGGCGCGGCTGCTGCTGGACGAGGGGCACCGCAGGGTCGCCATGGTCGGCGGGCAGGACGACATCGCCTCCGTGGACCGGCTGCGCGGCTTCCGGGACGCGCTGCGCGCCGAGGGGATCACGGTCCCCAAGGAGTGGGTCGTCAGGAGCGGAGGCGAGATCAACGGCGGGTACGAGGGCGCGCTGCGTGTTCTCGACGGCGTCCCCGCCGCCGAGCGCCCCACCGGGATCTTCTGCTACAACGACCGGGTCGCGGCCGGCGCCCTGCACGCCGCGACCCGGCTCGGCCTCGCCGTCCCCGACGACCTGTCGGTGGTCGGCTACGACGACCAGGAGCACATGGCCGAGTTCCTCACCCCGCCCCTGACCAGCGTCGCGCTGCCGCACCGGGCGATGGGAGACGCCGCGGCCCGCCTGCTCCTCGACGCCATCGACACCGGCCGCACACCGCCCGCGACGGTACGGCGCCTGGCCTGCCCGGTGATCAGTCGTGCGTCGGTGGGACCAGCTCCCAGCCCGTGACCCCGGCCACGGAACCGGTGACCAGCAGCTCGGGCACATCGTCCGGCCGCCGGTAGACCCGCTCGGTGACCGTCGCCCGGTCGCCGACGAACAGCTCGACCAGCGAGCCGTCGACGAGGATCCGCACCTCACCGGTCGGCGCCCGCACCACGATCGGCGCCGCCCCCTCGGGCCCCGTCCGGGGCCAGTCACCCCGGTCGAACGTCACCGTGCCCTCGTCCGGGTCCAGCACCACCGTCAGCTCCGCACCCGAGGCGGACCGCAGCAGACTCACGGTCGTACGGCCGGACGCGGTGACCGTCAGGTCGTACGCCTCCGGCAGCACGGTCCGACGGCCCGCCGCCGTGACGAACGGCTCGGCCGCCCGCAGCAGTTCGAGCTCCGGAGCCGGTACGACCCGCAGGGCGCCGTCGGCATGGACGTCCACCACCCGCGGCGCGGTCAGAACCCCCGCCCACCCGGCGCGATCGACCTCGCTCTGCTCCCTTGCCTCCCAGGACCACCCCCACATCAGCGCCCGGTCCGGCTCCTGGAGCACGGCCGGCGCGTAGAAGTCCCGCCCGTGGTCCAGCCGCCCGCCGGTGCGGGCCTCGAAACGCAACCCGTCGTCGCCGTACGGCCGCAGACGGCCCGTCAGATAGCCGGTGGAGCAAGGGTCGCCGTCCCACAGCGACACCACAAGCACCCACTCACCGCCCGGCGTCTCGTACAGCTGCGGGCACTCCCAGCCGACGGCCTTGTCCCCGAACACGTCCACCGCGACCGGGTCGTTGCCGTCGAGGAACACTCCGGCGAACCGCCAGTCGGCCAGGTCGTCGCAGTCGTACAGCAGCACCGACGCGGTCCCGTCGGCGTGCCCCGCACCGACCAGCGACCAGCGCCGCCCCCCGCTCCTGAACACGAACGGGTCGCGGAACATCACCACGTCCAGCTCGGCGGGCGGGCCGGTCACCACCGGCGTGGGCAGCGGCCGCCAGTCGGTGAGCGTCTCGTCCTCCGGCATCAGCGCCCGGGCCAGGCAGATCGAGCCGAGACCGGTGTGGTCCCGGTCGACGCCCGTGTAGACGGCCGTCGGCACACCGTCGTCGTCGACCACACACCCCGACCAGCAGCCCGCCTCGTCCGGGCCGCCGGGTGTCGGGGTGAGCGCGATCGGATGGTGCTCCCACACGACGAGATCGGCGCTGGAGACATGCCCCCAGTGGACGTTGGTGTGCACCGGCGCGTCGGGATTGTGCTGGTAGAAGAGGTGGTGGCGGCCCCGCCAACGGAACGGACCGTTCGGGTCGTTGATCCAGTTGGCGGGCGGACGGACCCTGAAGCGCGGGGCGTTCGGGTCCGTGGACTGAGCGGCGAGGCTCAACGGTTGACTCCTGCGGACGTGATGCCCTCACGCAGAGGGCGCTGACCGACGACGAACACGGCGACGGCGGGGATCATGGAGAGGACGACACCGGCGAGCACCACCGAGATGGAGCCGGTGCCGAGGTTGCCCTGGAGGGACACCAGGCCCAGGGGGAGGGTGTAGTTCTGCCCGGAGGTCTCCAGGATCAGGGGCCGGAAGAACTCGTTCCAGTGGTAGTTGAAGGCCAGCACACCGACGATCGCCAGTCCGGGCGCGGCCAGCGGCGCGTACACCGACCGGAAGGTCCGCCAGGGCCCGCAGCCGTCCAGCATCGCCGCCTCGCCCAGGTCCTTGGGCATGCCCAGGAAGTACTGCCGCATCAGGAAGGTCCCGAAGGCGGTCGGGAAGGCCGGGATGATCAGACCGAGCAGGGTGTCGGTCAGGCCCATCGACTTCAGCACCAGGAACACCGGCACGATGGTGACCTGCAACGGCACCATCATGGTCGCCAGGACCAGCCCGAACAGCGGCTTCTTGAACCGGAATTCGAGGCGCGCGAAGGCGTACCCGGCCAGACCGGCCGTGATCATCTGGCCCACCGCGATCAGCGCCGTCACCAGCGTCGAGTTGAGGGCGAGCAGCCAGACGTCGAGCTGGTCGAAGACCCCGCGGTACGCCTCCGTCGACGGATTCGTCGGGATGATGCTCGGCGGCAGGTCGAAGGCCTCGGCCGGTGTGCGCAGCGAGGTGGAGACGGTCCAGATGACCGGGCCCAGCGTCAGCAGCGCGCACACGGCCAGCGTGGCGATCCGGGCCCAGGGCGCGAGGGAGTGTCGGGTACGGCTGAGGGAGAGTGTCGCTTGGCTCATGAGGTGGTCACCGGCTCACTGGTAGTGGACGAAACGCCGGCTGAGCCGGAACTGGAGGGCGGTGACCGCCATGATCAGCACGAACAGCAGCACACCCACCGCCGA
>JABFVM010000531.1 GCA_013362785.1 Streptomyces sp. | reverse complement strand
TCCGCCGTACGTCTCCGTACGCTCGTACACCGCCACCCGGTGGCCCGCGACGGCCAGCCGGGCAGCGGCCGCCATCGCGCCCATCCCAGCGCCGATCACCGCAATCCGTGCCATGCGTGGGACTTTATCGGCCCGCACTGACAACGGCGCACTGACCTCGGACGACGGCTCGGCCGGGCCTCAGCCGGGCCCCTGCGCCATCGACTGCGCGAGCCGCTTCTCCGCCCGTCGCTCGGCCCGTCGCTCGGCCCGGCGCCGCAGGAAGCGACGGATCCGGGAGACCAGGAAGTACAGCAGGAGCAGGCCGGCGAGCAGGAGGGCGCCCGCGATGACGGCCGCCGCCACGGGGTTGAAGATCGCGAAGGTGATGATCGCGGCGACCCCGAGGTCCTCGGCGAGGCTCACCACGATGTTGCTGAAGGGCTCGGGCGAGCTGTTGACCGCCATCCGCGTCCCGGCCTTGACCAGATGGCTCAGCAGCGCCGTCGAACCACCGACCGCGCCCGCCGCCAGCTCCGGCACCGACCCGCTCTGCCCGGCGAGCAGCGCCGCGACGACCGCGCCCGCGACCGGCCGGATCACGGTGTGCACCGCGTCCCAGGCCGAGTCCACGTACGGGATCTTGTCGGCGACGGCCTCGCAGAGGAACAGCACACCGGCCGCTATCAGGACGTCGGGCCGTTGCAGCGCCGCGGGCACCTCGTCGCTCAGTCCCGTCGCGCCGAATATGCCGAGGAGCAGCACCACCGCGTACGCGTTGACGCCGCTGGCCCAGCCGCTTGTGAACACCAAGGGGAGTACAGACACGGACGTGATCGTAACCAGTCGGCAACGGACGGTCCTGGGGATGAGTGCGCAGCTCTGAGTACGCGTACCTAGTCGGTGAGATGAGTACGCGCGCGGATGGGGGCCGACCTGCGTGAACGAGAGAGTGGAGGCACGGAGAAGGGGATCGGCTCCGCACCGGCGACACGGGGCGCCGGAACGGAGCGGCCCCGGATCCGCTCCTTCCGCCGGCCTGGCGTCGGCGGGAGTGAGACCGGGGGACCCGGGGGAACGACCGAACGGGGGTCCGACGGGGGAGCACGGGGGAAAACGGGGGAGTACGAGAGGGCGCCGGTTCGACAGTGGCCCGCGGGGGACGCGGCCACTTCGGACCGGCGCTTTCTCATGCACGCGCGCGTGCTCTCCCACACACGCGCGTGACGCCGGCCGGGTCAGCGGTGGCCGCTCACCCGGCCCTGCAGCAGCCGGGACAGCGCCGCGTGCACATCGTCCAGGGAGCGCTCCGGCTGGAAGGACTTCCAGTCCAGCGCGGCCACCAGGACCATGCCGACCAGTGCGGCGGCGGTCAGCTGGATGTCGATCTCCTCGCTGAACTCGCCGTTCTCCACGCCCTCGCGCAGCACACCCTCGACGACCGCCACGGCCTGCTGCCGGACCACCATCAGCGTGGACTGCCAGGCCCGGTTCGTCCGCCACAGCTCGGCGACGTAGAGCTGGGTGAAGGACGGGTAGCGGTCGATGAAGACCAGCCCCGCGCGGATCATCGCGTCCAGGGCGTCCACCTTGCCGCCGCCCTCACGGGCGGTCCGCTCGGCGGCCTCGCGCAGGGAGGCGGTCAGGAGGCCCACTCCGTGCCGCAGCAACTCCTCGAAGAGGACCGACTTGCTGGCGAAGTTGTAGTAGACCGTGCCCTTCGCCACCCCGGCCCGCTCGGCGATCTCGTCGACCGTGGTGGCGGAGAAGCCCTGCTCGGCGATGAGCGTGACGGCCGCCTCGTAGAGCTTCTGCCGGGTGGCCTCACGGCGCGTGCTGCCGCCCGACGCGGCGTTGCTGCTTTCCATGGGGCTGATTGTCCCGCGCGCGCTCACAGGCTCAGCTCCGGGTGCAGCCGGTCGAGCGTCCACACCTGGCGGCGCCGGGCCGACAGCGCGGTCAGCGCGACGGCGCCCGCGGTGAAGGCGACGAGCACCACGCACGCGTGCCACACCGGTTCCAGACCGCCGCCCGTGATGAGCCTCCTGAGCGCCTCCACGACGTAGCTCATCGGCAGGAAGGGATGGAGCGCGTTGAAGAAGGCGGGGCTGGTCTGCACCGGGTAGGTGCCGCCCGCGGACGTCAACTGCAGCATCAGCAGGGCCAGGACGAGGATCCGGCCCGCCGCCCCGAAGCGTGCGTTCAGCCACTGCACGATCGCCGCGAAGCACGCCGTCACCAGGAACAGGAAGCCCACCGTCCCGGCCGCCCGCGCCATCTCAAGCCCGATCGCCCAGTGCAGCACCGACATCAGCGCCACCGTCTGCAGCACGCCGATCGCCACCACGGGCAGCCAGCCGGCCAGCGCGATCCGCCAGGCGGAGGCGCCCGCGGCGAGCGCACGCCGGTTCATCGGTGAGATCAGCATGTACGCCACCATCGCGCCCACCCACAGGGACAGCGGGATGAAGTACGGGGCGAAACCGGTGCCGTAGTTGGGCGCCTTGTGCATGTCCCTGGAGGCGAGCTGGACGGGGTCGGCCATGACCTCTGTGCGCTGGTCGCGGTCCTTCTTGTCGTAGTCGGGGATCTGCTTGGCGCCGTCGTGCAGCCCGTCCGAGAGCTTCCCGGAGCCGTCGACCAGCTTGTAGATACCGCCGTTGAGGTCGTACGCGCCGGTCTTCAGCTCGCCCACTCCGGAGTCCAGTTTCACCGCGCCGGTGCCGGCCGAGCCGATCCCCGAGTGCAGCTTCTTGGCGCCCGCGGCGACCTTGCCGGCCCCGTCGTTCAGCTGGTTGATCCGGCTGACGGCGTCGTCGAGGTCCTCGGAGAGGCGGGGCGCGCGGTCTGCGAGCGCCTGGGACTGCTTCTGGAGGGTGGCGAGGTGCTGGTCGAGCTTCTTCAGGTCGCCGTTCTGGTCGGTGATCAGCGTGTTGAGGTCGTCGGCGATCGTCGCCACGTCCGCCGCGGACTCCTTCGCCTTCTTGAGGTCGGAGCAGGCCGGGTCGGACAGTACGGCGTCCTCACAGCGCGCCTTGTAGATGACGTTCAGCGCGTCGGACGCCGTATGGGCATCCTTGGCGGCGGCCGGAGCCCGCTCCACCAGGTCGTCGAGGTTGTTGCGCATCGCTCCCGACGCGTCGGCGACCAGCTGGGCGGTGTCGCCGATGGCCTTCTCGTTGTCCTTGACGAACGGGCCGACCTTCCGGTGCAGGCCGTTGACCTTGTCGGCCAGCGTCTGCGTGCCCTCCGCGACCCGCCTGGTGCCGTCCTCCACCCCGGCCGCGCCCTTGTTGAGCTTCTTCAGGCCCGTGGACAGCTTGCCGCTGCCCTCCTTGGCGCTCTTCAGCCCGTCCGCGAGGTCCTTGGAGCCCTTCTCCGCCTTCCCGATGCCGCCTTCGAGCTTGTCGGCGCCGTTCGCGGCCTGCACCGTCGCGCCGTGGATGTCGGAGAACGACACGAAGATCCGGTCCAGGAACGACCGCGACGCCTTCGTGGACGCGGCCTCGCGCACCTCGCTGAACACCGTCCGCGAGATCTGGCCGACGATGTAGTTGTTCGCGTCGTTCGTCCGCACCTGAAGGGCGCCCGTCTCCGGCGAGGCGCCCGCGCTGGAGGCGATCCGCTCACTGAAGTCGGCCGGCATGGTCAGCGACAGGTAGTAGGTGCCGTTCTCGACGCCCTTCTCGGCGTCGGCGGCGCTCACCTCGTGCCAGTCGAAGACCTCGCTGTCGCGCAGCCCTTCGGTGAGGTCGGCGCCGGCCGTGAGCTTCTTCCCCTCGACGGACGCGCCCTTGTCGTCGTTGACGAGCGCGACGGGGATGCGGTCGAGACGCCCGTAGGGGTCCCAGAACGACCACAGGTACAGGGCGCCGTACAGCAGGGGCAGCACCAGCAGCGCGACCAGGGCGGCGCGCGGCAGCTTCCCCCGGCCGAAGCGCCTCAGCTCAAGCGCGGCCAGCCTGGGCGAGCGCATCGGCGGCCTCCTTTTCGTCGGTCTTCTCGGGAGCGGGCGCCTCGTCGGTCGCCTGCGTGGACACCTCGACCGTGCCGTCCGGGGCCTCACTGCACACCGCGATCACGGTGGTGCCGGCCTCGGTGATCGACCGCAACAGCGCCCAGACCTCGGCCCGTTCGGCGTCCGAGAGCTTGAGGTCGGTGTCGTCGACGCCGAGCAGCCGGGGACGCCCGAGCAGGGCCAGCGCGATGGACAGCCGCAGCGCCTCCACCCGCTCCAGATCGCGTACGGCCGTTCGGGAGCCCTTGGGCAGCGAGTCCAGGTCGAGACCCGCGGCGCTCAGCGCGCCGTCGATCAGCCGCCGCCCCTCGCCCTTCCGCTCGGCACGCGGCCGCAGCAGCCCGCGCAGCGAGTCGCCGAACCGCCGCTGCAGCAGCGCCCGTTCGTGGAGGTGCTCGGCGACGGTCAGGGCCGGCTCCAGGTCGGTGACGCCGGGGACGTGGGCCAGGGCGCTGACGCGGCGTACCGCAGCCATGCGCTTGGGCAGCGCGCCGCCGCCCACGGTGGCGGTTCCCTCGGTGGGCTTCATCCGCCCCGTCAGCGCCAGCAGCAGGCACGTACGGCCGGTTCCTGACGGTCCTTCGATCGTGATCAGCGAGCTGGGCTCGGCCTCGAACGAGACCCCGCGGAACGCCCACCCGCGAGGCCCTTCGAGCCCGAGGCCCAGGGCCGTGACGCCGACTCCGGCCACGGTTCCCCCCATGCTGCCCCTCCGTATTTGAACTGACTGGTCAGTGCAAAAGTTAGTCCGAACTCGCGAGCGAAGCAAAGGCGCAGGTCAGAACGGATTGTCAGTGCCATACCTCACGATGGGCACATACGGCATCCCGTATCGGGCATGCCGTCACACAGACGACAG
>JABFVM010000540.1 GCA_013362785.1 Streptomyces sp. | reverse complement strand
GATCGCGGCGAGGTCGCCGGCGTGCTGGATGGCGGGGCCGCTGGTGATGCGGATGGGGGCGCCCATCTCGGCCGCGATGATCATCGACAGGGTGGTCTTGCCGAGGCCGGGGGCGCCGGAGAGCAGCACATGGTCGGCGGTGGCGCCACGCGCGCGTGCGGCGCGCAGGACGAGGTCGAGCTGTTCGCGGACCTTCTCCTGGCCGATGAACTCGTCCAGGTCCTTCGGACGCAGCGCGGCCTCCACGGCCTGGTCCTCGCGGTCGGCGGACGCACCGACGAGCCGCTCGGGGGCGGGGGTGTCGGTGGTGTCGTCCCAGTTCACTGCGGTTCTCCTAGTGATGACGCGCCGGACGGTCGGCGGCGGCCCGGGGTCTGAGGGTTCTCCCCCGGAAGACACAGCATGGAGTGTGCCTTGCCTCGCGTTCGCGGTGGGTGGCGTACGTGGGTGGCGTCAGGGCTGTCGATCAGCGGGCTCTGTTCAGGGTCTGCAGAGCGGCCTTCAGCAACTGGCCCACCTGCGGTGCGCCCTCGGCTGCCTCGGCCTGCGGGGCCACCGCGGTGACTGCCTCGTCGGCCTCGCGGGTCGCGTAGCCGAGGCCGATCAGGGCCGCGTGCAGCTGGTCGCGCCAGCCCTGGGTGACCGGGGCGCCCACCGCAGGCGCGCCGATGGGCTCGCCCAGGCGGTCCTTCAACTCCAGGAGCAGCTTCTGGGCGCCCTTCTTGCCGATGCCGGGGACGGCGGTGAGCGACTTCTCGTCGGAGGTCGCGACGGCTCGGCGCAGTGCGTCGGGCGAGTGCACCGCCAGCATCGCCTGGGCCAGGCGCGGGCCGACTCCGCTCGCGGTCTGCAGCAGCTCGAACGTCTGACGCTCGTCGTCGTCGGCGAAGCCGTACAGGGTGAGTGAGTCCTCACGGACGACGAGGGAGGTGGCCAGCTTGGTCTGCTGGCCCATGCGCAGGCCCGAGAGGGTGTTCGGCGTGCACTGGACGGCGATGCCGATCCCGCCCACCTCCACCACCGCGGAGTCGGGGGCGAGGGCGGCGACGGGGCCGCTGACGAACGCGATCATGCGAGACGGCCTTTCGATGAAGCCTTGGCTGTGTGCAGGGCGACGGCCTGCTGGAGTCGGTTCTGCGCGGGGGCGCGCCAGATGTGGCAGATGGCGAGGGCGAGGGCGTCGGCCGCGTCGGCCGGCTTGGGCGGGGCGCTGAGCCGCAGCAGGCGGGTGACCATGGCGCCGACCTGGGCCTTGTCGGCACGGCCCGAGCCGGTGACGGCGGCCTTGACCTCGCTCGGGGTGTGCAGCGCGACGGGGATGCCTCGCCGGGTGGCGCACAGGATGGCCACCGCGCTGGCCTGGGCCGTGCCCATCACCGTACGGACGTTGTGCTGGCTGAACACCCGCTCCACTGCGACGAATTCGGGCCGGTACTCGTCCAGCCACTCCTCCAGGCCCCGCTCGACGGCGACGAGACGGTGTCCCAACTCGGCGTCCGCGGGCGTACGGACGACTCCGACGCCGACCATGGTGAGCGGGCGTCCGGCGACGCCTTCGACCACACCGACACCGCATCGGGTCAGCCCCGGGTCCACCCCCAGTACACGCACCGCCGCGCCCCCTCCCTGACGGAGATCATTGACTCTCGTCAGGCTATCCGCTGCCACTGACAAGAGCGGCGGGCCGGTGGGTTGTGTCCCACCGGCCCGCCGAAACCGCTCATCTCGCGGCAGCGTTACGCGTCGACCTTCTCCATGACCTCGTCGCTGACGTCGAAGTTGGCGAAGACGTTCTGCACGTCGTCGCTGTCCTCCAGCGCGTCGATCAGCTTGAAGATCTTCTTGGCGCCCTCCTCGTCCAGCTCGACCTGGACGGACGGGACGAAGCTGGAGTCGGCGGAGTCGTAGTCGATGCCGGCCTCCTGGAGGGCGGTGCGGACCGCGACCAGGTCGGTGGCCTCGCTGATGACCTCGAAGGACTCACCGAGGTCGTTGACCTCCTCGGCGCCCGCTTCCAGGACGGCGGTGAGGACGTCGTCCTCGGTCAGCTCGCCCTTGGGGACGATGACGACGCCCTTGCGGCTGAACATGTAGGACACCGAGCCCGGGTCGGCCATGTTGCCGCCGTTGCGGGTCATGGCGACGCGGACGTCGGAGGCGGCGCGGTTGCGGTTGTCGGTGAGGCACTCGATGAGCACCGCGACGCCGTTCGGGCCGTAGCCCTCGTACATGATCGTCTCGTAGTCGGCGCCACCGGCCTCGAGACCGCCGCCGCGCTTGACCGCGGAGTCGATGTTCTTGTTCGGGACCGACTGCTTCTTCGCCTTCTGGATGGCGTCGTAGAGAGTCGGGTTCCCCTCGATGTCGACGCCGCCCATACGCGCCGCGACCTCGATGTTCTTGATCAGCTTCGCGAAGAGCTTGCCGCGCTTGGCGTCGATCACGGCCTTCTTGTGCTTCGTCGTGGCCCATTTAGAGTGGCCGGACATCTGCCTGTCTCCTTCGCGTAACCCATCTATGAACGAACGCCAGAGATCCTACAAGGACTCGGCTGTCCGGTTCGCGCGCACCATGTCGACGAACAGGCCGTGCACGCGGTGGTCGCCGGTCAGTTCCGGGTGGAACGACGTGGCCAGCGCGTTGCCCTGGCGGACCGCGACGATGTGACCCTCGTGCTCGGCGAGGACCTCGGTCTGGGCGCCGACGGACTCGACCCAGGGGGCGCGGATGAAGACGCCCTCCACAGGATCGCCCGGCACGCCCTGGATGTCGACAGCCGCCTCGAAGGACTCGTTCTGTCGTCCGAAGGCGTTGCGGCGCACGATCATGTCGATGCCGCCGATCGTCTCCTGGCCCGAGCGCGGGTCGAGGATCTTGTCGGCGAGCATGATCATGCCGGCGCAGGTGCCGTAGACGGGGAGGCCGTCACGCACGCGTGCGCGCAGCGGCTCCATCACGCCGAACAGGACGGCCAGCTTGGAGATGGTGGTGGACTCGCCTCCGGGGATGACGAGGCCGTCGATCTCGGCGAGCTCCTCGGGGCGCCGCACCGGCCTGGCCACGGCGTCGACCGCGGCCAGGGCGATGAGGTGCTCCCGTACGTCGCCCTGGAGGGCAAGGACGCCTATGACGGGGGTGTTGCTCATGGGACGCAGTGCCTTACCAGCCGCGGTTGGCGTAGCGCTCGGCCTCGGGGAGGGTGTCGCAGTTGATGCCGACCATGGCCTCGCCGAGGTTGCGGGACGCGTCCGCGATGATCTTGGGGTCGTCGTAGAAGGTGGTGGCCTTCACGATGGCGGCGGCGCGCTTGGCCGGGTCGCCGGACTTGAAGATGCCGGAGCCGACGAAGACGCCCTCGGCGCCGAGCTGGCGCATCAGCGCGGCGTCGGCCGGGGTGGCGACGCCACCGGCGGAGAACAGCACCACCGGGAGCTTGCCGAGCTCGGAGACTTCCTTGACCAGCTCGTACGGGGCGCGCAGCTCCTTGGCGGCGGCGTACAGCTCGTTGTTGTCGAAGCCGCGCAGCTTGGCGATCTCGTTCTTGATCTGGCGCAGGTGGCGGACGGCCTCGACGACGTTGCCGGTGCCGGCCTCGCCCTTGGAGCGGATCATGGCCGCGCCCTCGGCGATGCGGCGCAGGGCCTCGCCCAGGTTGGTGGCACCGCAGACGAAGGGGGTCGTGAAGGCCCACTTGTCGGAGTGGTTGACCTCGTCGGCCGGGGTGAGGACCTCGGACTCGTCGATGTAGTCGACGCCGAGGGACTGCAGGACCTGGGCCTCGACGAAGTGGCCGATGCGGGACTTGGCCATGACCGGGATGGAGACCGCGTCGATGATGCCCTCGATCATGTCCGGGTCGGACATCCGGGCCACGCCGCCGTCCTTGCGGATGTCGGCGGGGACCCGCTCCAGGGCCATGACGGCGACCGCGCCCGCGTCCTCGGCGATCTTCGCCTGCTCCGGCGTGACGACGTCCATGATGACGCCGCCCTTGAGCTGCTCGGCCATGCCGCGCTTGACGCGGGCGGTACCGGTCTCGGGAGCCTGGTTTTCGGAGATGGACACGGGTGACCTCGCACTGTGTAAAGAGGGTTACTGCAAGCACCGAGGAAACGGGAGTGGACCAGGCCACAGCAAGGGCCAATGGAAAGCCTGTGGATCCTTTTCCCGGTGTCTGACGCGAACGCGCTGGTCAGGCGGCCCTGTCGACCAGAGCCGCGGGCGGCTGGTCGTCCATCTCGAAGGCCATCGGGAACGGCGCGTGACCGGCCAGCCGGAACCAGCGGACCTTGCGGTGCCGGCGCAGTGCGCGGGCCGCGCGTACGGCGTCGTTGTGGAAGCGCCGGGCCATCGGCACCCGGCGGACCGCCTCGGTCAGCTCGCGCGCAGCCTCCTCTCCCCCGGGCGCCTCCCGTACGACCTCCACCTGCGGCGTCTCGGCGAACACGGCGCGCAGCGCCTGGCTCAGTTCGCTCTCGGAGACCTCCCGCTGCTCCTCCTCGGCCTGCCGGGCGGCGTGCGCGGCCTCGTACAGGACGATCGAGGCGGCCGGATCCAGTACGCCGGAGGTGGCCAGCTCCTGGGCCACGGAGGCGCGGCGCAGCAGCTGGGCGTCGAGCGCGGCGCGCGCCGCGTCGATCCTGGCGTGCAGCCGGTCGAGGCGGCCCGCGGTCCAGCTGAGGTAGAGGCCGATCGCGACGAGGGCGACGAGGATCCAGATGAGAGTTGCGGTCACGGGCGCAGACTAGCGACGCGGGGTCAGCCCTGTGTCGCGTGGGGCGGTCGGCGTGGCTGTCGCGGACGTGGCTGCCGCCCCAAAGCGGGCCGGGCGACGTGGATGCCGCCGACGTGACTGCCGCCCC
>JABFVM010000337.1 GCA_013362785.1 Streptomyces sp. | reverse complement strand
CCCCAGCCCCGACAGGGACCACCTCGAACGGCACCGCCACATCCGTCAGGATCCGCTGGTACGGCGTGCCGTCGTCGTCCGGGAAGACCGTGCGCAGCGCCTCGTGACGGGCCACGACGTCATCGAGGGCGGCTCGCAGCGCGTCGCTGTCGAGCGGTCCGGTGAGGCGTGCGGCGGTGTGGATGTTGTACGTCGGGCTCGGCCCCTCCAGCCGGTACAGGAACCACAGCCTGGCCTGCGCGGAGGACAGCGGTACCGGGTCGGGGCGGCGGGCCGGCCGCAGCGCGGGGCGTCGTTCGGTGGCCGGGGCCGTCAGGAGCGGGGCGAGTGCGGCCACGGTCGGGGTGTCGAAGACGGCTCGTAGGGGGAGGACGGCGCCCACCTCGGCCCGGATGCGGGCGACCAGGCGGGTGGCCAGCACGGAGTGGCCGCCGAGGGTGAAGAAGTCGTCGTGGATGCCGACGGCGGGCAGTCCGAGCAGGTCGGCGAAGAGGGCGCACAGGGTCGCCTCCGCCTCGGTGCGGGGGGCGGTGGCGGTGGTGAGGCCGGAGAGGTCGGGGGCGGGCAGGGCCGCGCGGTCGAGTTTGCCGTTGGGGGTCAGCGGCAGGGCGTCGAGGATGACGACCGCGGCGGGCAGCAGGTGTTCGGGGAGCGTGGGCTTGAGGTCCTGCCTGACCCGCAGCGGTTCCAGTGCGGCCCCGGGGTGGGGCACGGCGTACGCCACCAGGCTCGGTTCGCCCGGCTGGTCCTGACGTACCGTCACCGCCGCCTGGGACACGCAGGGAAGGGCGGTCACGGCGGCCTCGGTCTCGCCCGGCTCGACACGGAAGCCGCGGATCTTGACCTGGTCGTCGGAGCGGCCGAGGAACTCCAGCGCGCCCCGCGCGGTCCAGCGCACCAGGTCGCCGGTGCGGTAGAGGCGGGTGCCGGGCGGGCCGTAGGGGTCGGCGACGAAACGGCCGGCCGTGAGGCCGGGGCGGCGCAGATAGCCGCGGGCCAGCTGGGTGCCGCCGAGGTAGAGCTCGCCGGGGACGCCGGGCGGTACGGGGCGGAGGGCCGCGTCCAGCACGAGGGTGCGGGTGTTCCACACCGGGCGGCCGATCGGTACGGAACCCGCGGCGGACCTCGTCCCGTCGACGCACGGCCAGGCGGTGACGTCCACGGCGGCCTCGGTGGGGCCGTACAGGTTGTGCAGTTCGGTTCCGGGCAGCGACTCGGCGCAGCGCTCGGCGAGTTCGGAGGGCAGGGCCTCGCCGCTGCACACGATCCTGCGCAGGATGCCGCGCGCCTGCCCGGCGGCGGGGTCTTCGAGGAACACGCGCAGCATCGAGGGCACGAAGTGCGCGGTCGTGACGCGGCGGTCGCGGATCAGCTCGGCGAGGTAGCCGGGGTCGCGGTGGCCGCCGGGCCGGGCGAGCACCAGCACGGCGCCGGTGATCAGCGGCCAGAAGAACTCCCAGACGGAGACGTCGAAACTGGCCGGCGTCTTCTGCAGCACACGGTCCCCGGGGCCGAGTCCGTACGTCTCCTGCATCCACAGCAGCCGGTTGACGATCCCGGCGTGCGGGACGACGGCCCCCTTGGGGCGGCCGGTGGAGCCGGAGGTGTGGATGACGTAGGCGGGGTGCTCGGGGCGCAGGGGGCGCAGCCGGTCCTCGTCGGTGAGTTCCGCGGAGTCGAAGGCGGAGGTGTCCGTGTCGATCAGGAGGAGCGGGACTCCGGGCGGCAGTACGCGGGCCGTGTCCGTGGCGGCCAGGATCAGCGTCGGTTCGGCGTCGTCCACCATGAACGCCAGTCGCTCGGCCGGGTAGCCGGTGTCCAACGGCACATACGCGGCGCCCGCCTTGAGTACCGCGAGCAGCGCCACCACCAGGTCGGTTCCGCGGTGCAGGGCCACGCCCACGAGGTGCTCGGGGCCCACGCCGTGGGAGATCAGCAGCCGGGCGAGGCGGTTGGCGCGGGCGTGCAGAGTGGCGTGGTCGAGGGCGGGCGAGTCGTCGTCGGCGATGAGGGCGGGGGCGTCGGGGGTGCGTCCGGCCTGCCGGGCGAGGAGGTCGGGCAGGTGGGTGGCGGGGACGGGGTGTTCGGTGGCGTTCCATTCCGACAGGACCCGGCGTTCCTCGGCCTCGGTCATCAACGGCAGCCGGGAGAGGGCGAGTTCGGGGTCGATGAGGGCCGCGGCGAGGAGCGTCTCCAGGTGCCGGAGCAGTCGGTCGACGGTGTCCGGGGTGAAGAGGCCGCTGCGGTAGGTGGCCTCGATCCGCAGGCGCCCGCCGGTGAGGAAGGCCTCCAGGGACAGGTCGAACTGGGTGGTGTCGTTGTGGACGGTCTCCCACTCGGCGGTCACGCCCGGAAGCCGCGGCCCTTCGAGCCCCTGGGTGAGGAAGAGCAGCATGACGTCGAAGTAGACGGACCGGCCGGGCTGCCGTTCCGGCTTCAGTCGCTCCACCAGTTTGTCGAACGGCATGTCCTGGTGGGCGTAGCCGTCGGTGCACACCTGCTTGACCCGCTCGACCAGTTCGGCGAAGCCGGGGTCGCCGTCGAGGTCGGCGCGCAGGGCGAGGGTGTTGCCGAAGTTGCCGATCAGCTTTTCAAGGCCGGGCAGGTCGCGGTTCATTACGGCCGAGCCGATGGGGATGTCGGTGGCTCCCGTGGTGCGGTGCAGCAGGGCGGCCAGACCGGCGAACAGCACCATGAAGGGCGTCGCGCCCGCGCCCCGCGCGAACGTGGTGAGCCGGTCGGTGACGTCGGGGGCGAAGGTGTGGAAGCGGCGGTCGCCGTGCGCGGTGGGGCGGGCGGTGCGTGGGGCGTCGGTGGGGAGGGAGAGGGGACGCGGCTCGGGGACCAGGGTGGAGCGCCAGTGGTCGAGATGGCCGGACAGTCGCTCATCCGTCCAGGTGGTGCGCTGCCAGTGCGCGAAGTCGCCGTACTGGAGAGGCAGTTGATCGAGCGGCGGGGAGGGATGGCCGTTGGATGCCGCGCTGTAGAGGGCGGTCAGGTCACGGGAGAGGGCGTTGAACGTCCCGCCGTCCCAGGCGATGTGATGCACGGTCAGAACCAGGGTGTGGTCCTGCTCCCCCCGCTGGACCAGCAGCGCGCGCAGTGGGTGGTCGGCTGCGAGGTCGAAGGGTGTCGCCGAGGCGGTCCGGGCCAGTTCCGTCACCCTGCGTTCCTGCTCCTCCCCGGCCCGCCCGCGCAGGTCAGCCGTGGCGAACTCGACCTCCGCCCGGGCATCCACGATCTGCTCGGGGGTGCCGTCGGCGGTGGCCGGGTAGCGGGTGCGGAGTATCTCGTGCCGGTCGAGCAGCCCTTGGAGGGCCGTGCGCAGGGCCGCCGGGTCGAGCGGGCCGCGCAGGCGGATGGCGAGGCAGACGTTGTAGGCGGGGCTGGCCGGGTCGAGTTGCTGGAGCAGCCACATCCGGGACTGGGCGTACGACAGCGGCAGCCGGGCCGTGTCCGCGGGCCGGGGCGGTATCCGCTCGGTGCGGGCGGCGGCGTCGGCCAGACCGGCGCTCTCCAGCCTGCGGCGCAGGAGTTCGCGCTTGCGTGCGGCGAGGTCGGCGGCGGGGGTCTGCGTCACTGGTCTCCGCCTTTCAGAAGCAGTTCGAGGGACGTGGTCCAGAGCGCGGCCAGCCGCTCGATCCCGGCCTGCGTGAACAGCCGTTCCGGCCACTGCCAGCAGACCGAGAGTTCCGTCCCGGTGATCACCGCGTCGACGACGAGGGCGTAGGGGGCGGGCATGGTGGGGTCGGCGCCGCTGCCCATGGCGCCGGTCTCGGGGGCGCTGGTGAACACGGCGGCGTCGCGCCGCTCGCCCATCGTCATCCGGCCCAGGTAGTTGAACTGGATCTGGGGATCGGGCAGTTGGGCGAGTTGCGGAGCGGTCTCCGGGTTGAGGTGGCGGAGCAGGCCGTAGCCGATTCCCCTGTCGGGCAGGGCGGTCAGCTGGTCGCGGACGTGGCGTACGTGGTCCGTGGCGCCGGGGTCGAGGCGGACCGGGAAGACGCTGGTGAACCAGCCGAGGGTGGCGGTGAGGTCGGCGCCGGGGAGGAGGTGCTCCTCGCGGCCGTGGCCCTCCAGGGCGATCAGGACCGAGCGCTCGGGGCCGCCCCGCCAGGCCGGTACGGCGAGGGCCAGCGCGGTCAGCAGCACTTCCTGGACGCCGGCCGTGGTCAGGGTCGCGGTGTGGTCCGCGCCCAGCGTGGTCCAGTGCCTGCGGATGGTGGCCCTGGTGTCCCGGGCGGGATCCAGGGGTCCGGCTCCCAAGGGGGGTTCGAGTCGGTCCAGTACGCCCTTCCAGTAGGCGAGTTCGGCCGATCGGGTCGGTGCCAGTTCCTGAAGCGCCCGCGCCCACTCACGGAACGAGGTGCCGACGGGCGACAGGTCCCTGCTCTCCCAGGCGGCGGCCAGGTCGGCGACCAGGACACCCCAGGACGCCGCGTCAGCCACCAGGTGGTGCAGCACGACCAGGAGCCGCCCCTCACGACTCCCGCCGGCGTCGAACCACAGGAACCTCGCCATCGCCCCGGCCGCCGGGTCCAGCTCGGCCACCATCTCGTCCATCGCCTCCGGCACCAGCGTGCCGATCGCCGTGTGGTCCAGGCGCTCGGCATCGATCCGGCGTACGTGGTCGGCGGCGCGGGCCGTGCCTGCGGGTGCGGCATGGAAACGCCAGGTCCCGTCCGCTGCCCGGGCGAAGGTGGAGCGCAGCAGGTCGTGCCGGTCCAGGACGGACTGGACGGTGCGATGCAGGCCCTCGAGGTCCATGCCGGGCGGGGTGCGGAGGAAGCGGGCCTGGCTGAGGGCACGGAAGGGGCCGCCCTGCTCGGTCAGCCAGGTCAGGATGGGGGTGAGGGGTATGTCGCCGGTGCC
>JABFVM010000500.1 GCA_013362785.1 Streptomyces sp. | reverse complement strand
CGTCCACGCTGATGACCTTGGGCAGGTCCTTGGTGCTGCGGTCGGTGGTGCTGCGATCGGCGGTCGCCACGGCTGGCCCCCTCGTCCGGCAGGCGGACCGTCCGACCCAGATCTGACGGTCCATCAGATTTGGGTTTCAGGTTAGGGGGACCTCCGGAGGACGGCAAGGGCCCATCCGGTCGGTACGAAGGTCGGCCGCATGGGGCTGCCGGGCGGATCGGGTCGGTCGCGAGGGGCTGCCGGGCCTCGCGCATGCCGATAGCATCGCCGGGGTGATCGAACTGGCGGAGATGGTGCGGGAGTTGAGGAACGAGCTCAACGCGGCGCTGGCGGACGGGTCGGCCGGGCCGGTGCGGTTCGAGCTCGGGACGGTGGAGATCGAGACGACGGTCATGGTGGGCCGGAGAGGCGCAGCGGGCGGGAAGGTGCGGTTCTGGGTCGTCGAGGCGGGCGGTGACGCGCAGGCGGAGTCGTCCCACACGCACCGGATCAGCCTCACCCTGGAACCCCGGCTCGTGACACCGGACGGAACGCGGCGCACTGTGCTGATCACCGGGGACGAGACCGACACGGAGCGCTGATTCCTCACCCCTTCTCACCCCCTGCCGCCGCCGGAGCCGGAGCCGTACGCTGGATCGGCGACTGTCAGTGGGGACTTGATGACGACTGGTGGCGATCGGGAGGTCACGGGGGTGGAAGACGGGCGCAGCCCCGCACGGGTACGCAACGAACTGATGGCCGAGGTCGTCGACGTACTCCAGGAATCGGCCGCCATGCGGCACCCGAGCAGTGCCGACTTATTGGTGACCATGCTGGGCCAGGAACTGGGCTCACCGGTGGAACCCGTACGCAACGAGACGCTGCGGCCGTGGCTGCTGCACCTCGTCGAGCGGTGCACCCAGCTGCCCGACGGGCTGCCGTGCCTGGTGCGCTGCCTCGGCTACGTCGAGCAGGAGTCCATAGCCGTGACGACGCTGCGGCCGCTGGTGGACGAGTGGGAGGCCGTGGACTTCTTCGACGGCGCCGATCTGCATCCGCTGCGGCCTGTCCTGCGAGAGCTGCGGTCGTCGTCCGCCCTCGCGGCCCTGGCGCGCCGTGCCAGCCGTTCGCGCACCCAGGAACTGCCCGCGTGGTGCGACTCGGGGTGGACGGTGTTCCTGCGGCTGGCCGGCGACAACTCCGGCGCGAAGGAACTGCCGGTGAGCATGGCGTTCCTGTCGCTGGCCGCCGACCACTTCATGGAGGACGGGGAGCCGGCGGCGGCCGAGGAGCTGCGCCGCTGGGTCCGTCGGCAGGCGCGTGCCTGGGAGCTGGAGGACAAGCTGGCCCAGTGGCAGCGCGGCGGGGTCGCGCAGCCGCCGCCTTCGCTGGTGCCGGCGTATCTGATGATCCAGTTCGAGCCGGACGGCGTGGATCCCGACCGCTACTACCTCTCGCACTGGCGGCAGTCGGACGCGGAGGGCTGGCATCCGGTCCCGGGCGAGACGCTGCATCTGCACCGCGACGAGCTTCCCTCCGGGGTCGAGACCCTGATCGAGCAGACCGAGGAACGCTGGTCGGACCTGCGCCAGCCCGTGGTGCTCGAATTCATTCTCCCGTGGGAACTGCTCGGAGAACCGGTCGAGTGGTGGCACAAGGAGTCGCAGACGGCCTTCCCGACACCACTGGTGATGGACTACGCCGTTCTCGTGCGCTCGTTCGAACGCCTGCGCAAGGCGGCGTGGCACCGGCCGTGGCACAACAAGTGGCGCCAGTTCAAGGAGCGGCCCGCCGACACCCACTCGCACTGGAACCGTCCGGGCAGCTCCCACTTCCATCTGGAGCGGGAGCTGAAGGAGGACGAGCAGGCGGTCTGTCTGGTGCTCAGCGAACCGCCGGGCACCGACTCCCTGTCGAGCCGTCAGGAGTACCTCGCCGGACTGCGCTCGGGCGTGCCCGCGATGATCTGGCACCGCGGCGACTGCTCCGATCCCGCCTTCAAGGAGGCGGTGGCCGACCTAGTGCAGGACCGCGGGCTGGCCGGCCTGGTGGAGCGGGCCGGAAAATGGCGGAGGGAGGCTCTGGCCATGGGGCCGGAGGGCTGGGACAACCACGTGGGACGGCATCTTGCGATCCTGCTCGACGACCCGGAACGCAGACCCGGCCCGCCGGGTCCCGCCCATCCGCCGGTGAAGCCATGAGCCGGGGCGGGTCACGACCGGCGCGGGTCCACGGTCCGCCCGCCCGCGACGAGAGGGGCTGCCCCGACATGCAGCGGTGTGCATCGGCTGGTCCGCGCCTGTTTCGGACCGGCATTCCTGCCCTTACCATGCTCATGCACACACCCCGCGTGTGCCCCCGTACGCACTTGCTTCGGGAGGACACGCACTGCAAGGCTTTGCCCGTGGATGTCACGCATGCCCGGGGTCTGCGCGACTCCTCAGCACCCGCACTCTCACCGTCACTTCGACGCCTTGAGAGCACACATGCACGATGACGACGGACGGCGACCGGCACGGGCTGCGCGAGCACGTGGTGAGGCCGCTCAGTTCCTGAACCGACTCGGGCAGCCGGAGGGGCCGGAGCCCACGGAGGCGGTTCTCGTCATCGACACCCACCCGACGATGCGGGTGTGGGACTCCACGGTCGGCGAACTGGCCGACGGACTCAGGCGGGCGGGACGGTTCGGCCGGGTCCGTGTGGTGCGCCTGCTCGGGACCGACGAGACGGATCCGGCGCGGGTGAGCGCCGAGGAGCCGCTCGCCCCGGCCGGCCCCGACGTACGCCGGCTGGTGCTGGTGCTGACCGACGCCCTGGCGGCCGGCTGGCGGCTCGGCGCCGTACAGCCGCTGCTGCGTGCGGCGGGGCGGACGTCGGCCGTCGCCGTGGTGCATCTGCTGCCCCAGCGGCTGTGGTTCCGCACCGGCCTGGACGTGGGCCGGGTCCGTGTCCGTACGCCGCACGCCTGGGCGGCCAACCGGGAGTGGGACTGGGAGGAGCGCGAGGTCCCCGCCGGATTACGGGATGCCGAGGAGGCCGAACCCGGGGCCGACGCGGTGATCGTGCCCGTGGTCGCCCTGACCCACCGTTCGGCGGAGTCGCTGGCCCGGCTGCTGTCCGGACCGGCGCCCGAATGGCGGGATCTGCCCGCCATCCAGGCCCGGGAGTGGAAGCGCAGGCCCGACGCGGCCCGTGGCCTGCCCTGGGCGGAGGACGTGCCCGACCCGCACAGCACCGTGCCCGCCGCGGAACGTGTCTCCGACTTCCGGGCCGCCGCCAGCCCCACCGCTTTCATGCTCGCGACCCGGCTCGCAGCCGCGCCGTTGAGCCTGCCGGCCATCCGTGCGATCACCGGGACCGCGCCCGGCACGGGCCCCGTCCATGTCTCCGAACTGCTGCTGAGCGGGCTGGTCCGGCCCACCCGGACGGAGGAGGACGGCCCGGCGGACGTGGTGTTCACCTTCGCCCCGAACACCCGCGAGGAACTGCTGGCCCAGGGACGCCGTAGCGCGACCGGGCGGGTCCTGCACGATGTGCGCGCGTTATTCGCCGGTCACGCCACCACCCGCTCCCTGCTGCCCGACCCCGCCGAGCCGCTCGACACCCTGGCGATGCCGCGCGTCGACCGCCGCAACATCGCCTTCCTCCGCGTCGAGCTCACCGCCCTCAGGGCCCTGTCCGGGCGCTATGGCCAGCGTGCCGCGATGTTGGCGAGGGTGCTGAGCTGGCACGATCGGCGATACGCCGTCAGCCTGGAGAAACCGCCCCGTACTTCGACGGGACCCGCACCGTCCGGTTCGGCCTCGGCGGCGGTCGAACCGGGTCCTCAGTTCCGGCCCGTTTCCGAAGGAGCCCCTCAGATGTCGACAACACCCCAGCGGACCGTGGAGGAGGACCGCGCGACACGGCCGCGTGTCTGGGGGAACCTGCCGCCTCGGAATCCGAACTTCACCGGACGCGCCACCCTGCTGGAACTGCTCGACCAGCGCCTCCAGGAGGGCACCACCACGGTGCTGCCCGAGGCGATCCACGGCATGGGCGGCGTCGGCAAGACACAGCTGGCGATCGAGTACGCCTATCGCCATCAGGCGGAGTACGACATCGTGTGGTGGATCCCCGCCGAGCGGCCGGGGCAGATCGGCCAGGCGCTGGTGGAACTGGCCCAGCGGCTGGGACTGGTCACCACGACCGAGGCCAACATCGCCGGACCCGCGGTCCGCGAGGCGCTGCGCGAGGGCCGGCCGTACTCCCGCTGGCTGCTCATCTTCGACAACGCCGACAACCCCGAGCAGGTCCGCCACTACTTCCCGCAGGGCGGCAACGGCACGATCCTCGTCACCTCCCGCAACCGGCGGTGGGGACAGGTCGGCGGCTCCCTCGAAGTGGATGTGTTCACCCGGGAGGAGAGCAAGGAGCTGCTGCGCCGCTCCGGGCCGCCCCTCCAGGACGGCGAGGCGGACGCGCTGGCCGAGGCGCTGGGCGATCTGCCGCTCGCGCTGGAACAGGCCGCCGCCTGGCGCGCCGAGACGGGCATGCCCGCGTCCGAGTATCTGCGCCTGTTCGAGAACAAGCGCATGGAGCTGCTGGAAGTGGCCCCGCCGCCGGACTACCAACTGCCCGTCGCCGCCGCCTGGAACGTCTCCCTCGACCACCTGGAGACCCGCAGCCCCGCCGCGCTGCGCCTGCTCCAGCTGTGCTCCTACTTCGCCCCCGACCCGATCTCCCGGTCCATCTTCTCGGGCCTCGGCAACAGCAGCATCTTCCCGGAGCTGGACGCCGCCCTGAACGACCCGATGAAGCTGGCGCGCGCGATAAGGGAGGTGAACCGATACTCGCTCGCCCGGATCGACCACCGTACGAACTCCATCGAGATGCACCGTCTGGTGCAGCTCGTCCTGAACAACCGCATGACCTCCGAGGAACAGACCCGAATGCGCCATGGAGCCCACACCCTG
>JABFVM010000482.1 GCA_013362785.1 Streptomyces sp. | reverse complement strand
TTCGCGAACGTCGGCGCGACCCGCTTCAAGGACGCCTGGATCACCTTCGCCAACCGCCGCAAGGCGTGGGCGTACCGCGCCGACCAGCTGCCCTCCACCCACCCGATCACGGCCGACATCCGTGACCTCCAGGACGCCAAGCTCAACTTCGACGGCATCACCTACGCCAAGGGCGCTTCCGTGCTGAAGCAGCTCGTGGCGTACGTCGGCCAGGACGCGTTCCTTGAGGGCGCGCGCCGCTACTTCAAGCGGAACGCGTACGGCAACACCCGCCTCGGTGATCTGCTGTCGGTGCTGGAGGAGACCAGCGGGCGGGACATGGGCGCGTGGGCGCGGTCCTGGCTGCAGACGGCGGGCGTGAACTCGCTGACCCCGCAGGTGCTGCTGGACGCCGAGGGCCGGATCGACGAGCTGGCGGTGCTGCAGGAGGCCGCCGAGTCGCATCCCGAGCTGCGTCCGCACCGGGTCGCGGTGGGCCTGTACCGGCGGGGCGGGGGCGGCGCGCTGGAGCGGTTCGCGCAGGCCGAGGTGGACGTCGACGGTCCGCGTACGGTCGTGGCGGAGCTGGCCGGTGCCGAGGCGCCGGAGCTGGTGCTGGTCAACGACGACGACCTGACGTACTGCAAGACCCGCTTCGACGCCACGTCGCTCGCGACACTGCGGGAGCACCTGGGTTCGGTGACCGACCCGCTGGCGCGTGCCTCGTGCTGGTCGGCGCTGTGGAACATGACGCGGGACGCGCTGCTGCCGGCCCGGGACTTCGTGGACCTGGTGCTGCGGTTCGCGGGGCGCGAGTCCGACATCGGCGTGCTGCAGATGCTGCAGGCATGGGCGAACTCGTCGCTGGTCAACTATGTGGCGCCGGAGTGGCGGCCGACCGGTGAGCGGCTGCTCGCCGAGGGCGCGCTGCGGGAGCTGCGGGCCGCCGAGCCGGGCAGCGAGCAGCAGCTGGCGTGGGCACGGTTCTTCGCCTCGGTGACGTCGGGTGCGGAGGATCTGGGGCTGCTGCGGGGTCTGCTGGAGGGCACGGAGAAGGTCGAGGGGCTGGACGTCGACCAGGAGCTGCGCTGGGCGTTCCTGGAGCCGCTGGCCGCGCACGGGGTCGCGGACGAGTCGGTGCTGGCGGCCGAACTGGCCCGGGACGACACGGCGTCCGGCAAGCGCCACCAGGTGCGCTGCCTTGCGGCGCGGCCGTCGGAGGCGGTGAAGGCGCAGGCGTGGGCGCAGGTCGTGGAGTCGGACGCGTTGTCGAACGCGCTGGTCGAGGCGACCATCTCGGGCTGGGGCCAGCCGTCGCAGCGGGAGCTGCTGGCGCCGTACACCGAGAAGTACTTCGCGGCGATCGAGCGGGTGTGGGCCGAGCGGTCGATCCAGATCGGCATGGACGTGGTCCGGGGCCTGTTCCCGGCGCTCCAGCAGTCGCAGACCACCCTGGACGCGACGGACGCCTGGCTCGCGGCCCACGAGGACGCGGCACCGGCGCTGCGGCGGCTGGTGCTGGAGGCGCGGGACGATCTGGCGCGGGGGCTGCGGGGGCAGGCGTGTGACGCGGCATCCCCGTCCTCGGCGGCGTCAACCGCATAAGACCTTTGGCCAACGATCACGGCCGTCCGTGACCGTTACGGAATTCAGGCAATAGCAGCCGTAACCCCTGGTCCAACCCGATTGGACCAGGGGTTTTGCCTGCCTACTCGGCATCCGAACACCCGTCCTTTAGTGCCAGGTTGTCCGTTTTTGTCGACGGGCCTGTAACAGCGGTTAGCGAGCGGATCGGACGCGGGAACCTCCGGGTCATGAACCACAACACCCCGGTCCCCCCGCTCTCCCCCCGCCCCCTGCGTCATCTCTCCGAGGTGCACCGCCGTGTCATGACCGCCGCGCAGCTGAAGGCGCACGGCATCCCGGCCGCCGAGGCGAACGAGCAGTGCCGCCCCGGCGGCCCCTGGCAGCAGTTCCTCCCCGGTGTCTTCCTGCTCCACCCCGGCCCGCCGACCAGCGAGGAGCGCCTGCACGCGGTGCTGATGTACGCGTCGCGGGAACGCTCGCCGGGGGTGCCGCCCCAGCCGAACCCGGGTGAGGGACACGCCCCCGCCTACCCCGAGGTGGTCATCACGGGCCTCGCGGCGCTGACCCTGCACGGCTTCTCGGCCACGCCGCCGCTGACCGCCCTGGACACGATCGACGTCCTGGTCCCCCGTATGCGCCGCCTCCGCTCGACGGGCTGCGCCCGCATCCTGCGCACCCCCGCGCTCCCCGCCCCGCAGCAGGTGACGGGCCTCCCGGTCGCGCCGGTCCCGCGCGCCCTGGCCGACGCGGTGGCCGAACTGACGGACGCGAGCGCCGTACGCCGGCTGCTGACCGAGGCGGTCCGCGGCGGCCACTGCGAACCGGCGTCGGTGGTACGGGAGTTGAACCAGGCCAAGCTGCTGTCCCGCCCGCACGTGGTGGACGCGGTGGACTCCCTGCTCGCCGAGGGCCGCGCGATCGCCGAGGACCGCCTCTACGAGATGGTCCACGTGTACGGCCTCCCCGACCCCGTCTGGAACGTCGATCTACGGCTCCCCGGCGGCCCGCACCTCGGCGGCCTGGACGCCTACTGGCCGGAGCAGGCGGTCGCGGTCGAACTGGACACCCGGGCACCCCGCCAGGACGAGGACGCCCTGTGGTCCGAATACGCCCGCAAGCGCGAGCACTTGGAGCGCCTGGGCATCACGGTCGTCTACATCACCCCGAAGAAGCTCCGCGACGGGATGGAGCAGCAGGCGGCGGTGGTCCGCACGGCCCTGATGGCGGCGGCAGACCGGGAACCGGCCGCGTATGTCGTGGTGCTGCCCCGATAGTCCCCGGTAGTGACGGACCGGGAAGCGCAGCACCAGGAGGGGAGAGGAGGGGCCGCCGGGCCGGCACCGGCGGCCCCTCCTCGTGCCGTGGGCACCTTGGCCAGGGCCTAGGTTGGGCGGGATGAGACGTGAACTTCGAGGCGTGCTGCTGACGTTGTTCCTGTTGCCGCTGCTGTGGGGGCTGGTCACGCTGGCGCGGGGCGCGTCGTCCTACGGCGTCCCGGAGTGCCCCGGCCTCCAGCTGGGCGAGGACGGCGAGTCGCACCCCGGCCCCATGCGACCCGGCTACACCTGCGCGGTCTCCTACAGCACCGAGGGCGGCCGCTCGACGGGCACGAGGACCTACGACCAGCAGAAGTACGCGCAGGAGCAGGACCGGTCCGGTCTGTACTGGCGGGGCGCAGGTTATGTGACCTACGGAGCAGCGGGACTGCTGGCCCTGACGGCCACGAGGGTCACGAGGGCCAGCCGTCGAACTCCGGAATGAGCTCGCCCGCCGGCGGTCAGCCGATGCGAGGCGGTGTGAGCATCTCGTCAGGGCCCGGGCCCGCTCGGTGACCTGCGCTCGCCGGCGCCTTTTCGCAGAACTCCGCCTCGATCACCGCCACCGAGTCCCCCGACCAGTCGCCGTTGAAGTTGAAGGCGAGGGAGTGGCGGCCGTCCTCGGTCGTGACCCCTTCGGACTGGGAGCCGTGGATGCCGCCGCCGTGGCCCCAGACGGTGACGCCGCAGGTCAGCTTGGCCTTCATCAGGCCGAGGCCGTAGCCGGTGGTCTCGTCGACGGGGACGGTCGTGGTCATCTCGGTCAGCTGCTCGCGCGGGAGGAGCTTGCCCCGCAGCAGGGCGCTGTAGAAGCGGTTGAGGTCGGTGGAGTTGGAGATCATCTCGCCGGCCGAGAAGGCGAGCGACGGGTTGAGCTTGGTGACGTCGTACGTCGGCCCCGTCGTCGTCTCGGCCAGCTTGGAGTAGGCCCGGCTGCTGGTCCCCGGCATGGTCACCCGGGTGCCGGGGAGGGACGTGGCGGTCAGGTGCAGGGGCTTGATGATGCGCCGGCGGATCGCATCGCCGTAGGGGCGGCCCGTGGCCTTCTCGATCACCATTCCGGCCAGGACGTAGTTGGTGTTGGAGTAGTTCCAGGACGTCCCCGGCTCGAAGTCCGGCTTGTGGCTCATGGCCACCGCGACCAGTTCCGCGGGCTTCTGGGTGTCGTAGCGGTGCTCGAAGAAGCCGTCCTTGAGGAAGTACGTGCGGCCGAAGTCCTCGTCGGCGGTGTAGTTGAAGATGCCGCTGGTGTGGTTGAGGAGCTGGCGGAGGGTGATCCGGCTGCCGTCGTGGCCGTTGCCCCGGACCACTCCCGGCAGCCACTTCTCCACCTTGTCGTCCAGGGACAGCCTGCCCTCCGCCTCCAGCTGGAGCAGCACGGTGGCGACGAAGGTCTTGGTGATGCTGCCGACCCGGTAGCGGTCGTCGGCCGAACGCGGCTTGCCCGTCTTGAGGTTGCCGACGCCGGCCGTCGCCGACCAGGTGGCACCGCCGTCCTTCGCCGTGGCCGTCACTCCGGGCACGCCGTCCCCGACCGCGGCCTCGATCGCCTTGCGGGTCGCCTCGTGGTCGGTTCTGGCGGGTGCCGCCGCCAGCGCCGGGGCCGCGAGGGCCACGGACAGCGCCACCGCCGTTGCCGCGACGAGTGCCGTGCGGGTCGTACGTACGCTCATGTCTCTCCCCCAGATCCTGCGTCTGCCGCGCTCTCACCGAGCGCGGTCGGGGGGAGAGACCTGGCGTCCACGGTCAGGGTTGACGCGTGTGGTGCCAGTTGAGCGTGTTTCAGCCCTTCTTCAGAACCAGCTCCGTGTTGCGGTCCTTGCGGTCGCCGCCGAGGGTCGAGCGGGCTCCGGGGGCGTTGAGGGAGAGCTCGCGGTAGAGCGCGGCGAGGCCCGTCTGGGAGAGGTCGGTGAAGTTCGTGCGGTGCGGGGCCGCGGACTCGATCAGGGTGGTGAACAGGGAGATCGTGCCGTCCCCGTTGTCCACCACCTCGATGATCCGGGCGAGTTGGGGGAAGTCGACGTGGGAGGCGGTGGAGATCTCCCAGAAGGCGTGGCCGCCGGA
>JABFVM010000007.1 GCA_013362785.1 Streptomyces sp. | reverse complement strand
AAGTCACGCTCGGATCCGGTGACGAAGTCCCCTTCGGGTCCGGTGAGGATGCCGTCGGCGTCCGCGAACAGCTCCTCGGCCCGGGTCAGCCGGGTGCCCCGGTACAGGGCGCCGGGGTCGCGGTCGTGCTCCAGCCAGGTGCGGGCCGCCTCGGTGAGCCGCCGGTGGTGGCGCAGCCGCTCGCGGTCCTCCTCGATCCAGCCGTGCAGCCGGGGCCAGCAGGTGATCAGCGCCTCGTGGGCGAGGTGGACGCCCTCCTCGTCCGCCGTCAGCAGCCGGGCCCGGGCCAGCCGCTCCACCACCACGGCCACGTCCGGGTCGGCCCACTCGTCCAGCTCGGTCCGGGTCAGCGGGCGCCGGGTGTCGGGGGTGCCCTGGCCGGGCTCGACCATCCGCAGCAACAGCAGCCGGGCCGTGTGCGCCTGGGCCGCGTCCAGCTTGCCGTACACCTCCTCGGCGCTGGCCGCGATCGCGCCGCGCACCCCGCCCGCCGCCTGGTAGGCGGCCAGCGTCAGCATCCGGCCCTGCCGTCGTCGCCAGGTCTCCAGCAGGGCGTGGGACAGCATCGGCAGCCCGCCGGGCTCGTCCAGGACCTCCTCCACCAGCCGGGCGGTCAGCTCCCGCTCGACGAGGAGGCCGGCCGTCTGCGCCGGTTTGGTCACCGCCTCGCGCAGTTCGTCCGCCGTCATGGGGCCGACCAGCAGACAGGCGCCGCGCAGGGCGTCCGCGAGTCCCCGGTGCTCGGAGCAGCGGGCGTAGAAGTCGGCCCGGACGGAGACCAGCACCCGCACCCGGCCGGACGGGTCCCGGGAGGCCAGCAGCAGGTCGATGAACCGGGCCCGCTCCGCCCGGTCCCGGCACAGGGTGAAGACCTCCTCGAACTGGTCCACCACCACCCAGCTCTCCGGCTCGTCCTCGGCGGGGGCCAGCAGATGCCCGTACTGCTCGGCGGGGCGCGCGCCCGGGGTGAGCACCCGCAGCACCGCCGGGCGCTCCCGCCGGGCGATCTCCTCCCGCAGCCGGGGGATCAGCCCGGCCCGCAGCAGCGAGGACTTGCCACTGCCGGACGCCCCGAACAGCACGGCCAGCCGGTGATCGCACACCAGCTGTTTCAGCTCCTCCACCATGCGGTCCCGGCCGAAGAACAGCGCGTGGTCGTCGGGCTCGAAGCGGGCGAGGCCCCGGTACGGCGGCGGCGCGTCCGGCTCGTCGGCCACCGTGATGGCCGTGGCCGCCTCCTGCGCGTCCTTCCAGCGCGGCTCCCACTCCCCGGGGTCGCCCCCGCAGGCCCGTACATATCCCTGGACGACGCCGAGGGACGGCAGTTTCTCGCCCGCCGCGGCCTGCGACAGCGTTGTCGCGGAGAAGCCGGCCGCCTCGGCCATGGTCCGGTACGAGGGGGTGCCGGCGGTCCGGCGCAGCTCCCGCAGCTCGTGCGCGAGCCGCTGGACAGGGCCGGCGTTCGGGTCGACCGGTCTCTCGGGACGCGCCATGGGGCGTACCTCCGTACAGCTCACAGCTCACAGCTCGCGGCTCGCAGCTCACAGCTCACAGCTCGCGAAAGCGACATCGGGCTACATCGGGCGACATCAAGGTGACATCCGGAGCGATGACCATAAGGAGCGCTGCATTACGAATGCATGGACCAAAGATGACGGACGGGTGACACCGCATGTGATGTGAATCAACCCGCCTCGGCCCAGGGAGCTGCTCAGGTGTGCGGTCGGCGACCGCCGTGTGAACACTCCGCGCGCGGTTGATTGCCCTGATGGAGAGGGGTGCCTTTCAACTACACGATCTCCAGTCTCGGTCTCAGTCCCGCCGGTTTCCCGGCACGGAACACGCCGGATGTCCGGCCGACCGAACCACTGGAGAACCCGCATGTCGCAGTCCGCCAAGTCCCGCAGGGCGTCCCGTCTCACGAAGGCCGCGCTCGTCGTGGGCAGCGCCGCCGCACTGACCGCCGGCCTCACCGGCAGCGCCAACGCCGCCGTTCTGACCAAGCTGCCGGAGAAGGCCGGCACCTTCCAGCTGAAGTACATGCCGGAGTTCGACTACGACTCCAACAGCTGCTTCCCGGCGACGGCCGTCGACGCGAACGGTCGGCTCAACGGCGGCCTCAGGAACACCGGGTCGATCACCGGCGCCTGCCGGCACCCCAACACGGGCAACACGTACACGCAGGCCTGGTGCCAGAGCGGCTGGTGCGCCTACGTCTACGCGCTCTACTTCGAGAAGGACCAGACGCTCAACGGCGCCGACGCCTTCGGCCACCGCCACGACTGGGAGTCCGTCGTGGTCTTCCAGAAGCAGGGCGAGGAGCGGCCCCGCTTCCTGGCCGCGTCCCGCCACGGCGGCTACAGCACCCACCCGATCAACGAGGTGCCGATGAACGGCAACCACGTCCAGATCGTCTACCACAAGGACGGCGCCAGCACCCACGCCTTCCGCTTCGCCAAGTGGGGCGAGCGCCCGGAGGCGAGCGGCAACTGGGACCGCCCGGCCCTGGTCGACATGAACAAAATGGACGACACGCCGCGCAACACCCTGTGGAACACCAACTCGAAGGGCAACAAGACCTGGGGCAAGGCCAACTTCCCGCTGACCGGCAACCTCCAGGACAACATCAACAAGGCCCGCGAGGCCAACTCGGCGGCCAAGAACGCCATCCCCAAGTTCTGACGCTGCCACGCTCCGACGCTCTCAAGCTACGACGCCGAGACCCACCAAGCCGCCCCCGGCGGGGCCACTCCCCCCCCCCAGCCCCGCCGGGGGCTTCCCCGTGCTCACACCGCCCTCTTACACACGGCTTAACCCGGCTGTCGGCGCGATGACCTAGCCTGCGATCGCTTACGGCAGTAAGCCTTTGCTTCTCTTCGCTTCTTTCGCTTCTCTTCACTACTTTCGCATCGCTTCTTTCGCTTCTTTTCGTTCCGGGGGGTTCGAAAAACCGTGCGCAGACGCACTCTTCCGGCCGCGACGGCACTCGCGGTCCTCTTCAGCTCGGTCGCCCTGGTCGCGACCGGCGCCGGGTCGGCGGCCGCCGACTCCAGCTCGCCGCTGTCCCTGAAGTCGACGGGCGCCATCGTCGTCGACGGGGCCCACCAGCGGGTCTTCATCAGCGACCCGACCGCCGGTCAGGTCGTCGTCACGGACTACGCCGGCTCGGTCGTCGGCACCGTCGGCGCACTGCCCGGCGTCCGCGGTCTGGAGCTGTCGGCCGACTCGGGCACCGTGTACGCGGCCGTGGGCGACGCCGACGCCATCGTGGCCATCGACACGGCGACCGCGACCGAGGCCCACCGCTGGTCCACCGGCACCGCCGACCCGCAGTACCTCGCGGCGACCGGCGGCAGGATCTGGTTCGGCTACGGCGGCGCAGCGCAGGGCAACATCGGTTCGCTGGACCTCAGCGGCACCGACCCGGTCGTCACCCTGAACCAGGCGCCCACCAACGCCTGGTACTCCGCCCCGATCCTGGACGCCTCGGCCGGCGCACCCGGCACGCTGGTCGCGGGCGCCGCCGACCAGAGCCCGGTCGTCCTCGCGGTGTACGACGTCTCCTCGGGTACGCCGAGCCAGACGGCGTACGCCTTCGACCCGGGTTCCACGGGCGGCGGCAACCTCATGGACATGGCCGTCACGCCCGACGGCAAGGACGTCGTCACGGCCAGCGGGGCCCCGTACTACCAGGCGGTCTACAAGCTCTCGGACCTGTCCAAGGACGGCAAGTACGTCACCAACCCGTACCCGAACGCGGTCGACATCGCACCGAACGGCGACATCGCCGCGGGCACCAGCTCGACGGACGAGGCGGACGTCCACCTCTTCGAGCCGGGCACCTCGCTGCCGCTGAAGGAGTACACCTTCGGCTCCGACCAGCTCACCGCGCGCGGGCTCGCGTGGGCGCCGGACAGCAGCAGGCTGTTCGCGGTCTCCCGCAACGGCGACGCCTACGCGCTGCACGTCTACGACGACCCGACGAAGGTGGCCACCACCCTCACGTCGAACGCCCCCGCCACGGGCACCCGCGGCACGGCCCTCACCGTCACCGGCAAGCTGACCTCGTCGGCAGCGTTCCCGGCGGGCACGAAGGTCTCCGTCACCCGCACCGACGACGAGTCCCCGAGCGGCAAGCTACTGGGCGAGGCGACCGTCGCGGCCGACGGCTCGTACTCCTTCCCGGACACCCCGCCGGCCGGCGGCAAGGTGACGTACGCCGTCTCCTACGCGGGCGACACGGACCACGCGGGCGCCACGTCCACGAGCTCGGTGACGGTCGCAAAGACCGCGGCCACGGTGACGCTGAACAACAACCTGAAGGTGTACGGCTACAACAGCAGCGTGGTGTTCACGGCCCACCTCGGCGCCACCTACAAGAACCGCACGGTGGAGATCTGGGCCGACCCCTACGGCTCCGACAAGCCGAACACGCTGGTGAAGAAGGGCACGGTCGACGCCAACGGCAACCTGACGGCGACGGTCCGGCTGACCCGGGACACCAAGGTGAGCGCGAAGTTCACGGGCGACACCCGCTACTCGGCGAAGACGACGACCAACACCGTCTACACCAAGGTGAGCGTCACGTCGTCGCTGAGCGGCGCGTACAAGACGGCCACCGCCTGGAACGCGACGTACGCCTACTTCCACCAGTCCAAGGACCCGGTCCACAACACGTCGATGACGATGTACCCGGGCCGCAAGTACCAGTTCCAGATCCAGCAGTTCTACAGCGGCGCCTGGCACACGACGGCCGCGGAGTACTTCGCCCTGGACCGCTACGGCAAGGACTCGGTCCAGCTGGACGACAACCCGCCCACGGGCGTCCGCTTCCGGATCCGCTCGTCCTACATCGACACGAAGTCGGGCGACAACGTCAACGCGACGACGTACGGCGGCTGGAAGTACTTCACCTTCACCCGCTGACCTGCAACTGCCTCAGCTGCC
>JABFVM010000602.1 GCA_013362785.1 Streptomyces sp. | reverse complement strand
GTCTGGCGCAGGACCCCGCCGGCGTCCTCGGTGAGATGTGGATCTCGTTCTGGATCCCGACCGTCGTCCTCACCGCCGCCCTGGCGATCAAGCTGCCCACCATCATCCGGCTCTGGCGCGACCCGCTGCTGCGCGCCGTCGGCGGCCTGCTGGTGATCGCCTGCTGCGTGTTCGTCTTCGCGGCCCCGGCGACGATCGCCTGGGTCAACCGGGTCACCGGCGTACCGAACTTCGCGGCGCCCCTGGTCTACTCCCTCATCACCGCGTTCTGCGGCTCCTGTCTGCTGCTGATCATCGCTTGGCGCAACGGCCTGTCCGACCGCAGCGCCGAGACCCGCCGCGCGATGCGCCTGGTCATCTGCGCGTACTCGGGCGTGATCGTCGCGCTGTGGGTGCTGTTCGCCCTCGCGGACGCGCCCGTGGAACGGGTGCGGGACCTGGACACGTACTACGCCAACACGCCGTTCATGCGCGAGGAGACGCTGCTCTATCTGCTCGCGCACTGCACGGCCGTCCTCATCACGTCCCGGCTGATCTGGAACTGGGTGCGCACCGACGGCCTCGACGCCTGGCTGCGCTGGGGGCTGGTGTGCCTGGGCGTCGGCTACGCCCTCAACCTCATCTTCGACGCGGCCAAACTGACCGCCGTCACCGCCCGCTGGACGGGCAACGACCTGGACTGGCTGAGCACCGACCTGGCGCCGCCGGTCGCCTGTCTGTCGGCCATCCTGATCGCGGTGGGCTTCATCCTCCCGCACGCCGGCCAGTACCTCCACGACCGCTGGCGGGTCCGGATCGCCCACCACGAACTGCGGCCCCTGTACCTGCTGATGAAGTCCGTCAACGGCTCCGGCGTGCCGTTCGTGCTGCGCGCCTCGCCCGAGCTGCGGCTGATCCGTCGGGAGACCTTCATCCGCGACGTACTGCTGCCGCTGGCCCGGCACATCGACGAAGACCTGCGCAGGCGCTCCTACGACGCCGCGCTCGCCCTCGGCCGCCCGCCCGCGCGCGCGAAGGCGCTCGCCGCCGCCGTGACCATCCAGGACGCCGCCGACCGCCGGAGCCGGGTCCCGGACGGCAGCGGCTCCAACGGCCCCGAAATCCCCAACACCCCCGACACGACGGATCTCCTCCAGGAGATCGGGGCCGTCTCCCGAGCCCTTCGCCACCCCGACGAGATCGAGGCGGTCCGTGCCCATACGGCAGCTCCGGCCGCCCCAGCAGAGAACGTGCCCGTACATGACTGAACGCCCCACCACCGCCGTCGTCCTCGGCGGCTCCCTCACCGGCATGCTCGCCGCCCGCGCGCTGGCCGACGTCGCCGACCGTGTCACCGTCGTGGAACGCGACGTACTGCCGGCCGGCCCCGAGCCGCGCAAGGGCCTGCCGCAGGCCCGGCACGTCCACCAGCTGTGGTCGGGCGGCGCGCACGCCCTGGAGGAGCTGCTGCCGGGCATCGTGGACCGACTGCGGGAGGCGGGGGCGAACCGGCTGCCGGTGACCACCGACATGGTCGCGCTGTCGCCGTACGGCTGGTACCGGCGGTGGGCCGAGTCGCACCACATGCTGCTGTGCAGCCGGGACCTGCTGGACGCGACGGTGCGCGAGGCGGTCCTCGCCGACGAGCGCATCGAGGTGGTCGAGGGGGCGGAGGTGCTGGGGCCGACCGGCACGGCGGCCGGGGTGACGGGCGTACGCATCCGCGAGCACGCCGCCCTCCACGACGACCATCACGAGGGCCATGGTCAGGGCCATCATGACGGCTCTGTCGAGCGAACCCTGTCGGCCGATCTGGTCGTCGATGCCACGGGACGTGGTTCGCGGGCGCCGGGCTGGCTGACGGACCTCGGGCTGCCGGACGTCGAACGGCGTGAGGTCAACTCCGGGGTGGCGTACGCGAGTCGGGTGTTCCGGGCGCCAGAGGCCGCGCGCGAGGGGTTCCCGGTCGTCAACGTCCAGCCGGACCCGCGCGCCGGGAAACCCGGGTGCGGCGGCGTGCTGCTGCCCATCGAGGACGGGCAGTGGATCGTCACCCTCTTCGGCTCCCGGGGCGGCGAACCGCCCACGGACGCGGAGCACTTCGTACGGTACGCGCGCGACGACCTGCGCCACCCGGTCATCGCCGAACTGCTCGCGCACGCCGAGCCGTTGACGGACGTGGCGTACACCCGCACGACCGCCAACCGCCGCCACTACTACGAGCGCATGCGGAGCTGGCCGGAGAACTTCGCCGTCCTCGGGGACGCCCTGTGCGCGCTCAACCCGATCTACGGGCACGGCATGTCGGTGGCCGCCCAGAGCGCGGTCGCCCTGCGCGACACGGTACGACGGCACGGCTGGGGTTCCCCCGGCCTGTCCCGCCGGATCCAGCGGGCGGTGGCCCGACCGGCGTCGGCGGCGTGGGACCTGGCCCTCGGCATGGACGTCTTCTACCCCGGGGCCACTCCGAACGGCCCCACCCTGCGCGACCGCCTGCTGGCGGCGTACGTCGGCCGGCTCCTGTACACGGCCACGGGGAACGGACGGATCGCGCGCCGGGTGACGGACGTGACGTCCCTGGAGCGTGGGGCGGCGGTACTGCTGGCCCCGTCGATGCTGCTGGCCGCGCTGGTCGGCCCGCTCAAACCGGCGTTGACGGCGCCGCCGTTGATGGTGGAGGAGCTCAAGGCGGCGGGGGTTCGGTAGGCGGGGTGCTGAGGCCGGCCGGGGGTTGGCTGAGGCGGACCGGGGGTGGGTTCGGTGACCCACCCCCGTGCAGCGGCGTCGGGCTCAGCCCTTGAACGCCGGTTGGAGCAGGCCCTTGCCCGCCCCCGGTACCACGAACACCGAGCCCGCCAGGGGCGGTGGTGAGGTGAGGCCGACCCGGGCCGTGGTGATGTACAGGTCGGTCAGGTCGGGACCGGCGAAGGCGCAGGCCGTGACGCGGGGGACGGGGAGCGGGATCACTCGGTCCAGTTCGCCGGCCGGCGTGTAGCGGCGTACCGCAGAGCCCTCCCACAGGGCCACCCACACGCACCCGTCCGCGTCCACCGTCAGCCCGTCCGGGAACCCGGCGCCGTCCTCGATCTCGACGAAGGGCCGCCGGTCGGCGACGTTCCCGTCCGCGTAGTCGAAGACGTCGATACGACGGGTCGGCGAGTCGATGTAGTACATGAGCCGCCCGTCCGGGCTCCAGCCCGTGCCGTTGCTCACCGCGACGTCGTCGAGGACCACCCGCACCGCACCGTCACCGGTGAACCGGGACAGCGTGCCGCCGCCCGGCGCCTCGTCGTAGCGCATGGTGCCGGCCCACAGGGCGCCGTCGGGCGCGACGGCGGCGTCATTGGCGCGGCGGCCGGGGACCGGCTCGTGGTGCAGCCAGCGGAAGGTGTCGTCCGGTTCCAGCAGCCCCACACCGTCCCGGAGGTTCAGCACGAGACCGCCGCCGGCGCGCGGCTTGACGGCGCCGATGTGCTGGGGGGTCGTACGGACCGAACGACGCCCGGAGACGGGGTCGTAGGTGTGGATCCGGGAGCGCAGGATGTCGATCCAGAGCAGCCGCCCACCGGCCGGGTCCCAGGTGGGCCCCTCCCCCAGCTCGGCGTCCGTCTGTACCGCGACCTCGTACCCGGCCGCCGCCGTCACGCCACGCTCCGGTGCCCGAGACGCTCCGACAGCTCGGCGGCGCCCTTGGCCGCGAGCTGCTCCAGCTCGATGCGCCGGTCGTCGCTCCAGCGGATCATGGGCACGGAGATGGAGAGTGCGGCGACGACCTGCCCGGTACGGTCCCGTACCGGCGCGGCGACGCACGACACGTCCGGGTTGGACTCCCGGCTCTCGACGGCGATCCCCCGATCACGGATCTCCGCAAGAGCCTCGCGCAGAGCGCCGGGGTCGGTGATGCTGTTCGGTGTCATGCGGACCAGCTCGGCCCCGTCCGGGACCCGGGCGGAGAGCTCCGGCTCGGGGAGGGAGGCCAGCAGCATCTTGCCGACGGAGGTGCAGTGCGCGGGCAGCCGCCGCCCGGCGGCCGACACCATCCGCACCGCGTGCGTCGAGTCGACCTTGGCGATGTAGATGACGTCCGTGCCCTCCAGGATGGCCACGTGCACGGTCTCGTCGCAGGTCTCGGCGACGGACCGGGCGACCTGCTGCCCCTCGGCCGCGAGGTCGAGCTGCTCGGCGTACCGGCTGCCGAGCTGGTACGGCCGTACGCCGAGCCGGTACCGTCCCGGCTGACCCGGCACCTGGACGATGTACGACCGGGCTGCGAGCGTGGTGACCAGTTCGTGCACGGTGGTGCGCGGCAGCTGGAGCTTGCGCACTATGTCGGGGGCGGAGAGCGTGCCGTCCCCGTCGAGGAAGAGCTCAAGAATGTCGAGAGCCCGGGTCACGGCTGGTACGAGGCGTCCCACGTCCGGCCCCCTCCCTTGAATGTCGGTATGGCTGCGTTCGAAATTTCAACAGCCGATCGGGATAACGAACACAGGCTACTCAAAGTCCGTTTCCCCCGGCAATGGCCCGACGCGGACCAGCCCGAAAGCTCCGCGCACACGATCCCCGGCCAGTACGGTTTCCCGTGTGCGGCACGTCACACTCTGCCGTACGGGGAGACACCTGGGGCGGCCACGTACGCGTGCCCCCGGGTGAGCGACATGGGGGGGATTCCATGCACGAAATGACGAAGGGCTCGAACGTCGCGCTGCAGGTGCTGAGCGAAGACGTCGGCTCGGTGATCGTCAGCCTGGGCTGGGGCAGCCCGACGGGTGAGGGCGACGCCGATGTGTCCGTCTTACTGCTGGACACGAACGGCAAGGTCCGCAGCGACGCCGACTTCTACTTCTACAACAACCCGGTGGCCGCCGACGGCAGCGTGCAGCTCCTGGGGAAGACGCCGACGGAGGACGGCAACGAGGACCGGATCAGCTTCGACCTGACCGCGGTCCCGGCCGACGTCGAGCGCGTCGTGATCGCCGCCAGCCGCTACGGCGAAGCGCGCTTCGGCGAACTGGAGGACCTGAAGGTCACCCTGGCCGACGCGGCCGGCGAGAACCTCCTCAGGTTCGCCATCGCCGACGCCGCCGAGGTGAGCGCGATCATCTTCGGGGAGCTGTACCGGCGCGGCGAGGAGTGGAAGTTCCGGGCCGTGGGGCAGGGGTACGACTCGGGGCTGGCGGGGTTGGCGACGGACTTCGGGGTGGATATCGAGGACGACGCGGCCGAGGTGGAGGCGCGGGCCGAGGTGGAGGAGCGGGTCGCCGTGGAGGAGCGGGTCGCCGTGGAGGCGGTCGCGGCCCCCGCACCGGAGACGCTGGACGCGGTCCCGGCTCCTCGCCGCCCGGACACCGCCGAGGCCGGGTCGGCCACGCAGTCGCCGGCTCGGGCCGCGCGGCCGCGTACGGCGAAGAAGAAGGTCACCCTGGCCGGTGCGACCAGGAAGTCGCTGGCGGAGAACGAGTCCTGGAGGGAAGCCAGGCTCTTCCCTGTCTCCGTCCTCAAGAGCGACCGGGACCGGGAGATGCGCGCGACCTCGGTGCTGCTGTCGGTGATGGCGCAGGTACCGGAGTTCGGCAGACGGCTCACCGCCGCCTTCGGCGCCCCGGCGGGCCGTATGGAAACGTTCGCCGAGGTCTCGCTGCCGCACGGCGACACACCACGCCGCCCCGACGGAGTCATCCGTGTCGAGCGCGCCGGCAAGCTGTGGACGGCACTGGTGGAGACCAAGACCAACGGCAACTCCCTCAGGGCCGAACAGGTCCAGGCGTACATGGACATCGCCGCGCGGCGCGGCTACGAGGCCGTGATCACGCTGTCGAACGACGTCGCGCTGGAGGGCAGCCAGATCGTCGACGTGAAGATCGACGGGCGCCGTAAGCACAAGGTGGCGCTCTGGCATCTGTCCTGGGCCGAAGTCGCCCACCAGGCACAGATGTTGCTCCGCCACGAGGGAGTCGGAAACGCGGCACACGCCTGGCTGCTCCAGGAACTGCTGCACTACCTCCAGCACGAGAACTCCGGCTGTCATGGCTTCCAGAACATGGGCTCGGCGTGGGTCCCCGTGCGCAACGGCATCGATGACGAGACCCTGTGCCAGGGCGACCCGCGTGCCCTGGAGGTGGTCGAGAGCTGGGAGCGTCTCGTCCGCCAGGTGTGCCTCCGTCTGGGTGGCGAGCTGGGCCAGAAGGTCCTGCCCGTCCAGCGTGCCAAGCGGGGCGCTGATCCCGGAGCCCGTAGAGCCCTCCTCGCCGATCAGCTGTGTCTGGACGGGCGGCTGCAGGCGGAACTCCGCATCGAGGGCACTCCGGGTGTACTGGCCATCAACGCCGACCTGCGCACCGGCAAGCTCCGCACCTCCGTAGAGATCCCCTCCCCCGACCAGGGCTACCCCCTGACCTGGGCCAAACGCCTCGTCCGCCGTCTCGCCGAGGCGCCCGCCGACCTCCATGTGGAAACCCTGGTCGAAGGCGGGACCGGCGGCCCCCGCGGCACCCTGGAACGCCTCCGGCCCGAACCGGCGGACCTGCTCCCGAAGGGCAACGCGACCCGGATCACCGGCTTCCGGCTGTCCCTCCTCAAGGGCATGGGCAGCACCCGCGGCAACGCCGAGTCCGGCTTCATCCGCAGCGTGGACGACGCGGTGCACCGCTTCTACACGACGGTGGTGGTCCACCTGGACCGGCCGGCACCACGGCGGACCGCACCGAAGGAGCCGGCCGGGGCGTAACGGCACGAGCGACGGGGGTGTCGTTCAGCTCTGCGGCTTCCCCCTCCGCTCGAACACCACGTCGAAGTCCGTCGTCCACCGGTCACCGTCGGCCGACTGCTCCCACTGGCCCTCCATCGTGGTGCCGTCGGGGCTGACGGTGACCGTGAGGCGTTGGTGGAAGCCGGGGGCGCTGCGCCACTGGCACCAGGTGCGGTCGGCCATGCTGCCGTAGTAGACGCGGGAGACGCCGCGGCCGTCGGCGTAGAGGATGGTGAACTGGTCGGCCGTGTCGTCGTAGCCGGTCAGGGAGACGGTGGGGAAAGGGGCGTGGTCGGCCCACGGGCCGGGGAGGGAGGTCTCGGGGGTCACGTCCGCGCGCTGGACGAGGAAGGCGCCGCCCTCCTGCCAGGTGAACTCCACCCGGAAGGGGCCTGCGCTGCGACCGGCGGCCCACATGTCCCACTCACCCACCAGGATGTCCAGCCTGCGCAGGGCGGGGTGGGGTGTCGGTCGGCTCATCGGGGTCTCCTTCTGTTGGCGATGGCGGCGGCGGTGGAGCAGGCGGAGTCGTGCCGGATACTCCCCCGCCAGTACACCGGGTTACTCCCACTGTCAGACGTCTTCACCGCCCCCGCCCGGCACGGTGTTGTGCATGCCTTCCACGTCCTCCACGTCCTCCAAGTCCTCCAAGACGTCCGCCTCGTCCGCGTCGTCCTCCGCCTCCAGGAGGCTTAGCCGGCCCGCGCGCCGGGCCGTCCTCGTCGTGCATGTCATCGCCTCCGCCTCCTGGCTCGGGCTCACGCTCGGGCTGCTCGCGCTCGCGATCACCGCGGGTACGACCGGATCCGCGGTGATCGTGGAGGCGTCGGTGCGGTCCATGAAGCTGTTCGCCGACTGGCTGCTGCTGCCCGTCGCGTTCCTCACGCTGGTCAGCGGGCTCGTCCTGTCCCTGGGCACGCAGTGGGGGCTGGCGCGGCACCGGTGGGTCTACATCAAGTTCTGGCTGACCCTCGCCACGACCACCGCCACGGCGTTCGCCCTGCGCCCCGGCCTGGGCACCACCGTCGGCGCCGTCGCCGCGGGCGGGCCGCTGCCCGATGCCACCGACCTCATGATGGGGCCGATCGTGTCGCTGTCGGCGTATGTCTTCATGACGGTGATCTCGATCCTCAAGCCCTGGGGGCTGACCCGCCGCGGCCGGCGTCTGCGCGCCGCGTCCGCCCGCACTCCGGGCGGCAAGCCTGCCGTCGGCACCACCCACGGCACCACTCAGTCCGCCCGACAGACCGTGTGATCCGGCCAAGGCAACCAATTCCCGTTCGACGGCAACCAACTCCCTTTCGGCGGCGACCGGTTGACGAAGTCCCGTCCCCCACGAAGGGAGTTCGCCATGCGATACCGACTTGCCCGCCTGGGCGCCGTACTCGCCGCGTTGACGGCCCTGGTCGTCGCACCCGCCGTCACCGCGGCCCCCGCCCGGGCGGCCGACCAGTGGAATCCGCCCGCGGGCCTCGTCCAGCCGCTGGGCGAGGTCTGGAACCACGTCGAGTCGACCTACCCCGACCTGTACGGCTTCCGCAACTACGGCTGGGACCAGGTCATGGCCAACCGCGGCAGCGTCAACTACTGCGTCCGCTGGGAGTCCGACGCCCCGGTCAGCGCCGCGCTGCGCGACCAGATCCATGCCGCGCTGAAGAAACAGTTCGCGAAGTGGATGGCCGCCATGGTCGAGAGCGACGGCACCGGACACAATGCCTGGCCGTACCGGAGCGTGCCGGTCAATATCGTCGGCTGGGCCGTCAAGAACCGCTCCACCCTCCAGTGGACCGACAACTCCGTCGACATCTACACCGGCATGCTGGACAGCGGCGGCTCCCCGCAGTGCGCCCCCGACTGCGGCCGCTTCTTCCACCAGGACGGCAACTACTCCAGGTGCCCCGGCGGCGCCGCCCGCCACTACGACCAGTCCCTGTGGCTGACCAAGGGCTTCCAGGGCGGTGCCGGCGGTGACTGGGGCCAGCGGGTCGGCCAGGAGTACTTCACCTCCGCGCTCGGGCAGGAGAACATCCATATCTACCTGCACGAAGTCGGCCACACATTCGGACTCGACGACTTCTACGACTGGTCCCCGACCGGCCAGTGCTGCTTCCTGATGAAGGCCGGTTCCGCCGCGCAGATCACCGAGTTCGACAAGTGGATGTTCCGTGACTTCTGGCGCCATCTGAAGAGCCGTTACGGCCTCTGAGACACACCGGCACACGGGCACACCCGTGTCCCCTACCGGTGTGCCTCTCCCAGCACCCCTCTCAACCGCTGGGCCCGCAACACCAGTTCCAGCTCGAAACGCCGGTCCGGGTCGTCCATCTCGTCGCCCCACAGCTCCCGGATCTGGCGCAGCCGATAGCGGACCGTCTGGGGATGAACCCCCAGGCGGGCCGCCACCTCCGGTGCGCCGCCCCTCGTCTCCAGCCAGGCCAGTAACGTCTCGGCCAGCCGTCGGCCGTGGGTGGGGCCGCAGTGCCGCAGGGGGGCCAGGCATCTGAGGGCCAGGTCGTCGATGAGTTCCTCGGGTTGCAGGAGCACCAGGGCCTCGGTGTGCTCGGTGCAGTAGAGGACGTCGCCGGTGGGGAGCAGGTCCCGTTCCATCAGGTGTACGGCGGCCTCGGCCCAGCGCAGTGACTTCGCCGCGTCGGCGAGCGGGACCGGGGGGCCTATCGCGCCCGCCCAGCCGGTCAGTGCCCGGTGCAGGAGTTCGGGGCGGCCCGCGGCGTCCGGTTCGGGGACGACCATGCGGGGCTGCTCGTACTCCAGGTCGAGCAGCACGCCCTGCCCCACGGCCGGCGCCACCGCTTCCCGTGCCGGGCGCAGCAGTACGCCCACGGCGACCTTCTCGGGCAGCGGCCAGCCGATCCGGGCGGCCCGCTCCGACAGGGCGTCCGCCGGGTCGCCCCGGTGGTGTTCGGCCAGCAGCAGTTCCATCAGGCGGCGTTGCAGACGGAGCCGTTCGCCCGCCTGGCGTGCCGCCGCCTCGGCGTAGCCGCGCACCGACTGGTCGACCAGGCCGTCCAGGTACTGGTAGCCCGCGTCCACCAGCTCGTACATCGCGGGCGGCGGGATGTCGACGCGCTGGCCGATCTCGGCGAAACGGCGCCAGGCCAGCCGTACGCCCATGCGGTAGATGGCCTGGAGGGAGTCGAGGGAGCGGCCGTTCAGTCCCTCGCCCCGGCCGAAGTCCTGGAAGACGCCGGGCGGGACGGTGGGGCGGCCCTCCGAGGTCTCCAGGTGCTGGACGAAGACCTCGATCGCGCGCCGGATGCCGACCAGGGCCATCGGCTCGCCCGACTCGTCCAGGACGACGGGCAGTTGCGGGTACTCGCGCTGGATCTCGGTGAGGATCTCCTGGGCGAGGGCGGGGGCGTCCGCCATGGCCAGCTCCGCGAAGCGGCGGACCTGGAAGCGGGGCACGTCGCGCCACGCCGAGCGGGGTACGGCGGCGGGGGAGGCCGGGGAGCGGGTGGCGGCCACGGTCAACTCCCCTGGCCCGCTTGCTCGTATGTGATCAAGGGTGTGTTCGGCTGGTCGGGCGTCGCTTCGAGCAGCGCGACGACGCCGAGCGCGGCGCCCACCGCGAGTACGGCGCCGAGCGCGACGGTCAGCGTGGCGGCGAGCAGTCTGGACATCGCAGGGTCAGCCTCTCTGTCCGAGATCCCGGAGATCGTCCCCACCCCGGTGGTGCCAGCCTGATCCCGACCCCTGCCTGTCGGGTTCAGTCTCGACAAGCTGTGACGGCCCGTCAAGGCGTTCCATCAAGTCGGTTCATCGAGACGTTGACACTCCGTCCAAGGACGCCTACGGTTCCCGGCCCAAGAACGGCCAGGCAACAACCGTGCACCGACCGTGCATCGACCATGCGTCAGACCCCAGGAGTGCCGGATGCGCCGTAAAGCCTCACCTCTCTCGTTGATTCTGCTGGGCCTCGGCACGTTTCTGCTGGTACTGGCGCCCATGCTGGCCTGGTACGTGACCCCGCGTGCCGCCGTGAACCCCATCGACATCGACACCACGGCCGTGTACAAGGGCACCGGCAGTGTCTTCGACACCGACAAGATCGAGACCGTGCCGGATCAGCGGATCACCGTCACTCAGCGGGTGCGCGGCAATGTGGCGGAAAGTGAGCGCAGCGGCAACGCCGTCTGGGACGTGATCACCACCGTCGACACCGACAAGTCGCTCCCGGCCGCCGACCCGCACGACGCGCTGGACTTCACCCCGCACCGCTGGGTGATGGACCGGAGGACCACCAGGCCGGTGCACTGCTGCAAGGAGACCCCGTACATCGAGGGCGAGGCCTATCTGAAGTTCCCGTTCGATGTGCAGAAACGCTCCTACCAGTGGTGGGACAACACCGGCGGGACGACGGTCACCATGCGGTACGACGGCACCGAGAAGATCCAGGGGTACACGGGCTATCGGTTCACCGCCACGGTCGCGCCCCGCAAGGTCGGCACCCGGCTCGTCCCCGGCAGCATCGTCGACCAGCCGAAACGCCCGCAGGTGCTGGCCGAGGAGTGGTACTCCAACCACGGGTTCAAGCTGGTCGTCGACCAGCGCACGGGGCGCGTGATCTACGCCCAGACCGGCCCGCGCCGCACCCTGCGCGCGCCAGGCGGCAAGAAGGACGCGGCGGTACTGCTGGACAGCGAGAAGATCGCCTTCACCACGGCCACCCAGAAGGAGGCCGTACGACAGGCGAAACGGGACAGCGGACTGCTGCGCATGGTGGGTGAGACGCTGCCCGTCGGGGCTGCTGGGGCGGGATTCGTGCTTGCGTTGGTGGGTGCCGTTTTGGTGGCCCGAGGCCGAAAAGAGCCGGAGTCTCCCGGGACGGTCGAGATGCCCCAGCCCTCGCTCACAATGTGACGTGACGTCAGCTCTAATAAAGCCGGAAATTGTCACGCCGGTGAGTAGCCCTGGCGAACGGCTGGGCGAAAACTGTCCACCCCCACCCGGACACAGCCTGTCCACACCCCACGCACAACGACCGTAAGCGACCGAAAAAACCGCGAAACCCCCCACGGGACCACAAACCCTCATCCCCCCCACACTGAGTTCCGCACCCTGAGACGAGTTGGAGCACACATGCCCCAGCACGTGCCATCCCCGCTGCGCGCCAGTCTCCCCCCGGCGTCGCAGCACCCTCCGGCGCTCCCCCCACATCCGCGCCGAATCGTTTTTCTCGCCCATCGTGACCTGGGCAACCGATCCGCCGGCGGCTCCGAGCTGCTGGTCGACCGTCTCGCCGACGGCCTCACCCGGCTCGGCCACCAGGTCACCCTGCTCTGCGGGGGCCCAGCGGCCTACCGCGACTACAGAGTCGTGTCGGCGGGCGGCTCCTACGGCCACTATCTGCGCGCCAGATCCGCCTTCGCCCGTCAGGTCGGGGACTGCGATCTGCTGGTCGAGGTCTGCAACGGGATGCCGTACTTCTCGCCGCTGTGGCATCGCGGGCCCACATTGTGCCTGGTCAACCATGTGCACACGGATCTGTGGTCCATGCGTTTCGGCGGTGCGCTGGCGCCTGCGGCTCGGCTTGGCCGAAGACTGGAGCACTGGGCGCTGACCGGTGCGCAGCGGCGGAGTCTGATGGTCGCCGTCTCTCCGTCGACCGCGCACGCGCTGCGGGATCTCGGGGTCGAGCGGGAGCGGATTCGCGTCGTGCACAACGGGGTGGAGGAGCCGGGTCCGCTGGAGGATCGCTCGCCGGAGCCGCTCTTCGTTGCCGTCGGGCGGCTGGTCGAGTACAAGCGGATCGATCTGCTGCTGCGGTTGTGGGAGCGGGTGCGGCCCGTGACCGGTGGGCGGCTGGTCATCGTCGGTGACGGGCCCGAGCGGCAGCGGTTGCAGCAACTCGCCGGGCCCGGTGTCGAGTTCGTCGGGCATGTGTCGGAGGCGGAGAAGCATCGGCTGCTGTGTGCGGCGTGGCTGTTGCTGCATCCCTCGGCCGTGGAGGGGTGGGGGCTTGTCGTCACCGAGGCCGCGACTCGGGAGACGCCCGCCATTGGCTTTGATGTGCCCGGTCTTCGGGATTCCGTCGTGGACGGGGAGACGGGTGTGCTCGCGCACGGGGAGTCGTCGTTCGCGGCTGCCTGGTGCACGCTTGCGTTGTCCGGGCATCGGCGGGAGTTGATGGGCAAGGCTGCGCGGGATCGGGCGGCGCGGTATCGGTGGGACCGGACTGTGCGGCAGTTCTTGGCCGTTGCCGGTGAGGCGGTGAAGGGGCATGACGCCTATGCGCCGTAAGGGCAAGGTCGTGTCGCGGGTGCCTGTAGTTCGTGGCTGGTCGCGCAGTTCCCCGCGCCCCTTTTCGGCGTCACCTCAACGGGATTACAAGGACCCGTCCTTTACGCGCTCACTCGCCCTCTTTCGTGCTTTCCTGCATGAGCAGGATGATCCTGAATCCTGCTATTCGCTTCTCGCCCGTGACGCCGCCGATCAGGTCGAGGCCTACGGCGGTCTCGTGGCCGGGCGTACCGTCGTCGATGTCGGTGGAGGCAGCGGGTATTTCACCGAGGAGTTTCGGCGGCGGGGTGCACATGCCTACCTCTTTGAGCCGGACTTGGACGAGCTCGGGGAGAAGCCTTCCGACGGGGCCGTGATCGCCGATGGATATCTGCTGCCCCTTCAGGACGGGGTCGCCGACGTCACCTTCTCCTCCAATGTGCTGGAGCATGTGGCGGATCCGCAGACGTTTCTGAGTGAGTTGGCGCGGGTCACCCGGCCCGGCGGCCTGGTCTATGTGTCGTTCACCAACTGGCTGTCCCCCTGGGGCGGCCATGAGTGGGCGCCCTGGCACTACTTCGGTGCCGAGCGGGCCCGTGCGCGTTATCGGCGGCGTACCGGGCGGGCCGCCAAGCACACCCTCGGCGAGAACCTGTTCGCCGTGCACATCGGCGCCACCCTGCGGCAGGTCCGCGCCCGTGACGACGTCGAGATCGTCTCGGCGCGGTCCCGCTACTGGCCGTTCCTCGCGGAGACGGTCGTGAAGGCGCCCGGTATACGCGAGTTCGCCACCTGGAACCTCCTCCTCATCCTCCGGCGGTGTCCACCATGACGACGACCACGGTCCAGGCTCCTCCCCCGGCAGCCGTGCCCACCCCCGTGCCCGCCTCGGGGCCCCCGGAGGGTCCGAGGTCGCGGCGCTGGCTGCTGGGGTTCTGGGCCGTGGTGTTCGTGCTGTTGCTGGCGGTGCAGCCGGGGCGGCAGACGTTCGACACCAAGTTGGGTGTGACCGTCGATCCGGGGCAGTTCTTCGCCGGTCTCGGGCAGTTGTGGTCCGACCAGGGCAGCTTCGGCGGGATCCAGAACCAGTACTCGGGCTATCTGTGGCCGATGCTGCCGTTCTACTGGCTGGCCGATGTCGTGGGGCTGCCGGTGTGGCTGGCGACGCGGTTGTGGCTGTCGCTGATCGTGTCGGTCGCGTTCTGGGGTGCGCTGCGGCTGGCCGAGCGGCTGCGGGTGGGGAGCGGGGGGTCGCGGCTGGTGGCGGGCGTCGCCTATGCGCTCTGGCCCGTCTTCACCATCGTCATCGGGTCCACGTCGGCCGCCGCGCTGCCGGGTGCGGTTCTGCCGTGGGTGCTGCTGCCGTTGACCAATGAGCGGTACGCCGCCCGGGTCGCCGCGCTGCGGTCGGCGCTGATCATCCCCTTCATGGGCGGGGTCAACGCCGCTTCGACTCTCGCCTCGTTGCTGCCCGTCGGGCTGTATCTGCTCTCCCGACCGCCCGGGCCACGGCAGCGGAAGCTGATCGCGTGGTGGGTGCCGGGGGTGATCCTGGCGACCGCCTGGTGGGTGATCCCGCTTCTGCTGCTCGGCACCTACGGCGAGAACTTCCTTCCCTACGTGGAGAGTTCGCAGACCACGACCGAGACCATGTCGGCGACCGAGGCGCTGCGCGGCGCCGGGAACTGGGTCGCCTATCTGCACTTCGGGGAGGCCTGGCTGCCGGCCGGCTGGACAGTCGCCTCGTCCGTCGTCGTGATCGTCTGCTCGGCGCTCGCCGCCGGGCTGGGGCTCGCGGGGCTGGCCCGGCGGGACATGCCGGAGCGGCGCTGGCTGGTACTGACCGTGGTGACGACCGCGCTGATCCTGCTCGCGGGGTACGGCGGGACGTTCGGCGCGCCCTTCCACGAGACCGTGCAGGGCTGGCTGGACGGCGCGCTGGTGCCGTTCCGGAACATCTACAAGTTCCAGACGGGGCTAGCCCTGGCGCTGGTGCTGGGGCTCGCCCATCTGGTGGGCGTGGCGGGCGAGACACGCGGGGCGCGGCCGGTGCGGGGGCGGCGGTTCGCGCCGCTGATCGCGGCCGTACTGGTGCTGCCGGGCCTGATGTGGCCGTATCTGAACGGCTCGATCCTCAACCCGGGGTCCTTCAAGGAGATACCCGAGTACTGGCAGGCCACGGCCGACTGGATGAAGAAGTACTCGCCGGACGCCCGCACTCTCGTCGTACCGGCCACCGCGCACGGCATCTACACCTGGGGCTCGACCATCGACCAGCCCCTGGACGTCGTCGCCGACTCGCGCTGGGCGCAGCGGGACTACGTCCCGTTCGGCGCCCCCGGCAACCGGCGTGCCATGGACGCCGTGGAGCAGGCGCTGACGAGCGGCGCCAATGTGCCGGGGCTGGCCGACTACCTGAGCCGGGCGGGGATCTACTACGTCGTCGTCCGCAACGATCTCGACCCGGACCAGATCGGCTCCGTGCCGTCGACGACCGTCAAGCGGTCCCTCGAACAGTCCGGCTATGAGCGGGTGACGGGCCTCGGGCCGGTGATGACCGGCGGGACGATCGCCCCGGACACCCCGCTCCAGGTGGAGGGGCTGTATCCGCGGCAGCGGGCGGTGGAGATCTACCAGCCGGTGAGCAAGGACGTGCCGCGCCCGCATCAGGCGGGGCTGCAGCCGGTCGCCGACACGGCCGTCGTCTCCGGCGGTCCGGAGTCGCTGCTGCCGCTGGCGCCCGAACTGCGGGGCAGGGCAAGCGTGTTGACCGGCGACAACCATCCAGGGCTCGGCTCACCGCAGGTGCAGGTCGTCGGCGACGGGATGCGGCGCGCGGACACCCGGTTCGGGCTGATCAGCGGCACTACGTCGTACACGTACACGAGCGGTGAGCGCAATGCGCCGGACGCCGCGCAGGACGCGGGCGAGAGACCGCACCAGATCCTGCCCAGCACCGGCCTGGACCACCAGACCGTCGCCGAGTTGCGCGGGGCACGGTCGGTGACGGCTTCGTCGTACGGCAGCTGGCTGTTCCATCTGCCGCAGTTCGACCCGGTGAACGCCTTCGACGGCAACCCGGACACGGCGTGGACCGAGGGCTCGGAGGGGTCGCCGGAGGGGGAGTGGCTGCGGATCGCCTTCGCGGGCGGCTCGTACGACATGCCCTCGTCGTTCAAGGTGACGCCACTGCCGCAGGAGGGTGTGCGGGAGGCGGCCACCCGGGTGCGGGTCGAGACGGAGAAGGGGGCCGTGAGTTCCGTCCTCCGGCCGGACGGCTCGACGCAGTCGGTCAAGGCGCCTGCGGGTGCGACGAGTTGGATGAAGCTGACGATCACGGACTCCGTGGCCCGGCGGGCCGGGCTGACCGGCGCCGGCTTCTCCGAGATCGACCTGCCGGACGTCCAGGTGACCCGGCTGCTGCGGCTGCCCACCGACGCCGGGAAGTCCGGAGCCGCCGCCGAGATCGTCTCCCTCTCCCGTGCGGCCGACCCGACCGGGATGTCGCCGACGGGCACGGAGGCGGGCCTGCACCGGCGCTTCACGACGTCGGCGGAAGGGACGTACGAGATACGGGCGAACGCGGTGCCGGTGGCCGGCGAGGAACTGGACAAGCTGCTGTACAAGGTGGCGCCGGAGCAGCGGAACCGGATCGTGGCCACGGCCGACTCCACCGCGCGGCTGGGCGCCGGGCTGTCGCCGCGCAACCTCACCGACGGTGATCTGACCACGGCGTGGATCGCGGGCGACCGGCCTACGATCCATCTGCGCTGGCCAGGGAAACAGGCGGTGGGCGAGATCGTGCTGGCACCGGCCGGCGGGCTCTCCACCCGCCCCACCGAGGTGCACATCAGCTCCCCGGACGGCGCGGCGATCGCGGGCGTCGACGAGAACGGCAACGTCCGCTTCCCGCCGATCACCACCGACCGGCTGGACATCACGATCACCGAGACCGCGCCGCTCACCCTCTTCAACCCGATGGTCGGCGAGGACCTGCGGCTGCCGGTGGGCCTGACCGAGGCCTACGTCCCGGCCCTCGACCAGTACCGGACCCCGCAGCCCCGGGAGACCCGGCCGTTCTCCCTGCCGTGCGGCGAGGGGCCGGTGGTTTCGGTGGACGGCGAGCTGTACCGGACCGGCGTGCGCGGGACCGTACGGGACCTGGTCGAACGGCGCGGAGTCGAGGTGACGCTCTGTCAGCGCGGGCGGGAGGCCAGCGAGTTGCGGCTCACCGCCGGTGACCACCAGGTCGAGGCCGGGGACGCGGGGCCCCTCGCGGTGACCGACATGACCCTGACCCGCGGCACGGTCACCGAGGCCGCGACGGCCGGGCGTGAGCTGAAGACACGGGACTGGCTCGGCGACCGGCGCGCGGTGACGGTCGGGTCGGGCGCGGCGAGCTATCTGACGACGTACGAGAACTTCAACGACGGCTGGCGCGCCACGCTGGACGGCAAGGAACTGACGCCGGTACGGCTGGACGGCTGGCAGCAGGGCTGGCGGATCCCGGCGGGCGCGGGCGGCACGGTCGAGCTGTCCTACGAGCCCGCGACGACCTACGAGGGCGGGCTGATCGGCAGCGCGGTCGCACTCGCGCTGCTGGCCGGACTGGCACTGTGGCGCCGCCGGGCCCCCAACCCCGACGAGCCGCAGCCCGCGCCGCCGACGCCGGGGCTGTGGCTCGGCACGGTGGCCGTGACGGTGGTCGGCGTGTTCATCGCCGGATGGTTCGCGTTGCTGGTCCCGGCGCTGGCGCTGGTGGCGTGGCGGCGGCATGCCTTGCTGGTGCCGATCGCGCTCGTCGCCCTTGCCGGGGCCGGGGTCGCGGCGGCGGTCGGTGCCGGGGAGCCGGTGGGGGCCGAGGAGGGGGCCTTCGGGCCTGCGGCTCAACTGCTGGCGCTGATCGGGTTGTTCGCCGGGGTCGTCGGGGTGCGGGAGCCGGTGGTGGCTGGTGGAGCGTCGGTTGGGGGCCGGTACACCAGTGGTGCGGGGCCGGAAGGGCCGGGCGGATACGCGAGTGGTCCGGGAACGGGTCCGGGAGCGGCCGGTTCTACGGCTGTGCTGCCGCCGGTCCCCGGAGGCCGTGTTCCGGGGCCCGGCACGGGCGCATCGGGCAAGGGCGCCCCTGAGGCATCGGGGCCGTCGCCGCGGCCGTTGCCGCATCGGGAGCGGGGGCGGAGCCCCATGGGTACCGAGCCGCCCGGGGCGGCCGAGCCCCGGCCCGCCTCCGGGCCGACCGTCTCCGCACGCGGGCCCGGCGGGCCGGAGCCTGATCCGCCGACGGCGCGCATCGGGTTCGGCAAGCCGGGGTTCCGGACGTCGCGGCCCGACGGGAGCCGTCCTGGCGAGAGCCGTCCCGACGGGGAGCCGCGGCGCGAGGGCTCGGGGAACGGTGGCACACGGAACGGCGGCACAGCGAACGGCGGCACAGGGAACGGCGAAACGGGGAAGGGCGAGGCCACATGACCGCACTGCAGCAGCCCGCACGCGCCGACGGTCCGCTGCGGCCGCCGGTACGGGTGCCGTTCCCCGTCGTGGACGAGGTCTCCAGGCACTGCCTTCAGGAGGAGGAGCCGGAGACGGTGCACATCGAGGTCCATCTGCCGGGGCCGCTGGACGCGGGGCGACTGCGGACGGCCTTCGGCGAGGCGCTGCGCCGGCACCCCCGGATCCTCATGCGGGAGGCGCCGGGGCGGTGGTACCGGCGCCGGTACGAGTGGGAGCTGACGGCGGAGCCGGACGTGGAGGTGGTGAGTTTTCCGGCGCCCGGGAGAGACGCGCTGCGGGACGCGCGGACCCGGGCGCTCACCGAGGCGCCGCCGCTGTCCCTTTCGCCGCCGATCAGGCTGGAGGTGGTGGAGGGGGCGGGCTCCGTCGAGGGCAGCGAGGCGACCGACGCCGTAGGTGTACGGCCGCGCGGAGCCGACGGTCCACAGCCACGCACCCCGCAGACGACCGTCCTGTTCCTCACCATCAACCACACCGCCCTCGACGGCCCCGCCTGCCTCCGTGTCCTGGCCACCGCCGCCGAGCTCTACGGCGGCAAGGACAACTCCCCCGCCGCACCTCCCAACCGCACCACCCCCGAAGCACCCCCACCCCCCGAGGACAGCCCCTCCAACTGGTCCCACCCCGCCCGCGTGGCCCCCGGCACCCCCGAGCCCTCCCCCGGCAACGGCATGCTCGTCACCGAGCTCCCGCTCCCCCACCGCCCCAAGGGCTCCCCCTACACGGTCAACGACCAGCTCATGGTCACCACGGCCCTGACCCTCGCCCACTGGAACAGAGAGCACGGCGACCGCCCCCGCCCGCTGCGCATCACCATGCCCGTGGACGACCGCCCCCGGGACCTCACCATGCCCATCGGCAACGGCACCCGACTGGTCGAAGTCCCCTTCGCCCCCGAGGAGTTGACGGTGCACGACCCGGCCGACATGCCCGCCTTCCTGCACCGCACCGCCACCCGGACCCGCGCCCTCAAATCCCTGCCGCGCCCCCAGCTCGGCCACGGCGCCTCCCTGCTCACCGCCCCCTGGGCCCCCGTCGCCGTCCGCGCCGCCCTCACCCGCGGCCTGCGCAGAGCCGCCGCGCCCTGGACCTCGACCACGCTCCTCAGCAACATCGGCCGTATCCCGTACCCCCTGGACTTCGGCGAGGAGGCCGGCCGCGCGCACGCCGTGTGGTTCTCGGCGCCCGCCCGGATGCCCCGTGGCCTGACCGTCACCACCGCGTCGACCGCGGGCCGCCTGCACCTCGCCCTGCGCTGGTCCCGGGCCCTGCTCAGCCACGGCGACGGAGCCCATCTGCGGGACCTCTTCGAGCACTACCTGCACACCACGGAGGTGACCCCGTGACGACCGCCCCGGCGAAACCCCCCGAACTGCGCGACTTCTACGAGAACCCCGACGTCCCCGTCGCCTCCGGCACGCCCCGCAGCCGCCGCCAGGCCCGCATGCTCGCCGAGGCCCTGGGACCGGGACCCGGACCGGAAGGGGGTACGGCGGCCGGGGGTACGGCGGATG
>JABFVM010000215.1 GCA_013362785.1 Streptomyces sp. | reverse complement strand
ACGCGGCGAGGGCTGGCAACTATGGCTGACCACGATCGAGGACCGCAACGGCAACCAGATCGACATCCACCGCGACGGCACCGGCCTGCCCCTGTCGATCACCCACAGCGGCGGCTACGACGTCCACCTCACCGCCGACCGCGACTTGGGCCGCATCACCCAACTGTCCCTGCGCACCGGCCCCGCCACCGACGACACGGTCCAGGTCATGGCCTACGGCCACGACCCCGCCACCGGCGACCTCACCGAGGTCATCAACTCCTCAGGGCAGCCACTGCGGTTCGACTACGACACCCAGGGCCGCATCACCGCCTGGACCGACCGCAACGACTCCACCTACCGCTACGTCCACGACGCCGCCGGACGCGTCATCCAGACCATCGGCCCAGACGGCTACCTCTCCGGAACCTTCGTCTACGACACCACGAACCGCACAACCCACTGGACCGACGCCCTCGGCCACACCACGCTCTACCAGCTCAACGACCGTAGCCAGATAATCGCCGAGACCAACCCCCTCGGCCACACCACCGGCTCCGAGTTCGACGTCCGTGACCGGCTGCTCGTCCGCACGGATCCGCTCGGCCGCAGCACTCGGTATGCCTACGACACCGCCGGCAACGTCGTCAGTGTCACGCGTGGCGACGGCACTGAAGAGCGCGCCAGCTACAACGCGCTGAATCTGCCTGTCGAAGTCATTGCTGCCGACGGCGTGCAACTGCTGCAGAAATTTGATGAGTTTGGAAACTGTACCGAGGTGACTGATGCCTGCGGTGCGACGACTCGATATGCCTATGATGCGGCGGGAAATCTTACCTCGATCACAAACGCACTCGGTGAGACCATGCGAGTGCAGTGCGATAGTGCGGGCCTGCCTGTAGAGATCACCGACCCACTCGGTGCGACCGTCCGCTACAACCGAGACGGATTCGGCCGCCCGTTCCTCATCACCGACCCGCTTGGGGCAACCACTTATCTGGAGTGGACCGTCGAGGGGAAACTTACTTCTCGCACCGCCCCAGACGGAACTACGGAATCGTGGACATACGACGGTGAGGGCAACTGCACCAGTCACACGGACGCCGTAGGGGCTGTCTCCCGTTTCGAGTACACCCACTTCGACCTGCTCGCAGCCTCAACCGGCCCGGACGGAGCGCGGCTCACGTTCAATTACGACACTGAATTGCGTCTCACAAGGGTTACCAACCCGCAGGGTCTGAAGTGGAGTTACGGCTATGACCCGGCTGGGCACCTCAATGTCGAAGTCGACTTTAACGGCCAGTCGGTAGCCTATGAGCACGACTCTGCAGGTCAACTCACCGCGCGTACCGCGGGCAACGGCGAGACCATCCGCTTCGAGCGAAATGCACTGGGCCGCACAGTTCGCAAGAACGCTGCTGGTGCGGTGACCACGTTCGAGTACGACACCGCCGGCCGACTCATATCAGCAAAGAGCCCGGATGCCCAGCTGAGCATCGAGCGTGACAACATGGGGCGGGTCCTCGCCGAGACGGTCAACGGCCGTGCGCTGCGCTGTGCTTACGACGTTGTGGGGCGCCGCACCACCCGGATCACGCCAACGGGCAGTACCAGTAGCTGGACCTACGACGCCGCAGGGAACCGCACTTCGCTGGCCGCCTCTGGCCGCACACTCACCTTCACCCATGACCTCGCAGGCCGCGAAACGGCTCGCAACATCGGCGAGGCCTTCCGCCTCAATAGTGCCTTTGATCCCCTTGGGCGGCTCACTCGGCAGGAACTCAGCGCCCCTACGGGCCGCCTTGAGCATCGTGTCTACAGCTACCGCCCGGACGGCAACCTGATCGGGGTCGACGACTCTCTGGGTGGAGGCCGTCGCTTTGATCTTGACGACTCAGGCCGAGTCACTGCAGTTCACGCAGCAGGGTGGACGGAGTCATATGCCTACGACGAGGCCGGTAACCAGACCCACGCCGACTGGCCTACCGGCATGCCCGGTTCCGAAGCCACGGGCGAGCGCACATACGCCGGTACCCGTATACGCACCGCCGGATCAGTTCGCTACGACTACGACGAGGCCGGACGTACCACTGTCCGTCACAAAATCACTCTCTCCGGGAAGCGCCAGACGTGGCGCTATGTCTGGGACGCCGAAGACCGTCTCACCCATGTCACCACACCGGACGGCACCGTCTGGCGGTATCTGTACGACCCCCTCGGCCGCCGCATTGCCAAGCAGCATCTCGCCGCGGACAGCGAAGTTTCCGAGGAAACCCTGTTCACGTGGGACGGGGCCACCCTCTGCGAGCAGGTCACGCACACGCCCGGCGCGGCGGGCTTCGCTCTCAGCCTCACCTGGGACCACGATGGGGTGAGCCCTCTCACTCAGACGGAGCGCAAGTACCTTACCGATGAGGAAGTCGACGAGCGCTTCTACGCCATCGTCACCGATCTGGTCGGCACCCCCACTGAACTCATCGACGATCAGGGCGAGATCGCCTGGTGCACTCGCACCACCCTCTGGGGCACGACCGCTTGGAAGCGCTCAGCCACGGCCTACACGCCGCTCCGTTTCCCTGGCCAGTACTTCGACCCTGAAACCGGCCTCCACTACAACTACTTCCGCCATTACGACCCCGAAACAGCGCGGTACCTCACCCCCGACCCCCTCGGCCTCGCCCCGGCGCCCAACCCCGCCACTTACGTAGATAACCCTCATCGATGGAGCGACCCACTCGGGCTCTCCCCCTGCCAGGATCGCCTACTTGATGCTGTAGGCCGGGAAGCGGCGGATGCCTCCAAGGTGACTCCAGGGAGAATGCGACCTGCTGTGTCCGAGGGAATCATGCTGAGGGATGGGCAGATCTACACGGCGTCCAGCCATCGAGGCGATGCGCCGGAGCTCCACCCTGACGTACAGGGAGTCCTGGATGGAATCCCGGTCGAAGAGCGAGGCCGCGGACACGGCCAGTGCGGACTGCCCGTTGCCATTTCTGAAGCGCTGAAGCGCGGGGACCCGAGTGGCGCCATGGGCGCGGCGGTTACAGTGCGCAGTACCGTCGATCACCCCAAGCACGGAATGCCGGTCGGCCCCTGTGACAGCTGTAAGGTGCTGGTCCGGCATTATGGGATTGACTTCATCACGGGAGAGTGAGAATGGAAGCGAAGTTCTCGTCGGACGTAGCGGATGTTCTCCGCACATCTGGTTGGGATCCGCAGCGAACTGTCGACCCCACGCAATGGACGCTCCCGTTCGAGGAGAGAGGGATCCGGGCACACCAGCAAGCGCAGGAATTCCTCGCAGAGTTCGGTGGCCTTAACGTTGACATCTCGGGACCCGGCGTCAACTGTGCCCGCGAACCGTTTGAACTGGACCCGCTCCTCTGCTTGGGAGAGGAGGACCGCTTCTCCGAGTGGGGCGAAGAGTTGGGGCTCCAACTTTTCCCGCTTGGGGAGCTGGACCAGGGGCGCTTCTTCCTTGGAATGGACGAGAACGGTGTGGTGTACCTGGTAGCCGACTGGGTAGCGCGATTTGGGCCGTGGCCGCAGGCCATTGATGCCCTGGTGCGGGGGGTGGCGCCTGAAGAGATTTCTGATTGACCAGGTTCCTCAGGATCTGGGCTGGCGCTTGGTGCTGATTTCCCCGTCCGCCGCATCCTCGTTCGTGTGTCCCTGCGGCGTGGCTGTTCCGGTCGGGGCCGATTCGGCTCAGGCCCGTGATTCCTTGACGGCAGCGACGAAGGCCGACCAGTTGGCGGCGGAGAAGAGAAGTGCTGGGCCGTGGGGGTTCTTGGAGTCGCGGACGGGGACGCCGGCGGGGTGGTTGTCGAGGACTTCGAGGCAGCTGTTGGCCTCAGTTCCGCTGTAGGACGACTTACGCCAGCCGCTCGATATGCCTGCACTCGGGATCATGTGCTCAGTCATGGTGTCCGTGGTCCTTCGCTGTCGCCCTCAACAGGGCGAGTGACTCTTGCAGCGGCAACGCGTCGCTCAGTGCGAGATGGTAGGCGCCCTGGAGCCGTTCGACGACGGAGGGGGAGTCGTGGACCTTGCCGATCTGGAGGCCCTCCGAGTAAGCCACCGGGGGCTGGTCCTCGAACCACATCAGCGTCAGCATGCTGTTCAGGATTTGGTACGCCCCTACACCGTATGGCATCACGTGCACGCGTACCCTGCCGTTCTCGGCCAAGCGCACGAGATGAGTGAGCTGTTCTGCCATGACCTCTTGGCTGCCGACCGGGCGTCGTAGCACTGCCTCGTCCAGTAGGGCCCACACCACGGGTGTGACTGGGTCGGCGAGGATCTTGGCACGCTCAAGCCGTGTGACGACGAGCTTGTCACGCTCCTCCTCACTCGCAGGGGGGTATCCCACGCTCAGCAGGGCTCGCGCGTACCCCTTCGTCTGCAGGATGCCGGGCACAAAGGTGGGCGCGAACTCCCGGATCACCGTTGCCTGTTGTTCGAGTTGCCTTGCTGCCTCGAAGTAGTCTTCGACCGCCGCTTCGCCCTGCGGTAGAAAGCTGCTCAGTACATCCCCGGTACCCAGGGCCATGTCCAGCCGCCGAGCATCCTCCTTCGACGGCACCCGCCGCCCCGCCTCGATGTGGGCGATGTGCGAACGCGTCATGACCGCTCGGTCGGCCAGCTGCTGCTGTGTCAGCCCCGCCGCCTCCCGCTGCTCCTTGAGCCAGTCGCCGTAGATGCTGCCCACCAGATCAACTCCCTTGTGACAAATGCTCTGTCACACGCTTCCCTCTGGCGAGGCTAGCCCGATCCGTCTCACTCTGTGAGTTGATCGCTACAGAGCGCGGTCATCAACAACCGCTGGGAGCCGACGACATGAGTCACCGCATCGCCCTACTCTTCGCGCTGCTGCTACGGAATCTGCGACGCCGGGCGCGGAACAGGAACCGTACTGCCGTCCCCGTCCCTGCCCCTGTACCCGCCCCCCACCTCGTCCCCGGGGTCGGCGCCGGGTCCTGCGGCATCCCCGCGGCCTGCATGGTGGTCACCCGATGAAGGACGTACGCCTGCTCCCCTGGGCCGGGGAAGGCGGCAAGCCGTGCTACCTCGACACCGACGGAACCGGCTACGTCTCCCGTGCGGCCGACACGGTCGAGCGCGTACAGCTCGGGATGGCCGACGAGCTCCTCGAACACGCGGCCGACATGCTCGCCGACCGCCGGGCGACGCCCGCGCAGCTACGGTTCCTGCTGGCCCGGATGAGCGAGGCGCTGGCAGATGCCTGTCGTATCGCGGTGAGCCGGGGCGGGCGTCTTGCCGGATTCGAATCCGTATCCGAGCCCGTTCCTACTCCCGAGGCGACACGCCAGTGACACCCACCTCCCCGCCGCCTCTCGCCCCCTCACCACCCCTCAGAAGCGCGCCCCGACCCCGAACACGCCCCGCAGCCGAGACATCTCCTGTCGGCCTCGGGCCCCGGTTCGTACCCCTGATGGAAGTAAACCTGCTGATCGGCGGGCAGACACGGGACCGTCGTCCCGCTGATCGTGCCCGTGACGAAGCAGGATGAGGGGTATTCGAAAGGGCGCGACGGCTCGGGTGACGGCTGTACCGCGGAGCCGTCCTCGGCGAAGACCAGTGGATGCAGATCGATCTCCCGCCCGTCCCGGGCCGTGACCACGAACCGGACGGGCCGCCGGTCCAGGGTCTCCGCGAAACCCGCGGCAGCCAGGGCCGTCACCACCGCGGCCTCCTGCTCCTGGCGGTGCTTCAGGTCCAGGTCACCCTGATCGCGGGTCTGCTTCCCGACCAGGGCGTCGATCCCCCGGCCACCCCCGATCCAGACGTCGGCCCGCCCCTCGCGCAGCAGGGACAGGATGGTCAGCACGTCGTCGGCGGTCATCAGCCCCGAAGTCATCCCACCCGAAATCCTCACACCCAGAACCTTTCCCGCGCGTACAACCTTTCCTTCCGCCTCACGAGTCAAGAGGGCATGAATCACGGGACACCGAGCGACAAGTCAAGGGGCATTTCCAGACGCGCCAGAGCGCTCGTCGCGGTGGGGGTGGGGGCGGGCGTGCTCGTGCCGTCCGTCGCGGCCGCCACGCCCGCCGCCGCGGCCACACCCACCGTCAGCTGTACGTCGGCCAAGGAGGGTCTCGCCGCCAAGCTGAAGAAGGACATCACCGCGGCGCTCGCCAACCGCAAGGGCACGGTCGCGGTCGGTCTGTACGACCGTTCCACGAACACCACCTGCACGCTGCGGCCCGCCACCGCCTTCGACTCCGCCAGCGTCGTCAAGGTCACCGTGCTGGCCACGCTGCTGTGGGACGCGAAGAAGCACGACCGGTATCTCACCGACCGGGAGGTGTCCCTCGCCAAGGCCATGATCACCAAGTCCGACAACGCCGCGACCCGCACGCTCTGGAAGCAGCTCGGCATGACGAAGATCAAGGGCTTCCTCACCGCCGCCGGCATGACCCAGACCAAGCCCGGTACGGACGGCTACTGGGGCCTGACCCAGATCACCGTCACCGACGAGCAGAAGCTGCTGAAGCTCCTCACACAGAAGAACTCGGTGCTGAGCGACAACTCCCGCTCCTACATCCTGAAGCTGATGGGCCAGGTCGTCTCCTCGCAGCGCTGGGGCACGCCGTACGGAGCGCCGTCCGGTGTCTCGGTGGCCGTCAAGAACGGCTGGCTGGAGCGGGCCACCAACGGCTGGCGGGTGCACAGCGTCGGCGCGTTCAAGGGCGGCGGCCACGACTACATGGTCACGGTGCTCACCCACGGCAACAGCACCATGAACTACGGCATCTCGACCATTCAGGGCGTCGCCAAGGTCATTCATCGGGACCTGGCAGCCGGTTGACCCTTGAAATGACCGTCGAGTCGAGTGAAATGACCGTTGAGTCGACCCTTAACTCGGCGGCCTACCTCGCGTCATCCACCCGTCCTACGGTGACCCCCATGCGCCTGAGAACCGTACTCGCGACCGTCACCGCGGGCCTGGCGGCGGCCACCTGCCTCACCGCCGCCGGCCCGGCGAACGCCGCCCACGCCGCCCACGTCACCCCGCCGGGCGGACCCGTCAACTCGCAGGACAGCCACGCCTGTTCGCCCGCCGTTTCCATCGACCGCTTCTCCGACGCGCTCGACAAGACGACGTACGACGGCACCTTCGTCGGGAACTTCTCCGCGCTCGCCGTGGACCGCGACGGCTCGCTCGCGGCCGTCTCCGACCGTTCGTCCCTCTTCGGGCTCGACGGGAAGACCCTCGCGCCGCGGTCCGTCGTCCCGCTCGCCGACGAGAACGGCGCCGCCCTCGACTCCGAGGGGCTCGTCGTCGACCGTGACGGTACGCTGCTGGTCTCGTCGGAGACCGAGCCGTCCGTACGTCGCTACTCCCGCGACGGGAAGATCCTCGACCGCCTTGCCGTGCCGGACGCCCTCCGCGTCGCCCCGGCCGGCCGCGCCGTCTCCAACGGCACCTTCGAGGGGCTGACCCTGCTGCCCGGCGGCCGTACCCTGCTCGCCTCGATGGAGTACGCGCTCAGCGGCGACAGCGCCGGCATCGTCCGCTTCCAGACCTGGCGGCGGACCAAGGGCGACGGCGGCGACGACAGCGTCGATCACTTCCGGCTCGGCCGCCAGTACGCCTACCGCGCCGACACCGGCCTCGGCGTCCCCGAGGTCCAGGCGACCCCCGACGGCCGCCTCCTCGTCCTGGAACGCGGCTTCACCTCCGGCGTCGGCAACACCGTCCGCCTCTACCTGGCCGACCCGCGCCGGGCGACGGACACGAGCGGCGTCGAGAAGCTGACGGGACAGGACGGTCAGGACGACGTACGGCTGATCAGGAAGACGCTGCTGGCCGACCTCGTGAACTGCCCGTCACTGGGAGCGACCGCCAAGCAGCCCCAGCCGAACCCGCTGCTCGACAACATCGAGGGCATGGCGGTCACGGGGTACTCGAAGGGGCGCCTCAAGGTGCTGCTGGTCAGCGACGACAACCAGAACGCCGTACAGACGACCCGGTTCTACTCCCTGCGGGTCCGTATCTGAGCACCCGCGGGTGCGTATCCGAGTACCCGCGGCCACGTATCCGAGCGCATCGCCCCCGGTCGCAGCCGCCCCGTTTGTTGCGGCGGGATGAAATCGGCGCTCGTCGGCGTTGGTGCCTTCCGGCAGATCAGGACGAACGGAGGGCACCCGCGTGGCAGCGCAGCAGGGGGAGACCAAGGGCTGGGCGCACAGGCTGGCCGGTTATGCGTGGCGCTATCCGAAAGACGTGATCCTGGCCCTCGGGTCGTCCCTGGCCGGTATGGCCGTCATGGCGATCGTCCCGCTCATCACCAAGGTGATCATCGACGACGTCATCGGCGACCACACCCGCGGCATGGCGGTGTGGGCGGGCCTGCTCATAGCCGCCGCGCTCGCCGTGTACGTCCTCACCTACATACGCCGCTACTACGGCGGCCGCCTCGCCCTCGACGTCCAGCACGATCTGCGGACCGAGATGTTCGAGACGATCACCCGGCTGGACGGGCGGCGCCAGGACGAGCTGTCCACCGGGCAGGTCGTCGGCCGCGCCACCAGTGACCTCCAGCTGATCCAGGGCCTGCTCTTCATGCTGCCGATGACCATCGGCAACTTCGCCCTCTTCCTGATATCGCTGGTCGTGATGGCCTGGCTGTCCATCCCGCTCACCCTCGTCGCGCTCGCCGTGGGGCCCGTCCTGTGGTGGATCGCCAAGCGCAGCCGGACCAAGCTGCACCCCGCCACCTGGTACGCCCAGGCCCAGGCCGCCGCCGTCGCGGGCGTGGTCGACGGGGCCGTCAGCGGCGTACGCGTGGTGAAGGGGTTCGGGCAGGAGGAGCAGGAGACCGGGAAGCTCAGGGAGGTCGGCCGGCGGCTCTTCGCGGGGCGGCTGCGCACCATCCGGTTCAACTCCAGGTACACCCCGGCGCTGCAGGCCGTCCCCGCCTTCGGGCAGGTCGCGATGCTCGCGCTCGGCGGCTGGCTGGCGGTGCGCGGGCACATCACCCTCGGTACGTTCGTCGCGTTCTCCACCTATCTCGCCCAGCTCGTCGGGCCGGTCCGGATGCTCGCCATGGTCCTCACGGTCGGGCAGCAGGCCCGGGCGGGCACCGAGCGTGTCCTGGAGCTGATCGACACCGAGCCGTCGATCAAGGACGGCACCAAGACGCTGCCCGCCGACGCCCCCGCGACCGTCGAGTTCGACGACGTGTCCTTCGGCTACGGCGACTCCGCCGACCCGGCCGCGCCTGTCCTGGACGGGCTCAGCTTCGAGATACGCCCCGGCGAGACCCTCGCCGTCGTCGGCTCCTCCGGCTCCGGAAAGTCCACCGTCTCCCTGCTCCTCCCGCGCTTCTACGACGTCACGCGCGGCGCCGTCCTCGTCGGCGGCCACGATGTGCGCGAGCTGACCTTCGACTCGCTGCGGGCCGCGATCGGGCTGGTCCCCGAGGACTCCTTCCTCTTCTCGGACACGGTCCGCAACAACATCGCGTACGGCCGTCCCGACGCGACCGAGGAGGAGATCCGCACGGCGGCGCGTGCCGCCCAGGCCGACCGCTTCATCGCCGAGCTGCCCGACGGCTACGACACCAAGGTCGGCGAGCACGGCCTCACCCTCTCCGGCGGCCAGCGTCAGCGCGTCGCGCTCGCCCGCGCGATCCTCACCGACCCGCGCCTCCTCGTCCTGGACGACGCGACCTCGGCGGTGGACGCCCGGGTCGAGCACGAGATCCACGAGGCGCTGAGGCAGGTTATGGAGGGCCGGACCACGCTGCTGATCGCGCACCGGCGCTCCACCCTCAACCTCGCCGACCGCATCGCAGTCCTGGACGCCGGCCGCCTCGCCGACATCGGCACCCACGAGGAACTCCAGCGGCGCTCGGCCCTCTACCGCCGCCTCCTCACCGACCCTGACGAACTCGGCGGCGTCTCGCCCGGCCACACCCAGCCGGCCTGTCCGCAGGAGGACACCTCCGTACGCGACGAGCTGGAGGCGGAGTTCGACGCCGAGCGCGGGGTCACTCCCCGGCTGTGGACCGGCGACCGCGAACCCAAGGACCTGGCCCTTTCCGAGTCCCCGGCGACGCCCGAGCTCCTCGCCCAGGTCGACGCGCTGCCCCCGGCGGCCGACACCCCCGACATCGACGAGGCACGCGCGGTGCGCCCGGAGGAGTCGTACGGCCTGAAACGGCTGCTGCGGGGCTTCGGGCTGCCTCTCCTGATCAGCCTCGGCCTGGTCGCCGTGGACGCCGGCATGGGTCTGCTGCTGCCCGTCCTGATCCGGCACGGCATCGACTCCGGTGTCACCCAGGCCGCCCTCGGCGCGGTCTGGGCGGCGTCCCTGCTCGGCCTGCTCGCCGTGCTCGCCCAGTGGGCGGCGCAGGTGGGGGAGACACGGATGACCGGCCGCACCGGCGAACGCGTCCTCTACTCCCTGCGCCTGAAGATCTTCGCCCAGCTCCAGCGGCTCGGACTCGACTACTACGAGCGTGAGCTGACCGGCCGGATCATGACCAGGATGACGACGGACGTCGACGCGCTGTCGACGTTCCTCCAGACGGGCCTGGTCACCGCCTTCGTCTCGGTCGTCACCTTCTTCGGCATCATGGTCGCCCTGCTGGTGCTCGACCTCCAGCTCGCGCTCGTCGTCTTCGCGACGCTGCCGCCGCTGATCGTCGCCACGTACTACTTCCGCCGGGCGAGCGTGAAGGCGTACGAACTCGCCCGGGAGCGGGTGTCGCTGGTCAACGCCGACCTCCAGGAGTCGGTGTCCGGGCTGCGCATCGTGCAGGCCTTCCGGCGCGAGCGGGACGGCGGCGCACGGTTCGCCGAGCGCAGCGACAGCTACCGCGAGGCCCGTATCCGGGGCCAGTGGCTGATCTCGATCTACTTCCCCTTCGTGCAGTTCCTGTCGTCGGGGGCCGTGGCGGCGGTGCTGATCGTGGGCGGGGGCCGGATCGACGACGCGACGCTGACGACCGGCGCGCTGGTGGCGTACCTGCTCTACATCGACCTGTTCTTCGCCCCGGTCCAGCAGCTCTCCCAGGTCTTCGACGGCTACCAGCAGGCCACGGTCTCCCTCGGCCGGATCCAGGAGCTCCTCCAGGAGCCGACGTCGACCAAGGCGGCCGACGAACCGCTGGAGGTGCTGTCGCTGCGGGGCGAGGTCGCGTTCGAGGACGTGCACTTCAAGTACGGCGGCGACGGCGCGGGGGAAGCGGCCCTGTCCGGCATCGACCTGCGCATACCCGCCGGTCAGACGGTCGCCTTCGTCGGTGAGACGGGCGCCGGCAAGTCGACCCTCGTCAAGCTGGTGGCACGCTTCTACGACCCGACCGGCGGCCGGGTCACCGTCGACGGCACGGACCTGCGCTCCCTGGACCTCACGTCGTACCGACACCGGCTCGGCGTCGTCCCGCAGGAGGCGTACCTCTTCCAGGGCACCGTCCGCGACGCCATCGCCTACGGCCGTCCCGAGGCGACCGACGCCGAGGTCGAGGCGGCGGCCCGGGCGGTGGGCGCCCACGAGATGATCGCGACCCTCGACGGCGGCTACCTCCACGAGGTCGCCGAACGCGGCCGCAACCTCTCCGCCGGCCAGCGCCAGCTGATCGCCCTGGCCCGCGCCGAACTGGTCGACCCCGACATCCTCCTCCTCGACGAGGCGACCGCCGCCCTGGACCTGGCCACGGAGGCCCAGGTCAACCAGGCCACCGACCGGCTCGCCGGCCGCCGCACCACCCTGGTCGTCGCCCACCGCCTGACCACGGCCGCCCGGGCGGACCGCGTGGTCGTCATGGCCCACGGCCGGGTCGCCGAGGACGGCACGCACGACGAGCTGGTGGCACGGGGCGGGCACTACGCCGAACTGTGGCGCACATTCGTCGGCGAGCCGGTCGGCGCCGGACTGGACTGAGGGGGCGACTTCCGCCGGCCACGGGGCTGCCGTGCAACCACCCGGCATACGTCGTGCGTCCGTACATCAGTACGCTCATTGCCGGTGTACGGGGAGGACAGGACAGTGGACATGGGTGCGATAGGCCGGCGGCTGGTGGTCGGTCTGGCGTTGCTGACCGCGTCCGGAGTGCTCGCGGTCGCGGCGCCTGCGGAGGCGCACGCGCAGACCGCTCCCACGGGGTGTGCGGGGCGCAAGGTCAGGACATACCCGTTCTCCACCGGGACGCTGTATGTGTACAAGAAGCGGGGGCATGTCTGCGCCATCGTCAAGCCCAAGAGCTCGGGGCGGGCGCAGTGGATGATGGTCAGCGTGCAGGCGTACCGCGCCAACAGGGTCGAGGACGCGGGCAAGTACACCCAATGGGCCGGGCCGGTCACCGTGCACGCCGGGCAGCGCTGTGTGTGGGTCAAGGGCAAGGTCGGGTCGGGGTCCGTGAGCAAGGGCTGGATTCTGTGCTGACCGGCTGACGCCGACTCCCGCAGGCTGATGCCGACTCTTGCCGGCTGATGCGGACTCGTGCCGACTGATTTCGGCCACCGGCAGGCCACCTCCGCCGGGTTTTCTCCATCTCCTCTGGTGTGTCAGGGAGTTGCTCCGATAGCTTCCGCACGCACATCTGACTCACAGGGGAGGGTGCATGCGCAAGGCGCTCAGATGGCTGCTGGCGCTCACCGTGCTGATAGGCGCGTTGAGTACGGCGGGCATGGCGGGCACGGCAGGGGCGGCCACCGCCGCCGGGCCGCAGGCCACCACCGACATCAAGGAACGGCTGCTCTCCATACCGGGGATGAGCCTGATAGAGGAGAAGCCGTACACCGGCTACCGCTTCTTCGTCCTCAACTACAAACAGCCGGTCGACCACCGGAACCCGTCCAAGGGCACGTTCCAGCAGCGCATCACCGTGCTGCACAAGGACGTCAGCCGGCCGACGGTCTTCTACACCAGCGGCTACAACGTCTCCACGACACCGCGCCGCAGCGAGCCGACCCAGATCGTGGACGGCAACCAGATATCGATGGAGTACCGCTTCTTCACGCCGTCCCGGCCCGACCCGGCCGACTGGTCCAAGCTGGACATCTGGCAGGCGGCCAGTGACCAGCACCGCGTCTTCAAGGCGCTGAAGAAGGTCTACGACAAGAACTGGATCTCCACGGGCGGCTCGAAGGGCGGCATGACCGCCACCTACTACGAGCGCTTCTACCCGAGGGACATGGACGGCGTCGTCGCCTACGTCGCCCCCAACGACGTGGTGAACAACGAGGACTCGGCCTACGACCGCTTCTTCGCGAACGTGGGCACCAAGGAGTGCCGCGACCGGCTGAACGCCGTGCAGCGGGAGGCGCTGGTGCGCCGGGAGCCGCTGGAGAAGAAGTACGCGGCGTACGCCGCCGACAACGGCTACACCTTCAACACGATCGGCAGCCTGGACAAGGCCTACGAGGCGGTCGTCCTGGACTACGTCTGGGGCTTCTGGCAGTACAACCTGCTGGAGAACTGCGGCAAGGACGACCTGATCCCGCCGGACGCGAAGAACGCCACGGACGACCAGATCTGGACGTCCATCGACACGATCGGCGGCTTCTCCTCGTACGCCGACCAGGGGCTGGAGCAGTACACGCCGTACTACTACCAGGCGGCCACGCAGCTCGGCGCGCCGACGATCCGGTTCCCGCACATCGAGAAGCAGTACATCCGCTACGGCTACCAGCCGCCGAGCAACTTCATCCCGAGCGACATCCCGACGAAGTTCCAGCCGCGGGCCATGCGCGACGTGGACACGTGGGTGAAGCACAACGCCCACCAGATGCTCTACGTCTACGGGCAGAACGACCCGTGGGGCGCCGAGCCGTTCCGCCTCGGCAAGGGCGCGAAGGACTCGTACGTCCTCACCGCCCCCGGCGCCAACCACGGCGCCAACGTGGCCGGCCTGGTCGCCGACGAGAAGGCCCTCGCCACGGCCCGCATCCTGGACTGGGCCGGGACCTCGGCCGCCGCCGTGGAGCGGGCGAAGCCGCTGGCGAAGTACGACGCGAAGCTGGACGTGCGTGACGTGGAGCGGGAACCCGCGCTGCGCCCGTGACGTGAGCGCGCGGCCGGTCGGCCCTCACATCGGCCGCGCGCACCCCACCGGCTTCTCGCCGCCCAGCTGGACGTAAAGGGCCGTCGACAACGGGCATCCCGCCCGCTTGCCGGCGGCCTTCGTCACCTTGTACTCCGGCTTCTGCTGCCCCTTGCCGTCGCACGACGTCTCCCGGACCTGGCCGTCGCCCGAGCTGTACACGCAGTCGCCGACGATCGTGCGGGGACCGCCCCCGCCGCCCGGGTCACCGGGGTGGGGCGGGGCGAGGTTGCGCATACAGGCGTAGCCCTGCGGGATCGCGCCGTCACCGTCCTCGTCGGAGGACCGGCTCTGCTCGCTGATGTGCAGCACGAAGTCCGTGGTCCCCGGGCACAGCGGCCCACCGCTCACCGCCCCGTCATGCCGCGCCACGACCCGCGCCGCCGCCCGCTCACTGGTGCAGGACACCTCGGTGAAGCTCGTCGTACCGAAGGAACTGCACTCGTCGACGCCGAGGAACATCGCACCGTGGCCCGCGGCCCGGGACGGCGCCACCTGCTGCTCGCTGGCGGTCTTGTCGAGCCGCCCGTCCTCTTCGTCAGATGCCCCCGACGTGCTCTGGCACCCCGTCAACAAGCCGATGACCAGCGCAAACAACACACAGGCCACCCCCACCACACTTCTCCCACCCATCGCACTCCCCCCGGGTACCCCCGTCAAGCGTGGCCCGCGGCGACGGGCACACGCCAGACATGTGGGATCCTTTGCGCCGTTTGGGGGCGAGTGGGGTCGGTATATGGCGTACGGGTGCTACGTCCAGCGGGCGGGGTGGCTCTGTTTCCCGTACGACAGGCCGTGCCCGATCGGATAGAGGACCCGTGTCGGATCGTCCGCCCGCTGCACCGGCACGGGCAGCCTTCCGCGCGGCGCCACCCGGCCGGCGATCACCCGGGCCGCCGCGCGCAGTTCGACGTCGGTCCACGAGTAGGCGGCCAGGTAGGCGGGGGCGCCGGGCAGATGGGACACGTCGTACGGGTTGCGGATGGCGACGGCCACCACTGGTTTCCCCGTCGCGAGGAGCTGTTCGACCAGGGTCCGCTGTGCGCTGCCGGCCGTGACGTTGTACGTCCCCACCACCACCGCGTCCGCTTCCCGCGCCGCCGCGACGGCCTTGGCGATGGTGGCGGCGGAGGGTGCGGTGCCGGTCGACAGGGGGGTCGCCGTGAAGCCCAGTTCGGTGAGGGCGGTGGCGAGCACGCCGGTCGGCGGTCCGGTGGTGCCGGACGGGGAGGCCGGGTCGGCGCCGACGACCAGGACCCTGGGATGGGTGCGGCGGGACAGCGGGAGCAGGGCGCCCTCGTTGACCAGCAGCGTCGTGGTCCGCTCGGCGATGCGGTCGGCGGTCGCGAGGTGGGACGGGGTGCCGACGTCGCGGTCGACGCCGCCCTGGCTGACGTACGGCTCGGTGAACAGCCGCAGCTTCGCCTTCAGCCGCAGGATCCGCAGGATCGACTCGTCGAGCCGTGCCTCGGTCAGCTCGCCGCTCTGGACGGCCTTGAGGACCGCGTTCCACGCGATGTCGAGGGACGGTGGATTGAGGAGCTGGTCGACGCCGGCCTTGAGCGCGAGGACGGGGACGCGGTCGTCGCCGTACTTCGTCCGTACGCCCTCCATGCCGAGCGAGTCGGTCACCACGAGCCCGTCGTAGCCCAGTTCGCCGCGCAGGATGCCGGTGAGGATGGGGCGGGAGAGGGTGGCCGGGTCGCCGGAGTCGTCGAGGGCGGGGACCATGATGTGCGCGGTCATGATCGAGTCGATGCCGGCCCGGACGGCGGCCCGGAAGGGCGGCGCGTCCAGGGACTCCCACTGTTCACGGGTGTGGGTGATGACCGGGAAGCCGTAGTGACTGTCGACGGCGGTGTCGCCGTGCCCCGGGAAGTGCTTGGCGGTCGCCGCGACCTGCCGGCCGCGCTGGTATCCGGCCACCTCGGCGGCGACCATGCCGGCCACCGCGGCCGGTTCGGCACCGAAGGAGCGGACGCCGATGACCGGGTTGGCCGGATTGACGTTCACGTCGGCCACGGGGGAGTAGTTCTGCCGGATGCCGAGCGCCTTGAGCTCCTGTCCGGCGATACGGCCGAGGGTGCGGGCGTCGGTGCGCGAGCCGCCGGCGCCGATGGCCATGGCGCCGGGGAAGAGGGTGGCGGGCTCGCCGACCCGGCAGACGATGCCGTGTTCCTGGTCGGTGGAGATGAGCACGGGCAGACCGCGGGGCTGGGTGAGGGAGGCCCGCTGGATGCCGTTGGACAGGTCGGCGATCTGGTGCGGGTCGCGGGTGTTGTGCGCCCAGGTGAAGTAGATGATGCCGCCCACGCGGTATTTGGCGACCAGCTCGGCGGCCGTGCGGACGCCGATCTCCTTGAGGTTGGCGTCGATGTCGGCCTGGTCGGGGGCGGTCGCCGAGTGGCCGTAGACCCGCATGACGAAGAGCTGGCCGACCTTCTCCGGCAGGGTCATCCGGGCGATGAGCGCGCGCAGTTCGCGGTCGTCGGGGGTGGCTGCGTGGGCCTCGCCGCCGATGGACAAGGCCGCGGTGAGGCCTGCGGTGGCGGCAAGGACCGTACGTCTTGAAGGTGGTGCGGTGTTTCCCGTGCTTCCCGTACTGGAGTCGCGCACCTGCGCTCCTTCCGTTGTGAAGGAAACTTCCGAGAAGCCACCAATAACCGGGAAGTTTCTGCCAGTCAAGGGAGCGCACGGTAACCGAAAAGGGGCCGCCATCGGCGCAGTTGGAGGGGGGCGCGCCGATGACGGCGTGCTGCCGGCCGCGGCACGGCGGAGAGGGTGGTCAGCGATCGCAGCCAGCAGCGAGGGCCGACACCGCACCACGGTGACTCTCCGGCAGCTTGCGGGTTGGACGAGCGGGGAGGGGGCTGGGTTCCCGGGGATGGCCGGAATCGGCGAAGTCGGTGAGCGGGGGTTCAGTGGGGCGTGTGGGTCGCGGGCCCCGGCCAGTGCTCCTGCAGTGTGCGTACGGTCTCCGTGATCGCCGGACGTCGGGCGGCGCCCTTGCGCCACAGCGCGTACAGCCGTCGTACGGGGGTGGGTTCGAGCTCCACCTCCACGACGCCGGCCGGCAGTGGGCCGCGGCCCAGACGCGGGATGAGGCAGATGCCGAGACCACCGGCGACGAGTGCGACGAGGGTCGGGTTCTCGTCCGCCTGGTGGACGATCTCCGGCTCGTGCCCGACGGTGCGCAGGGTCCGTACCAGCCACTCGTGGCAGACCCGCCCCGGTGGCTGGCACACCCACCGCTCCGCGCCGAGGTCCTCGCGCCGTACCGACGCCCGCCCCGCGAAGGGGTGACCTTCCGGTACGAGCAGCGTGCACCGGTCGTCACCGATCACGGCCTGTTCCACGCCCGGCGGCACGGGCAGCGGCGAGATGTCCCAGTCGTGCACGACTGCCAGGTCCACCGCGCCCTTGGCGACCAGGCCCATGGAGATGTGCGGGTCCATCTCGCTCAGCCGGGCGTCGACCGCGGGGTGCCGCCTGTTCAGATCGGCCAGCACGGAGGGCATCAGTCCGCGCGCGGCCGACGCGAACGCGGCCACGGTCAGCCGCCCCGCGGGCACCCCGCGCCGCTCCTCCAGCTCGGTCTCGGCGCGTTCCACGATGGCCAGCAACTCCTGTGCCGTGCCGACCAGTTGGAGAGCCTCCGCGGTCAGCCGCACCCCGCGCCCCTCCCGCTCCAGCAGTACGGTCCTGGTCTCCCGCTCCAGCTTGGCGATCTGCTGCGACACGGCGGAGGGCGTGTACCCGAGCGCGGCGGCCGCGGCACCGACGGTGCCGTGGACGGAGACGGCGTGCAGGGCGCGGAGGCGCTGGAGATCGAGCACGGGAACCTCCTGGTCAATGACCACTGATTAGGACCACTGATTAGGACCACTGATTAGGGCCAATGATTAGGACCAATGATTAGGAACGCTTCATCCAATCGTGCAGCAATCATCGCTGGTGCTTCACGGTCCCGGGAAGTGATCCTCGACGCATGCGTCCAGCACACCTCGCCCTCGCCGTCCTCGTCGCCGCCGTATGGGGCGTCAACTTCACGGTCATCGAGATAGGCCTCGACCACTTCCCGCCGCTGCTGTTCTCCGCCCTGCGCTTCCTGGTGGCGGCGCTGCCCGCGGTCTTCTTCGTGGGCCCGCCGAAGGTGGCGTGGAAGTGGATCGCCGCCGTGGGCCTGGTGCTGGGCGTGGCGAAGTTCGGCCTGCTCTTCGTCGGGATGGACGCGGGGATGCCGGCCGGACTGTCGTCGCTCGTCCTGCAGATCCAGGTGGTGTTCACGGCGATCGCCGCCTTCGCCGTCCTGGGCGAACGGCCGTCACCCCTACGGCTGTCGGGCATGCTGGTCGCCCTCGCCGGAATCGGGGTCGCGGCCGTGGACGAGGGCGCTTCGGGCCCCCTCGGCGCCTTCGCCCTGTGCGTCGCGGCGGCGGCCTGCTGGGGAGCCTCGAACGTCCTCACCCGCAAGGCGGCACCCCCCGACGCGCTGAACTTCATGGTGTGGGTCAGTACGGTCCCGGTGCTGCCGCTGCTCGCCCTGTCCCTGCTGCTGGAGGGCCCCGCCAGGGACTACGACGCCCTGCGGGCCCTGGACTGGCAGGGTGCCGGCACCGTCGTCTACGTCGCCTGGGTCACGACGGTCTTCGGCTTCGGCGCCTGGGGCTGGCTGCTGCGCCGCCACCCCGCCTCGACGGTCGCGCCCTTCTCCCTGCTGGTTCCGGTCTTCGGGATGTCGTCGGCGGCGCTGTTCCTGGGCGAGCGGCTGAGCCCGCTGCGCTGGTGCGCCGCGGTGCTGCTGGTGGGCGGGGTGGCGCTGACGTCGGTGACGCTCCGTCGACGGCCCGGGGTCCATCCCCTGGACGCGGCGGCGCCGGAGGCGGTCGGCGGCCGATCATGAGGCCATGCCCGTAGTCGCCATCCCCGGTTCCAAGTCCATCACCGCCCGCGCCCTCTTCCTGGCGGCCGCGGCCGACGGTGTCACCACCCTCGTACGGCCGCTGCGCTCCGACGACACGGAGGGCTTCGCCGAGGGGCTGACCCGGCTCGGCTACCGGGTCGGCCGGACCCCGGACACCTGGCAGGTCGACGGCCGCCCGCAAGGCCCCGCGGTCGCGGAGGCGGACGTGTACTGCCGCGACGGCGCGACCACGGCCCGCTTCCTGCCGACGCTGGCCGCGGCCGGCCACGGCACCTACCGTTTCGACGCCTCGCCCCAGATGCGCCGACGCCCGCTGGGGCCGTTGAGCTCGGCGCTGCGCGACCTGGGTGTGGACCTGCGGCACGAGGAGCAGGAGGGCCACCACCCGCTGACGGTCGCGGCGACCGGCGTCGAAGGCGGGGAGGTCACGCTCGACGCGGGCCAGTCGTCGCAGTACCTCACGGCGCTGCTGCTGCTCGGACCGCTGACCCGCAGGGGCCTGCGCATCACCGTCACCGACCTGGTGTCGGTGCCGTACGTCGAGATCACGATCGCGATGATGCGGGCGTTCGGGGTGGAGGTGGGCAGGGAGGGGGACACCTTCGTGGTCCCGCCGGGTGGCTACCGCGCCACGACCTACGCGGTGGAGCCCGACGCGTCGACGGCCAGCTACTTCTTCGCGGCGGCGGCCGTGACGCCGGGCGGCGAGGTGACGGTCCCGGGCCTGGGCGAGGAGGCGCTCCAGGGTGACCTGGGCTTCGTCGACGTACTGCGGCGGATGGGTGCGCGGGTGACGGTGGGCACGGACGCGACGACGGTGCGCGGCACGGGCGAACTGCGCGGCGTCACCGTCAACATGCGCGACATCTCCGACACCATGCCGACCCTCGCGGCCATCGCCCCGTTCGCCTCCGGGCCGGTGCGGATCGAGGACGTGGCGAACACGCGGGTGAAGGAGTGCGACCGGCTGGAGGCCTGCGCGGAGAACCTGCGGCGGCTGGGGGCGGAGGTGGCGACGGGGCCGGACTGGATCGAGATCCGGCCGG
>JABFVM010000398.1 GCA_013362785.1 Streptomyces sp. | reverse complement strand
GGGCCACCCCTGTACCCCCGGGCCCCTCGCCTTGGAGCTGCCGATGTCGGCCACCGCCGTGCCCACCGGGTCCACCGTCCTCACCGCCCGTGCCCTCCTCCTCGACATGGACGGCACGCTCGTCAACTCCGACGCCGTGGTGGAACGGATCTGGCGCGACTGGTCCGAGCAGCACGGGCTGGACGCCGACGAGGTGATGAAGGTCGTGCACGGGCGGCAGGGGTACGCCTCGATGGCGGTGTTGCTGCCCGACCGGCCGATGGAGCAGAACCACGCGGACAACGCGCGCATGCTCGCCCTGGAGACGGCGGATGTGGAGGGCGTCGTACCGATTGCGGGGGCGCCGGAGTTTCTGGCGTCGCTGCGGGATGTGCCGCATGCGCTGGTGACCTCGGCGGACGTCGCGCTCGCCACGGCGCGGATGGGGGCGGCCGGGCTGGGGATGCCGGATGTGCGGGTGACCGCGGAGTCGGTGGGGGCGAGCAAGCCCGATCCGGAGGGTTTTCTGAAGGGGGCCGCCGAGCTGGGGGTCGCGCCGGGGGACTGCGTGGTGTTCGAGGACTCGGCGGCGGGGATCGAGGCGGGGCGCTCCGCGGGGATGCGGGTGGTGGGGGTCGGGCCGCGGGCCGGGTTCCATGGGCCGGATGTGTGGGTGCGGGACTTGCGGCAGGTGCGGGTCGAGGTTGCGTCGGGTGGGGAGGTTCGGGTGGTTGTCGCCTGAGAGCTCGGGTGGTGTGGTTCGGTGGCGGGTGCGGGTTGCGTTTCGGTTGCTCGCGCAGTTCCCCGCGCCCCTGGAGGTGCGTGCGGTGCACGCCCCTTAAGGGGCGCGGGGAACTGCGCGATCGGCCACAGACTGCCCGCAGTCGCCGTGGGACCGCACCCCCCCCGAGCCCTTGGGCGAACCGCTACGGCTCAGTCGTTTCAGACTCCAGCCGTTCCCTGGTCTCCAGGTCGTACTCCCCGTACTCCTCCCGCTGGATGCCGCGCGCCCACTGATATCTGGCCACCGCGTCCTCGACGCCCTCGTTGTAGCTGCCGTCGGCCTCCCTCGTGTAAAGGCCGAGTTGGGTCAGGCGTAGTTCGAGTTCCGTGACCTCGGGGCCGCGGTCGCCGCGACCGAGGGTCGGGGGTGTGGGCTCCCGCGGGGCGGCGGACTCCTCCTGGGGGGCGGTGGTGTCGGGGGTGGCGGGGGGCGTCGTCGGTGTCGTCGACGGGGAGGGCGTCGGGGACGCGCTCGACCTCGACGGGGACGGGGACGCGCTCTCCGTGGGGGAGGGGGGTGCGGCGGGCGGCGCCGGCTGCGCCGCCCCTCCTGTCGGTGACGGCTGTTCCGAGGCCTCGCTGGTCGACGGGGCCGGGACACTCGGTCGTACGTCCCTCGGGAGGGCCCTGTCCCGGGACGGCGCCTCGTAGGTGAACACGCCGCTGGCCAGGCCCGCCGCCGCGACCACGGCCACGAGGCCGCCGCCCACGCCGAGCAGTACCGTTCGGCGGTGCCGGCGGGCGGGCGTCCTTGAGGGTGCGTCGCTTTCGGCGTAGGGCGCTGCTTCCGGTTCGAACAGGGTCAGGTCCTGGGCGTTCGGGGCGTGCGATGCATCCGGTGCGTGCGGTGTGTTCGGCGTGGCAGTCGGTGGTACGGCTCGTAGCCGCATCGTTTGGTCGGCGGCGGTGTCCTCGCCCTCCAACTCCACGTATGGGCGTATCCGTAGCGGATCGAAGTCCTCCGCCGCTGCCGCCTGCGCAGTACGGGCGTCTCGCAGGGCCTCGGACACGCGTGGGCCGCAGTCGCACGACGGGGTGTTGTCGGCCGTTCTCGGCGCCCCGCACTCCGGGCACTGGCGGCCATCCGGGTGCCCCGGGTCGTCCGGACCCAGCGCTCCCGCCGTTCCCCTCGGCTCGCTCACGTGTTCGTCCCTCCCCTCGTGAACTCCCCAGGTTATGCAGACGTTCCTCACGCGGCCTCCCCAACCCCCGGAATAACCAATTCCAAAGGGGCTCGACAGGCCATAACGGGGCGAAGCGATCACGATGGGAGGTGCATGGGAGGTGTAACGACATTCTCGGGAGGTCTTCATGGGCGGGGATGCGCACGGTATGACGGGAAATGTGCGTGACGCGCAGCCCCCGAAGCGGGGAGTCGAGGCACGCGAGAACGTGTCCGGCGACGTCCTCGTCTCCATCGGCGCGCTGCTTCTCGGCATGCTGCTCGCCGCCCTCGACCAGACCATCGTCTCGACCGCGCTGCCGACCATCGTCAGCGACCTCGGCGGACTGGAGCATCTGTCCTGGGTCGTGACGGCCTATCTGCTGGCGTCCACCGCCGCGACCCCGCTGTGGGGCAAACTCGGTGACCAGTACGGGCGCAAGCGGCTCTTCCAGCTCGCCATCGTGATCTTCCTCGTCGGTTCCACGCTGTGCGGCATGGCGCAGAACATGGCGCAGCTCATCGCCTTCCGGGCCGTACAGGGAGTCGGGGGCGGCGGGCTCATGGTGCTGTCCATGGCGATCGTCGGGGACATCGTGCCGCCCCGTGAACGCGGGCGGTATCAGGGGCTGTTCGGGGCCGTGTTCGGGGCGAGCAGTGTGCTGGGGCCGTTGCTCGGCGGCGTGTTCACGGAGCATCTGAGCTGGCGGTGGGTGTTCTACGTCAACCTCCCCGTCGGGGTCGTCGCGCTCGCCGTCATCGCCGCCGTGCTGCGGATTCCGCGCAAGTCGACCGCGCATGTCATCGACTACCTCGGTACGTTCCTCATCGCCTCCGTCGCCACCTGTCTGGTGCTGGTGGCGTCCCTCGGGGGGACCACCTGGGGGTGGGGGTCGGTGCAGATCGTCGGGCTGGCCCTGCTCGGCGTCGTGCTCGCCGTCGCGTTCGTGTCCGTGGAGCGGCAGGCCGCCGAACCCGTGCTGCCGCTGAAGCTGTTCCGGGTGCGGACCTTCACGCTGTCGGCCGTCATCAGCTTCATCGTCGGGTTCGCCATGTTCGGCGCGATGACCTATCTGCCGACGTTTCTCCAGGTCGTGCAGGGGGTCAGCCCGACCATGTCCGGGGTGCACATGCTGCCGATGGTCGTCGGCATGCTGCTGTCGTCCACCGGCTCCGGGCAGATCGTGAGCCGTACCGGCCGCTGGAAGGTCTTCCCGATCGCCGGGACCGGCGTCACGACGCTCGGGCTGCTGCTGCTCCATCAACTCGACGTGGACAGCTCCACGTGGGCGATGAGCGTCTACTTCTTCGTCTTCGGGCTGGGGCTCGGGCTGGTCATGCAGGTGCTCGTGCTGATCGTGCAGAACGCCGTGTCGTACGAGGATCTCGGCGTCGCCACCTCCGGGGCGACGTTCTTCCGGTCGATCGGGGCGTCGTTCGGTGTCGCCGTCTTCGGGACGGTGTTCGCGGGCCGGCTCGACGACAAGCTCGTGGACGCCTTCGAAGGGGTGCGGCTGCCGTCCGGGGTCTCGCTGGAAGGGCTGGAGGCGGATCCCCGGGACATCGCCGAGTTGCCGGCCGGGTTGCGGCCGGGAGCGCTGGAGGCGTACGCGTCCTCCATCGCCGACGTGTTTCTGTACGCCGTTCCTGTCGCCCTGGTCGGGTTCGTGCTGGCCTGGTTCCTGCGGGAGGACAAGCTGCGGGGGTCTGTGCGGGCGCCTGACGTCACCGAGACGCTGGCCAGCAATCCGGTGGAGCGATCGTCGTACGACGAGGTGTGCCGGGCGCTGTCGGTGCTCGGGACGCGGGAGGGGCGGCGGGAGGTGTACCGGAAGATCACGGAGCGGGCCGGGTACGACCTGTTGCCGGCGGCCAGTTGGCTGTTGCTGCGGATCAAGAAGTACGGGTGGGTGGAGCCCGCGGTGCTCGCCGAGCGGAGTGCTGTGCCGTTGCCGGTGATTCTTGACGCCTCGCGGGAGGTGGAGGGGCGGGGGCTGGCCGTGCGGGAGGGGCTCGATCTTGTGCTGACCGAGCGGGGGCGGGAGGTTGCCGGGCGGTTGGCTCGGGTGCGGGAGGAGTCGTTGGCCGAGTTGCTGGGGGACTGGTGGGGGCCGGATCGGCCGACCGATCTGATTCAGCTGGTCAAGGAGCTGAATGAGGAGCTCTGTGGGTCGTCTCGTGAGCAGCCGGGTGCGGCTGGCGGTTGAGCCGGGGGTGCCTGCGGCGGCCTGCTGGTGTTCGGTGGGGGTTCGCGTAGCGCCTTCGGTTTGTGGGTGGGTCGGGGCCGTGCCGGGGGGTGTCCGTCCTCGGATCGGCGGTCGCCTTAGGCCGGGAGGTGCCGCGTGTGGACGCCGATCACTGCGGGCGGAACCCCCCCGGCACGTCCCTTCCCGCCGTACGCGACTGGGCGCCACGGGGGTACGCAGGTCAGCGCAGGGGCTTGGTGAACCAGTGCTCGGCGTAGGCCTCGTTGTTGTGCGGTGCCGTCTCCTCGTAGCCGAGGTGGGTGTACAGGGCGCGGGCCTCTACCAGGTCGTGGCGGGTGTCCAGGATCAGGCGGCGTGCGCCCAGGGCTCGGGCCGTGGACTCTGCGGCGCGGACCAGGAGTCGGCCGCCGCCCTTGCCGCGCTGTGACTCGTGGACGAACACCCGCTTGAGCTCTGCGGTTTCCGTGTCCAGCAGCCGTACCCCCGCCGTACCGGCCGGCTCTCCCGCATGGCGTGCCACCAGCAACTCGCCCTTCGGTGGGCGGAGTTCGTCCCAGGTGTTCGCGGCGATCTCGCGGTCCAGCTCGGCCGGGTCGGTGCGGTGGCCCTCGTGCAGGAGGTAGTAGCGGTCGCTGACCTCGGTGTAGTACGCCCGCCAGAGCGCGGTGGCGGCGGGGGAGTCGGGGGGTTCCGGGGCGATGGTCCAGGTCATGGCCGTCATTGTCGGTCCGGGAACCAGCGCGCTCGCAAGCGGATATCGGTCGGGTGCGTGTGAGGGGCGCCTTCCGGGCAACCCGCCCTTCATGTCCACAGCTGTGATTGTTCTGATCGTGATTGCGGCGGTCGTCGTCGTGCTCGGCGCGGCCGCCCTGGCCCTGCGTGCTCGGGGAGCACAGGGCGGCCGGGGCCTGAGGCGGCGCTTCGGGCCCGAGTACGACCGGGCCGTGGCCCGGCACGACGGGGACGCCAAGGCCGCCGAGCGGGAGCTCGCCGGGCGGGTGGAGCGGCACGGCGGGCTGCGTGAGCGGCCGCTGGAGCCGGTCGAGCTGGAGCGGTTCGAGGCTCGCTGGACGGCGGCCCAGGAGCGCTTCGTCGACTCGCCCAAGCAGGCCGTCGACGAGGCGGACCGGCTGCTCGCGGAGCTCGCGCAGGCGCGGGGCTTCCCGGACGCCGCGCAGTACGAGGAGCAGCTCTCCGCCCTGTCCGTGCACCACGCGGACCATGTGCACGGCTACCGGCACGTGCACCGCGTCGCCCATGCGCACATGGGAGGCGGACGGGAAGGCGGCGGGCCGGGTACCGAGGAGATGCGCGAGGCCATGATCGAGGCCCGGGCCCTGTTCGAGGATCTGACGGCCTCCGCCGAGCGGCACCGTGGGGCCTCCCGGGACCGGCACGAGTCCGGCGGGCGGGCGGCCGCCCGCACCGATGGCCACCGCGGCCATCTGCCCTGGACGTTCACGGGACGGCACGCGAAGGGGAGTTGAGTGACATGACGGAAGCGACGACCGGCGGCGGCAGGGACCGCGGCGGCACGACGCCGGGCGGGATCGACACGCAGAGCGGGCGGGCGGACACCGCGCTCTTCCCGCACGACGAGTCCGGCAAGTTCGAGCTGCGGTTGCAGCACGCGGTCTCCGGATTCGTCGACGGTCCCCGGGCCGCCGTCGAGGAGGCCGACCACGTCCTGGAGGAGCTCAGCGGCCGTCTGACCGAGGCGGTGGCGCAGCGCCGCCGTACCCTTCGTGGGTCCTGGCAGTCCACGGACGTGGCCGAGGGCAAGGCCGGCTCGTCCACCGACACCGAGCAGCTTCGTCTCGCGTTGCGCGACTATCGCGAGCTGGCGGAACGGCTCCTGCACATCTGACGCGACCGCACTACACGCCGGACGCACCCGGCTCGCCCGCCGCCCGACGTCCTTCCCGACGCGCTCGCCACTCCCGTACGACCTCTTCGACGTCGTACGGCCTGCGGCCCAGGGGAGGGCCGGGCGGCGGCTTCAGCAGCATGTCGCGGATCTTGACGTTCACGTCCGTGATGATCTTCCGGACGATTCGTTCCACCGGTGCCGCGTAGGCGGCCGTCAGCGCGTCCTCGGCCTCCTTGCGCAGGGCCAGTGCCGGGGGCAGCACCGACAGGCCCTCGCGGGCCATCTTGCGCTTGATCCACCACAGTTCGTCGTACGGGGATTCCAGATCGGTCGGCAGGGGTTTGCCCGCGCCTGGCAGGCTCTCGAAGTCGCCGCGTTCCTGCGCGTCGTGGATCTGCTTGTCCACCCAGGACTCGAACGGGACGCCGGGAGGCTTTCGCTCGGTCATGAGTTCATTGTGCCGGACGCGGTGGTGCCGGGCGATTTATCATGCGGCGTCGATGGCCAAACGGGCCGTCGTGCAAGACGTTTCAGGAGGAACGCACGTGCTCGAACTCACCATGGCCGTCGTGACCGCGGCGGACGAGGGTGCCACGGCCGGCATGCTCATGGCCGACGCGCCCAGCGAGCCGGGTGCCGTGCTGCGGGTGGGCCGGGACAAGTCGGTGTGCCGGTTGACGACGCCCGACGACTGGCTGTTCGTCTCCCGGGTCCACCTGGAGTTCCTGTGCGGGCCGGACGGTGGGTGGCAGGTCAGCTGGTTGCGGGGCTCGCAGGCCGATCCGTCCTCCGAGGTGCGGCTGACCGTGGGGGAGTACGTCCAGCCGATCGGCTACGGCGGGACGGTGCCGCTGCCCAGAGGCGGCAGCGGCGAGATCATCGTCCAGGACCGGACCGCCCCGCGCAGCGTCAACGTCGGCTTTTATCACGAGGGTTGAGCGACCTCTGCTTTTGGAGCGACGGCTCTCGCCGGTCCCCCGTGACCTACAGCACGCGGGCCAGTGCGAAGCCGTCGTAGCCCTTGCTGCCCACCGTCTGGATCGCCGTGCCGCTCAACCTCGGGTGGCCGGCGATCAGTTCGATGGCGGCGCGGGTGCCCAGGACGTCCGGCGCGGTGCTGTCGGCGTCGGTGACCCGGCCGCCGCGCACCACGTTGTCGACGACGATGAGGCTGCCGGTGCTGGTGAGCCGTAGGGCCCAGTCGATGTAGTGCGGGTTGTTGACCTTGTCGGCGTCGATGAAGACCAGGTCGAAGGGGGCCGGGTTCTCGTCGGCCAGCTTGGGCAGGGACTCCAGGGCCGGGCCCACCCGCACCTCGACCACCTTGTCCAGGCCGGCTCGCGCGATGTTGCGGGTGGCCACCTCGGCGTACTTGGGGTTGTACTCCAGGGAGATCAGACGGCCGTCGGCGGGCAGGGCGCGGGCCAGCCAGATGGTGCTGTAGCCGCCGAGGGTGCCGATCTCCAGGATGTTCCGGGCGCCCTGGATCTCGGCGAGGAGCTGGAGGAGCTTGCCCTGGGCGCCGGTGACGCTGATCATCGGGAGCTCCGCCGCCTCGCTGTCGCGCAGGGCCGCCTGGAGGGCGTCGTCGTCGGGCGCGAGGTGGGTGGAGAAGTACTCGTCGACGTCGTCCCAGACCTGCGACTCGCTCATCGCCTCACCTTTCGTATAGCTGGTTAGATGCCCTAACTGCCCGTGTTCCCCGGCAATGACTCCCAGGATGGTGGATTCAGGCGATCGGCGCAGGTGGCTCGGCCGGGGCAGGGGGTGATTCCGGCCGCCGGGAGCGTCGTACGGCCGAGGCCGCTGCCGCCGCCACTGCCAGGGCGAGGCCGACGGTCACCGTCAGCAGCCATGCCGGGATGCCGGCCACCGTGCGCAGCCGGTCCTCGTAGATCACCTGCTGGAAGGTGTCGTCGGCCGGTGCGCGGCGCAGTACGTGGTCGCCGGAGATGCGCTCCGGGTACGGGAACTCCTGGCCGATCGCCGTGAGGAACGGGGTGCCGTCGCCTTCGCCCGCCGACAGGGCTGCCAGTGGTCCTGTTTTCGCCTTCAGCCGTCCGGCGTAGGTGATCCGGGGGCGTTCGCCGCCTATCCCGGCCGTCGGTTCCATGCGGTGCGCGGCCAGGACGTACAGGCCCAGGGACTGGGGGGTGTCCGCGAGGCGGGAAAGGCGCATGGGGTAGACCGGCTCGGCGGTGCGGAAGGTGAGATGCAGGGGGTCCAGGGTGCCGGTGAGGGCCGTCGGGGTGGGGGTGGCGGTGGATTGCGGGGTCAGCTTCACGGCCACGTACTCCCAGCGCTTCTGGACGTACGGGCGCAGGGCTCCGGTCAGGCCCTGGGGGAGGGCGAAGCCGTTGTCGTCCAGCCAGCGGTCCAGGGCCCCGGGGTCGGTGGCCGTCAGGCGGGCCACGTCGAAGGGGCCCAGGCGCTGCCGGCCGACGACGTCCACGGGGCGCTCGGCGCCGAGCCCAGGCCGGGGCCGGGCGCCTGCCATGCCGTCGCCGGTGACCAGGGGCCAGTCGCCGTCCTGGGGCCAGAAATGGTGGCGTTCGCGGTGCACCGGGGCGGTGATGCCGTGCAGTTCGTCGAAGAGCTCGGGATCGCCCAGGCGGACCGTCGCCCGGCTCGGCACCGGCATGATCCACGCGACGCGCTCGGCGTCGCCGCCGACCGTCAGCCGCATCACGATCTGCTCCCGCACCCCGTCCCAGCGGACCACGGACTCCTCACGGCCGACACTCACCCGCCGCTCGTCGCCGGGCACCATGGCACCGCAGCCGCACGCCCACGCGGGCGCCGCGAGCTGGCCGAGCTGGAGCGCGAGCAACGCCAGGGCGACGGTGAGCGCCCCGCGCCGGGTTCCCTTCGTTCCGTTCGTGCCGTTCAGGGTTTCCTTCCGTAGTAAATCCCGTAGTAAATCCGCCATCGCGCGCAGCCCCTCCATTCCCGCGAGCCCCTTCACCGTGCCGACGCCAGGGCTTCAGACGGTACGGCGGATGATCCGGTTCCGGGGGGCGTGCTCCGGGATGTGACCGATGCCGCCCGCCATGCCACCCCCCGGAGGCGAGCGGACCGGCCCCGGACTATCGTCATCCGGACAAAAGGAGAGCGGACGACAGGTGAATCGGGGGTTGCCTGCGTCTCTCCGGCGGGTGGTTCGGGCGCACAGGGTTCGAATGGATTCCTGGCGCGTGTGACGAGTGGTCGAGGCGGGGCGGGAGGCCGGCAAGGCGTGGCGAATGCGGAGCACGGTGGGCGATCGGCGGAGCCGCTCGGTGGAGCCACCGCCGTCGGCGCGGTCCAGGCACGCCTGCGGGTGACCCTGCTGGGCCTGTGGACGGTCGTCGCGATCCTCGCCGTACGGCAGGTGGCCGTCGTCCTCGGTACCCCGCGCGGGGAGCGGCTGACGGATCTGGAGACCTGGGTCGGCCCGGCCGGCGTCCTGCATGTGAAGGGTTCGCTGTACGACTCGACGCAGTTCACCGGTACCCCGTTCGGCGGACTCGTCCTCAAGCCGCTGACCCGTGCCGCCGAGCAGGCCCTCGGCTGGGGCTGGACCTTCGGCACCCTGCTGCTCGTCGTCGCCCTCGGCCTGGTCGCCGCCCGCGCCCTGCCCCAGCCGGTCAGCCGGCGCACCTCGCTGTTCGCCGCGCCCGTCGCGATCAGCCTGCTGATGCTGTCGCTGCCGGTGCGCAACACCCTCTACCTCGGCCAGACCAGCATCATGCCGGTGCTGCTGGTCCTGCTCGGCTGCTTCGCCGTGCGCGGGGAGCGGACCAGCGGTGTCCTCATCGGGCTCGCGGCCGCCCTCCAGCCGACGCTGCTGCTGTTCACCCCGCTGCTGTGGTTCACCGGCCGCCGCCGGGCCGCGCTCGCCGCGGGGGCCACCTTCGCCGGGTCGACGGTGCTCGCCTGGGCGGCGATGCCGAGCGACTCGTACACCTACTGGGTGCACCACATGGCCGGCGTCGGCCTCGGCGGACGCGCCGACGACCTCGCCAACCAGTCCCTGCACGGCGCCCTGCTGCGGCTCGGGCTGACCGGGCCGCTGGAGATCGGCCTCTTCCTGCTCCTCGGCGCCGCCGTCGCCGTCCTCGCGCTGCGCCGCGCGGTGCGCTACGCCCACGACGGGCAGCTCCTCCTCGCCGTCGCGATCACCGGCTGCGCGGCGATCGTCGTCTCCCCGACCGCCTGGCAGCACCAGCTGCTGTGGGTGCTGCTCGCGGTCGTCGGCCAGGTCGGCAAACGGGCCTCCGACCGGTACGTCTGGCCGATCGCCGTCGTCCTGGTCATGACCCTGCCGGCGAAGATGATGGTGCCGGACAAGGCGTTCCTCCACCCCCTGCGCGCCGACCTCGTCCTGCTCGCCGCGCTCGCCACCGCGGCCGTCGTCCCGTTCCTGTCCCGCACCTCGCCGTACTGGCAGACCCCCGTCCCGACGCGGTACGCGGACCGGGTCCCGGCCCGGTTCCGGCACATCCCGCTGGTGCCGTTCCTGCGCCGGGTGATCAGCCGCCCCAACCTGCTCTTCGAGCTGCTGCTGATCCGGGTCACCTACTACGCCTACGCCCAGATCCGGCTCGCCGCGGCCGGCGGTTCCAACTCGGCCGGCCGGGTCACCGCCGAGCAGCACGGCGCGGAGATCCACTCCATCGAACGCGCCCTGCACATCGACATCGAGCACTGGGCCAACCACGCCGTCGTGCGGGTCGACTGGCTGCGGAACTTCTTCGACTTCTACTACGAGTCGTTCCACTTCGGCGTCCCGCTCACCATCCTCGCCGTCCTGTACTGGCGCCGCCCCGTCGACTACCGCTGGGCCCGCTCCGCGATCGGCTTCGCCACCGTCTTCGCCCTGGTCGGCTTCTGGCTCTACCCGCTCGCCCCGCCCCGCCTGATGCCCGGCCTCGGCTTCATCGACACGGTCCACGGCCCGCAGGACTTCACCCAGCCCGACTACGGCACCCTCACCGAACTCACCAACCAGTACGCGGCGATGCCGTCCCTGCACTTCGGCTGGTCCCTGTGGTGCGGTCTGGTCGTCCTCGTCCTCGCGCCCAGGTGGTGGATGAAGGCCCTGGGCGTGTTGCACCCCCTGTTCACCGTCACCGCGATCGTCGTCACCGGCAACCACTGGGTGCTGGACGCGGTCGGCGGCGCGGCCGTCGTGGGCGCCGGCTTCGGGATGACGTATCTGCTCCAGGGCCCGCGTGCCCGGGTGGTGACGGCGGAGGCGGAGGCGGAGAGGGACACGCGGGTCTCGCAAGGCTGCAAGGTCACGCCATGAGCCGTGCCGGGTCCCAGGAGTCCCGGGTGTCGGGGTCCGGGGCCTCGGCTCAGTGCGGTGCGGTCTCGTCGGTCCGGTCGGTGTCGGGGGCGGAGGCGGCGGGGTGGGTGATCCGGGCGACCGCCCACAGGGCCACGCCGACCAGCAGCAGGATCCCGGCGATGCGGTACTGGTCGGCGGGGCGTCCGGAGGACCAGGGCAGGACCAGGTAGAGACAGGCGACCGCCCCCACCACGGGCAGCACCCGGCCGGCCCGGAAGTGCGGCGTCGCGACCGTGTCCCGGCGCAGTACGAGGACCGCCACATGGACTCCCGCGAAGACCGTGAGCAGCAGCAGCGACGTCGTCCCGCCCAGCAGCGCCACGACCGGGCTGTCGGGGTTCAGCGAGACGAAGGTGATCAGCCCGAAGGCGATGCAGGTGGTCAGCACGATCGCCGCCCGCGGAGTGCGCCGTACGGCGTGCACCTTGGCGAGGAACGGGGGAAGCACTCCCTGCTTGCCCATCCCGTACAGCAGACGGCTGGCCATCATCATGTTGATCAGCGCGGAGTTGGCCACGGCGAACATGGAGATGAACGGCAGCACGTCGGAGATCGGGAAGTCCGGCGCCGCGGTCTGCACGACCGTGGCCAGCGGGGTCTCACTGGCGGCGAGCTTGCCGACCGGTACGACGGCGACGGCGCAGACGGACACCAGGACGTAGATCAGGCCGGTGACGCCCAGCCCGGTGAGCATCATGCGGGGAAAGACCCGCGCCGGTTCCCTGGTCTCCTCCGCCATGTTGACCGAGTCCTCGAAGCCGACCATGGCGAAGAAGGCCAGCGACGTCGCCGTGCTCACCGCCAGGAACACGTTCTTGTCGGCGGCGGTCTCGAAGGCGACGACCCGGGAGAAGTCCGCGTTCCCGCCCGCGATGAAGTAACCGCTGATCAGGATGACGAGCAGCAGACCCGTCAACTCCACGGCCGTCAGTACCACGTTGACCTTGAGGCTCTCGCTGACACCGCGGAGGTTGACGAGCAGCACCAGGCCCATGAAGCCGAGCGCGATCAGGAGGACGAGGCCGTTGCCCGCGTCGATCCCGAAGCCCTCGACCAGGTTGGCCGCGAAGGCCCGCGAGGCCGCCGACGCCGAGGTGATGCCGGAGCACATCACGGCGAAGCACACCAGGAAGGTCAGGAAGTGCTTGCCGAACGCCTTGTGCACATAGAGGGCGGCGCCCGCGGCCTGCGGATACTTGGTGACCAGCTCCAGGTAGGAGCAGGCGGTGACCAGCGCGACGGCGAACGCCACGACGAACGGCAGCCACGCCGCGCCCCCGACCTCCCCCGCGACCTGCCCGGTCAGCGCGTAGATCCCGGTACCGAGAATGTCGCCCACGATGAACAGCAGCAACAGCCCCGGGCCCATCACCCGCTTCAGCGCGGGCCCGTCTTCGGCGCTCGTCCCGGTCGAAGTCGGTACATCCGTAGGTGACATGGCGTACTCCCTACCCGAGGGAGTGGGCGGGAATTCAACCGAGCGGAAAGGATGCCGGAAAGGGGTCAGCGGGGTCAGCAGCGATTGCCCGGCCCCGACGCACGGCCGTACTCCGAGCTGATCCGGTACTCGCCGGGGGCGGCGACCGTGAGCCGGGTGAACTCGCCCTGCGGGGCGAGACAGCCGCCGCCGTCGACGTGCAGCCACGGCGAGTGGGCGACGCGCACGGTGGCGGTCCCGGCCCGTGGCATGCGTACGACGACGTCGGCGCCGGACGCCGACACGATGCTCGCGGGCGCCGACACCAGCGGTACGGCGTCCCGCACCCGGAAGACCCGCCAGTGCGCGTCCTGCCACACGGGCTCCAGCCAGTCGGGCCGGTCCTCGCGTATGAGCCGGGCCTCGTCCTTGGCGTACCCGTCGGGCTTGGCCGAGGGCAGGACGACGAACCCGACGGCCCAGCGGTCCAGCCAGGCCCGGTAGGTGGCGGCGGAGAACGACCCGTCGTAGAACAGCCGGCCCCGCTCCATGTCGAGCTGCCGGTTCCAGCCGCGGGCCATGTTGACGTGCGGCGCCAGCCCGCTGGCCTCGCGGTGGTTGCGGGCCGGGACGACCTCGACGCGGGTGCGGTCGGCGCCGAGCCGGTCCAGGGCGCGGATCACCCCGTGGGGCTCGGCGGCCCAGGCGGGCACGGTCGTGGAGACCCGCAGATCGCTGACGGTCTTCTTGCCGACCCAGCCGACGGAGAGGACGAGCGTGGCGATGAGCAGGGTCCGGCGGAGCCTGGTCAGGCGCGGCTGGGCCAGCAGGACCGCGAGGAGGGCGGCGGGCGCGAACAGCTCGGCGAAGCGCTCGACGTTCGTGCCTACGGGGGAGGGGACGAGGTACGTCAGGACGGTCCCGGCCGCGTAGACGACCCCACTCCAGCGGGCGACGCGCCAGGTGCGGGGGGCGAGGGCGGTGACGGCGAGGCCGAGGAGGGCGGGCTGCCAGACCCGGTCGGCGAACATCGGCTGCTCGCCCTTGAAGGGGAAGAGCAGCGTGGTCGCGCCGACGGTCAGCGCGGGCGGGAGGAGCAGGGCGAGGGCGCGGGGGAGATCGCGGGTGAGGAGGAAGGCGGCCCCCACGACCGCCACGAACAGCCCGGCCACGGGGCTGGCCATGGTCGCCAGGGCGGCGTACCCGGCGGCGAGGGCGATCCGTCTGTCCCGGGTGAGCATCAGACACGCGGCGAGCCCGAAGGCGACGCCGAGCGCGAAGGTGGTGCGGCCGGAGGCCACGTTGCACCACAGGGCGAACGAGGCGAGCAGGGCGGGGCCGAGGGGTCTTCGCACTCCCGCCCGTTCCATCAGCACGGCCGCCAGCCAGGAGGCGGCCAGACCGGAGACGACGGTGACCGCGCGCACGCCGAGCGCGGCCATCAGATACGGCGAGATCAGGCTGTAGTTGGCGGTGTGCGTACCGCCGTACCAGAACAGGTTGTACGCCGATTCACCGTGCCGCGCCGCGAAGCCGGCCCAGGCGTACTGCGCTGCGAGATCGCCGCCGCCGGTGGCGAGGAAGGCCCACCAGATCGCGTAGAGGGGGAGGGCGGGGAGCGTGGCCAGCAGCGGGACGCGGTGGCGAGTCCACACCGTGCGCAGGAACCGCTTCCGGGCGGCGGTGACCGACTGGGTGGGCCTGGTACGCGTGAGTTGTTCGGCTGAGACCACGTGTGCGAAGACGTGGAACCGGGCCGGGACGTTCATCGGTGAGGGCGCCGACATGACCTTCCCGCGCCGCGACGAGCACTCTCGCCATCCGGTCGCTGCCCGGCACGGAAGGCCGGGCGGCGGGAATGTGTTCGTTCGCGATACGAGTGTGACCTCGCACGACTACTCTGGGCTACCGATCCGATACAACAGGTCCCCGGGCGGGCCGAGTTGCAAGAGAGGGGCCCCTGCGTGACCCAGATCAACACCCTCGATCCGGGCGCCTCGCCACTGGACTACTTCGGCTTCGAGCTGCGCCGCTGCCGCGAGGCGGCCGGGCTGACCCAGAAGCAGCTCGGGGGGATCGTGTACTGCACGGGGTCGCTGGTCGGGCAGATCGAGACGGCCCGGAAGCTGCCGACGCTCCCGTTCAGCGAGCGGGCGGATGTGGCGCTGGAGACGGGCGGCCTGCTGTCCCGGCTGTATGTGCTGGTGATGCGCAGTCGACTTCCGGCCTGGTTCCAGCAGGTGGCGGAGCTGGAGTCGCGGGCGACCGAGATCTGCACCTTCCAGACGCACATGGTGCACGGGCTCCTGCAGACCAGGGAATACGCCCGTGCCGTGCTCGGTGTGCTGGACGACACCGACCTCGACGACCGCACCGAGGTACGGCTCGCCCGTCAGCGCATCTTCGACAAGGACGAACCGCCGGTCTTCTGGATGATCCTCAGCGAGGCCGCGCTGTACCTGGAGATCGGCGGCCGGGAGACGATGCGCGGCCAGCTGGAGCGACTGTTGTCCTTCGAGCACAATCCGAGGATCAACGTACAGGTGCTGCCGTTCACGGCCGGAGCACACGCGGGGCTGCAGGGCCCGTTCAACCTCTACCGCGTCCCCGGCGATCCGACGATCGTCTACACCGAGGGGTACGGCAGCGGACATCCCACCGCCAACCCGGACATCGTCAAGGACTGCGCGCTCCGATACGATCATCTCCAGGCCGCTGCTCTCTCCCTCAAGAACTCGGCGGAGTTGATCCGACGTGTGATGGAGGGGCGTTATGGAGAGCACCGGGATACCGGCGGGGAGCCGGTGGCGTAAGTCCAGCCACAGCGGTGACCAGAGCGGTGACTGCGTGGAGATCGCCGAGGCTCCCGTCACCGTCGCCATACGCGACTCCAAGAACTCGGCGGGCCCGATCCTCGCCTTCGGGCCCACCACCTTCACGACGTTCGTGCGCTGGGCTACAGCCGCTGGATGATCGTGCCGGTGGCCAGCCCGCCCCCCGCGCACATCGTCACCAGCGCGAACTCCTTGTCCACACGCTCCAGTTCATGCAGCGCGGTCGTGATCAGCCGGGCCCCGGTGGCCCCCACCGGATGCCCGAGCGCGATCGCGCCGCCGTTCACATTCACCTTCTCCAGGTCCTGTTCGAAGACCTGCGCCCAGCTCAGCACCACGGACGCGAACGCCTCGTTGATCTCCACGAGGTCGATGTCCTTCAATGACATCCCGGCCTTGCCCAGCACCGCCTTCGTCGCGTCGATCGGGCCGTCGAGGTGGAAGTGGGGGTCGGCGCCGACCAGCGCCTGGGCCACGATCCGCGCCCTCGGCCGCAGCTTCAGCGCACGCGCCATCCGTTTCGACACCCACATGATGGCGGCGGCGCCGTCACTGATCTGGGACGAGTTGCCCGCCGTGTGGACGGCCGTCGGCATGACCGGCTTCAGTCCGGACAGTGCCTCCATGGACGTGTCGCGCAGGCCCTCGTCCTTGTCGACCAGGCGCCACATGCCCTGACCGGCGCGCTGCTCGTCCTCGGTGGTCGGGACCTGGACGGCGAACGTCTCCCGCTTGAACCGCTCCTCGGCCCAGGCGGCGGCGGCCCGCTCCTGTGAGAGCAGCCCGAGCGAGTCGACGTTCTCCCTGGTCAGCCCACGGTGCCGGGCGATCCGCTCCGCCGCCTCGAACTGGTTGGGCAGGTCGACGTTCCACTCGTCGGGGAAGGGCTTGCCGGGCCCGTGCTTGGAGCCCGAGCCCAGCGGCACCCGGGACATCGCCTCGACGCCGCAGCTGATCCCGACGTCGATGACGCCCGCCGCGATCATGTTGGCCGCCATGTGCGAGGCCTGCTGCGAGGAGCCGCACTGACAGTCGACGGTGGTCGCCGCCGTCTCGTACGGCAGGCCCATGGTGAGCCAGGCCGTGCGCGCGGGGTTCATGGACTGCTCGCCGGCGTGGGTCACCGTGCCGCCGACGATCTGCTCCACACAGTCGGCGGGGATGCCGGTGCGGCCCAGGAGTTCGCGGTAGGTCTCGCCCAGGAGATAGGCGGGGTGGAGGTTGGCGAGCGCGCCGCCGCGCTTGCCGATGGGGGTGCGTACGGCTTCGACGATCACGGGTTCGGCAGCCATGGGTGCGGATCCTCTCCGAGGGCTCTGCGGAGCTGGGCGGAACTAGTACGCGTTCTAGTTCTGTGTTGCAGTGTGCTGACGAAGGTTCAATCACTGCAAGGGGTGTGCGCGGAACTGGGACGTTCACGGCTATTGCCAGTTGTAGAACCCGTTACTACCGTCACGATGACCCTTGCTGATGGACCGTCAGGAGCTGAGGAGCTGTCCATGCCCTGTCCAGCGCTTCCCGACGGGTTCGACTTCACCGATCCCGATGTGCTGCACCACCGCGTACCCCTCCCGGAGTTCGCCGAGCTGCGCCGCGCCGAACCGGTCCGCTGGATCCCGCAGTCTGGCAACGTGGCCGGGTTCCAGGACGAGGGCTACTGGGCGGTGACCCGGCACGCCGACGTCAAGTACGTGTCGACGCACCCGGAGTTGTTCTCGTCCTCCCTCAACACCGCGATCATCCGCTTCAACGAACACATAGAGCGCGACGCGATAGACGCCCAGCGGCTGATCCTGCTCAACATGGACCCGCCCGAACACACCCGGGTCCGCCAGATCGTCCAGCGCGTGTTCACCCCGCGCGCCATCCGCGCCCTGGAGGAGCGCCTGCGGACACGGGCCCTGACGATCGCCGCCAACGCCCGGAACCGCTCGGGCCCCTTCGACTTCGTCACCGAGGTCGCCTGCGAACTGCCCCTGCAGGCCATCGCCGAGCTCATCGGCATCCCGCAGGACGACCGGGCCAAGATCTTCGACTGGTCCAACAAGATGATCGCGTACGACGATCCCGAGTACGCCATCACCGAGGAGGTCGGCCAGGAGTCGGCCACCGAACTCATCGCCTACGCCATGAACATGGCCGCCGACCGGAAGGAGTGCCCGGCGAAGGACATCGTCAGCACTCTCGTGGCGGCCGAGGACGAAGGCAGCCTGCGCTCGGACGAGTTCGGGTTCTTCGTGCTGATGCTGGCGGTCGCGGGCAACGAGACGACCCGCAACGCCATCACCCACGGCATGCACGCCTTCCTCACCCACCCCGAGCAGTGGGAGCTGTACAAGAGGGAGCGCCCCGAGACGGCCGCCGAGGAGATCGTCCGCTGGGCGACGCCGGTGGTCTCCTTCCAGCGAACCGCCACACAGGACACGGAATTGGGCGGGAAGCGCATAAACAAGGGAGAACGGGTAGGCATCTTCTATGCCTCGGCGAACCACGATCCCGAGGTCTTCGAGAATCCGGACGCGTTCGACATCACCCGCGACCCCAACCCCCACCTCGGCTTCGGCGGCGGCGGCCCCCACTACTGCCTGGGCAAGTCCCTGGCGGTGCTGGAGATCGACCTTCTCTTCAACGCCGTGGCCGACGCGATGCCCGGCCTTCGACTGGTCGGAGACCCGCGCCGCCTGCGCTCGGCGTGGATCAACGGGGTGAAGGAGCTCCGGGTCGCCGCAGACTGACGCACGCCGCGCACGCTGTGCCCGCCGCAGCCCGGCGCACGCGGCCGGCGTCGGTCCGTCCCGAGGGAGGCAGGAGCACCCCTATCCCTACGCCCCGTTCCTGCCTCCCCCGAGACGTAGGCGTGCGTACATGTCCGCGCGTACGCACGAAGGCGGCGGCCCCGGGGATCGGGGGCCGCCGCCTTCAGTCCTGTCTGGCGGGGTCGGCTCAGTACCAGCCGTTCGACTGCCAGAAGCTCCAGGCGCCGCACGGGCTGCCGTAGCGGTCCTTCATGTAGTCCACGCCCCACTTGATCTGGGTGGCCGCGTTGGTCTTCCAGTCGGAGCCCGCGGACGCCATCTTGTTGCCGGGCAGGGCCTGGACCAGGCCGTAGGCGCCGGACGACGCGTTGGTGGCGTTGACGTTCCAGTCGCTCTCGTGGTCGACGATGTTCGAGAAGCACTGGTACTGGGCCGAGTCCGAGATGATCTTCTTCGCGGTCGCCTGCGCCGAGGAGGTCGAGGTCGCGGCCTGCGCGGGGGCGGCGGCGAACAGGGTGCCGGCGGTGGCGGCGGCCAGGGCCGCACCGGTGAGGGCCTTCTTCGGGGCGGACAGGCGGCGGAAGGTGGAAACCACGGACACGGGGAGCCTTTCTTCGGGGACAGGGCGCCGCGGGCATGCCGGAACCACGCGATGCGAGGCGGGGGGCATGCATCGGCGCCGCGGCCCTGTGGGGCACGTCGGCGCCGTGCGACGTCATCCAGAGAAGCAGCCCGGGAAGGTGTCCGCAATGAGCCCTTTTGCTAGTTGTGGTCGTAAGCGGGAGAAAGGTCGTTTGTGTGACGTGGCTCTCAATGTGCAGGTCAGATGCTATTTTGGCGTGCACATGGCGTCTGATTTGTCCGACTAGGCCAGATAGTAGGTGATCTGGCTCATGTGGGGTGCTTCACCGGATGCGTAACGGTCCGCGCGCGGAGCCTCACCGTGCGGGTGCGTCGAATGTGACCGGGCTCTCGAAGGCCGCCCGGCGCGTGGCCCGGCGCAGCGCCCTGAGGATCGCCGGGCCGAGGGTGAGCGTGAGGATCACGGTGACGACGGCCCTGCCGAGGTCCCAGCCGAGCGAGGTGGCCAGGCAGTACGCGACGAAGCGGGCGAGATTGGCCAAAGGCCCGGCGTCGGGGTCGGGGGCGATGTTCGAGCCGTCCGCGAGCAGGTACGGCCAGCCCTGCATGTTCATCACCGTGCCGTACGCGAACGCGGCGAGGAAGCCGTAGCCGGCCAGCAGGAACAGCTCACCCCGGCCGCGCAGCCGGTCCGGGCCCGGCAGCAGCCCGGCGCCCATCGTGAACCAGCCCATCGACAGCATCTGGAACGGCATCCACGGGCCCACCCCGCCCGTGAGCAGGGCGGACGCGAACATCGTCACCGAGCCGAGCACAAACCCGAAGCCGGGGCCGAGGACCCGGCCGCTGAGCACCATCAGGAAGAACATCGGCTCGATCCCGGCCGTCCCGGCCCCCAGCGGGCGCAGCGCGGCGCCGGTCGCCGCCAGCACGCCCAGCATCGCCACCGCCTTCGGGCCGAGCCCGGACTCGGCGATCGTCGCGGCGACGACGGCGACCAGCAGGAGCAGCAGGCAGGTGAACAGCCACGGAGCGTCCTGGGCGTGCGCGCTGACCTGCGCGGCGGGCGGAGCGAGGAAGGGCCACCCGAGCGCCGCCACACCGACCGCGCTGACCAGGAGGAGGGTGACC
>JABFVM010000232.1 GCA_013362785.1 Streptomyces sp. | reverse complement strand
GCGGCGCCGGGTCCTGAGCAGGGCGAGCAGTTCGACCTGGTGGCGGATGTCGAGGTGGTTGGTGGGCTCGTCCAGGACCAGCACGTCCGGCTGCTGGGCGAAGGCGCGGGCCAGCAGGACGCGTTGGCGTTCGCCGCCGGACAGTTCGGTGAAGCGGCGCCCGGCGTACCGTTCCATGCCGACGTCCGCGAGAGCCCCGGCGACGACGTCCCGGTCGGTGGCGTCCTCCCCGGCGAAGGCCCGCTTGTAGGGCGTACGGCCCATGGCGACGACCTCGCGGACGGACAGCTCGAAGTCGCCGCCCCGCTCCTGCGGGAGTGCCGCGACATGCCGGGCCGCCTCGGCGGGCGCCATCCGGCGCAGATCGGTGCCGGACAGCAGGACCCGGCCGGCGACCGGCTTCAGATGCCGGTAGACGGTGCGCAGGAGCGTGGACTTGCCGCTGCCGTTCGGGCCGACGAGGCCGGTGATCTCGCCCTCGGCCGCGATCAGCCGGGCGCCGGCGACGACCGTACGGCCGGCGTAGGCGACGTGCAGGTCCTCGATGTCGATCCTCAACGTCCGTTCCCCCGGATCCTCAACTTCCGCTCCCCAATCGCCGGTCCAGCAGGTACAGCAGCGCCGGAGCGCCGATCAGCGAGGTGACGACACCGACCGGCAGCTCCTGGGTGTCCATCGCCGTCCGGCACAGGATGTCGACGACGACCAGCAGCAGCGCTCCGAACAGCGCGGAGACCGGCAGCAGACGCCGGTGGTCGCCGCCGACGACCAGACGGCAGACGTGCGGCACCATCAGCGCGACGAACGCGATCGCGCCGGAGACGGCCACCAGGACGCCGGTCAGCACGCTGGTCACCGTGAACAGTTCCCGCCGCAGCCGGGTGACGTCGATGCCGAGCCCGGCCGCGGACTCGTCGCCCATCAGCAGGGCGTTCAGCCCCCGGGCGCGCGCCTGGAGGCACAGCCACCCGGCCGCGACCGTGATCGCCGGCACGGCCAGCAGGTCCCAGTTGGCGCCGCTCAGGCTGCCCATGAGCCAGAACAGCACGCTGTGGGTCTGCTGCTCGTCCCCGGCCTGCAGCACCAGATAGCTGGTGAACCCGGAGAGGAACTGCCCGATCGCCACCCCGGCCAGCACCAGCCGCAACGGCGCGAATCCGCCGCCGCGCCGGGCCACGGCCCACACGAGGGCGAAGGTGGCCAGGGCCCCGGCGAAGGCCGCGGCGGACAGCCCGAGTCCCAGCGCCCCGCCGGCCCCGAGGCCGAGCACGATCGCGGCGACCGCGCCCAGGGAGGCACCGTTGGAGATGCCCAGGAGGTAGGGATCGGCGAGCGGGTTGCGCACCAGAGCCTGCACCGCCGTACCGACGAGTCCGAGCCCGGCTCCGACGAGTGCGGCCAACAGGGCTCGCGGCAGGCGCAGTTGCCACACGATCAGGTCGTTCGTGCCGGGACGGGGGGCCTCGCCGGACAGCCTCCGCCACACCACGCTCCACACGTCGCCGGGTGGGACGGACGTCGAGCCCCAGGCGACGGCGGCCGTCAGCGCGGCGAGGAGGACGACGCCCAGGACCGACGCCAGCGGGCCGGCGGGCAGGGTCCGTGTCTCCGCGGCCGTCTCCTCGTCGTCGCGCCGCGCCACCAAGGAGGTCACGGTCGGCCGGCCTTGCCGGGGTGGAGCGTCTTGGCGATCTGCTCGACCGTGTCGGCGTTCCCGACCCCGGCGATGGTGGTCCGCTCGGAGCCGATGCGCACGAAGTGGCCCTCCTTGACCGCCTTCAGGCCCTTGGTGGCGGAGTTCGACTCCAGCCACCGCTGCGCCTCGTCGAACGCCTTCTCGTTCGCGGCCTCGCTGCCCCGGTTGCGTACGCCGAGCTGGATCCAGTCCGGGTTCGCGGCGATCACGTCCTCCCAGCCGACCTGCCGGTAGTCGTCGTCGCAGTCGGCGAAGACGTTGCGGGCCCCGGCGAGGCCGATGACCGCGTTGGCGACCTGCCGGTTGCAGACGGCCATGGGCTGCTTGGTGCCGGCGTCGTAGTCGAAGAAGAAGTAGGTGGGCCGCTCCTTCTCGGGAGTGCCGCCCACGGCCTTGCGGACGGCGTCGACCTTCTTCTTCATGCCGTCGACGAGTTCCCTCGCCTTGGCGCTCGTGCCCGTGACGGCGCCGAGCGAGGTGATGTCGTCCTGGACGGCGGAGAGGTCGGTGACCGGGCTCTTGCTCATGGCGGCGCAGGCCGTGGACCTCAGGTAGATGTGCTTGATGCCGGCCGCCCTGAACTCGTCCTCGGTCGGCGCGTCGCCCATTCCGCCGCCCATGTTCATCGAGGCGAACGTGTCGATGTACAGGTCGGCGCCGGAGCCGAGGAGCTTCTCCTTGGGGATGAGAGTGTCGCCGAGCACCTTCACCTGCTGGGCGCGCGCGTCGAGTTCGCCGGGCAGGGTGCCCTTGCCGGGCGGGAAGCCGGTGCCGAGCACCTTGTCGCCGGCGCCCAGTCGCAGCAGCAGTTCGAGGCTGGAGGCGTTGCTGGTGACGATGTGCCGGGGCGCCGAGTCGAAGGTGGTCCTGGCGCCCTTGCAGTCGGTGACGGTCACGGGGTAGCCGGCGGAGTCGCCCTTGGCGGCGTCGGGGGCGGTGGTGTCGCCGTTCCCGTTCCCGCTGCCGCAGCCTGCCGCCAGCAGGCCGCCGAGTACCGCGGCCGTCGTAGCCCGCCCCACACGAGAACGCATCGAAAAACTCCCCTGGATCCACTGGTTGCATGGGGCGGATCTCCGCCGCCCGATCCAGTAGTCGGGGCGGACCCGGTGTCAGTTCCCCGCGAGGTGAACCGACACCGGGTTCGATACCGGTTTCGATACCGGGTTCGGCGCCCGGTTCCCGGTCAGGCGGCCACGGCGACCGGTTCGGCCACGGTGGTGGCGTCGGTCACGCCCCCGGTCCCGGCCTCGGCCTCCGTGAGCAGCTCGACGAGGGTCGCGCGGGCGCGGGCGACGCGTGAACGGACCGTCCCGACGGGGCAGTCACTGCGCTCGGCCGCCTCCGCGTAAGGCAGGCCCACCAGCTGGGTCAGGACGAACGCCTCACGGCGCTCGTCGGGCAGCGCGTCCAGCAGATCGAGCAGCGCGATGCCGTCGTCGAAACCGGGCAGCCCGGTCGGCTGGGCGCGTTCCGCCACGAGCGTCCAGTCGTCGGTGTCGCACAGCCGGGGCCGGGCGGCGGCGTAGCGGTGACTGTCGATCACCGCGCGGCGCGCGATGGACAGCAGCCACGCGCGCGCCGAGGAACGGCCCTCGAACCGGTGCAGGCTGCCGAGCGCCCGCAGGAACGTGTCCTGTGCCAGGTCGTCGGCGGCCTGCGGATCGGCGGAGAGATGCGCCACGTACCGCACGACGTCACGGTGCAGGGAGCGGACAAAACGGTCCGCGGCGTCCGGGTCACCGCCGCGCGCGGCCAGCGCCCACGCGGTCGTCGACTCGTCGCAGGAGGCCGTTCTGGTCGGCGGCCTCCGGTCGTGCAGGGCAGGAGTGATCACCTGAGTCCTTCTCGGGTAGTCCGGACTCCGGCACGGCGGCGGGCACGACGCGCACGGCGGGGTCACCGCCGCGCGCCGGGGCACGTGTACGTGAGACGTACGGGTACGCCGTTGCCGGAGGGGTCCGGGAATGCGGGGAACACGGCCGTACGACAGGTACGGCCGGGGCCCGAGGCATGGGGGCGGCGAAGACTCGACGCCCGTACGGCGATCGACGCGTCGGCGTCCGTGTCCGTACGGCCTCGGTGAACCGGCTGTCTCAGACGACAGCGATCCCCGCCGGAGGCCCCCGAGAAGTGATGGTGTGGACGAGCGGAAGCAGCCGCGGCGCCCGGTCCGAACGGCCGCGCCGCGGGCGCAGACGCGGGCGGTGCGGCGGTGTGGGCAGGACGAGCGACAGCCGAAGCGGGGCAGCCAGCCAACCGGCCACGGCCCGCAGGATGCGGAACGCGGCACGCTCGCCGTGGCCCAGCCACAGACCACACAGCAGCGCGGCGAGTGTGTGGGCGGCGAACATACCGAGCGACGAGGTGCCGGTCATCTCGTGGCCCATGGGCATATGGCTCATGCCTGTGTGGGCCGAGCCCATGTGGGCCATATCCATGGATCCGCCGGAACCCATGTGGGTGGCCAAGGAGCCGGCCATGGAGCCCATGTCGTGCCGGGCGCCGGCGGAACCGGTCGACGCCGCGCCGGTCCCGGCCGCTGCCGCGGCGCCGGACTGCGCGAACTCGAAGAACGTGTGGAGCCCGCCCTGGGCGACGACCACGACGGACACGACCAGCGGAAGTCCCCGCTCCCGGCCCGCCAGGCACCAGCCCGCGCCGCCGGTGGCGAGCGCACCTGCCGCGAGCGTCCACCATGGAACGGTGTCGCCCGACATCAGGACGTGACCGAGGGCGGCGAGCAGCACACAGACGGACGCGAACACCGCGGCCCGTATCGTGCGCACACCCCACCCAGCAGTCATGACGGCCCTCATCCTCGCATCCGGGGCCCGCTCGTCACGGGTGGGTACGCACAACACCCCTGTCCCGCACTCAAGCCCAGAAGAGTGATACAGGACACAGCGGCGCGAGGGAACCGGGCGCGCCCGTCAGCCGACTTCTAGGGGAGCGGGGCTGTTCTCATCCGGGCCCGCCCGGGCGGACGACGACCGCCTGCACCTCGATCCGCCCGGCATGCTCGAAACGCAGCGTGAACGGTACGTAGGTGCCCTCCTGCCACCCCCGTCCTGCCCGCAGTGTCACGTCCAGCCCGAACGGGGACATGACGAGGCCCTCGCCGGCCGGGACCCGGGCCGAGTCCACCGTCCGCGCGGACGCCGCACTGGCGCTGACCATGCGGTGACGGCTCAGTGCCGTGCCGCCCTCGGTGGCGGACGACGTCACCTTGAGCAGCCGGTCGTCGGCGCCCCCGGTGTTGGTGATGCGGAAGAACGCGGCGGTGTCCCGGACG
>JABFVM010000120.1 GCA_013362785.1 Streptomyces sp. | reverse complement strand
CGACAGCGGCGGGCTCGGGTTCGGGCTGAAGTGGAACATGGGGTGGATGCACGACTCGCTGGAGTACATCGCGAAGGAGCCGGTGCACCGCAAGTACCACCACAACGAGATGACGTTCTCGATGGTGTACGCCTACAGCGAGAACTACGTCCTGCCCATCTCCCACGACGAGGTCGTGCACGGCAAGCAGGCGCTGGTCTCCAAGATGCCGGGCGACTGGTGGCAGCGCCGCGCCAACCATCGCGCGTATCTGGGCTTCATGTGGGCGCATCCGGGCAAGCAACTGCTCTTCATGGGGCAGGAGTTCGCACAGGGCGCCGAGTGGTCTCAGGCGCACGGTCCGGAGTGGTGGCTGCTGGATCCCGGGTACGCGTCCGCGGGTGACCATCGGGGCGTGCAGGATCTGGTGCGTGACCTCAACGCCTTCTACCGGGCGACCCCGGCCCTGTGGGAGCGGGACACCGACCCCGGTGGCTTCCAGTGGGTGCTGGGCGACGCGGCCGACGACAATGTCCTCGCCTTCCTGCGGTACGGCGCCGCCGGCGACGTCCTGCTCGCCGTCTCGAACTTCTCGCCCGTCGTTCGTCACGACTACCGGCTCTGGGTGCCGGACCACATCGACATCTGGCAGGAGACCCTCAACACGGACGCCGGGCACTACGGCGGGAGCGGCGTCACCAACCCCGACCCGCTCAAACCGGAGGACGGCCACCTTCGGCTGACGCTGCCACCGCTCGCCACGGTCTGGCTGTCGCCCTGATCGCGGCGAGATCACCGATCGGGGTCAATTGTCAGTTCTCGACACCGCGCGCTCCGCACTGGGCTAGATTCGGGCACCGCCGATAACGGAACTCGTCGGCAATGTCACACCCGGTACACAACAGGAGCAGCGCATGCGCGACCTCGGCCTCGCTCCCCCCACCGTCACGACCCTGACCGGTGGGCTCGCCGACAGCGTCTTCGAGACGGCGGTCCTCGATCCCACGCTGCCGATGCTCGCGCGCCGTCCCGATCCCTCCTCCGCTCTCTGGGAGGAGGTGACCGCCGTCGAGGTGCGCGACGAGGTGGCCGATCTGGCCAAGGGGCTGATCGCGTCCGGGATCTCGCCGGGGCACCGCGTCGCCATCATGGCGCGCACCCGGTACGAGTGGACGGTGTTCAGCCACGCGCTGTGGGCGGTGGGCGCCGAGGTGGTGCCGATCTATCCGACGGCGTCGCGCGACCAGGTCGAGTGGATCCTGCGGGACGCCGAGTGTGTGGCCGTGGTGGTCGAGGACGAGCAGACGGTCATGACGGTGGGCTCGGTGTGCGGGTCGCTGCCGCGGCTGCGCCATGTCTGGCAGCTGGACGCGGGCGGGCTCGGGCAGCTCGTGGAGCGGGGTGAGTTCATTCCGCTGACGACGGTCGAATCACTGCGCCGGATCGTGCTGCCGGACTCCGCGGCCGTCATCGCCTACACGTCCGGCACGACGGGCCGGCCCCTGGGCTGCGCGCTGAGTCACCGGAATCTGGCGAGCACCTGCGACACGCTCCTCGCGGGCTGGGGCCACAAGGTGGTGCCCCCGGGAGAGCAGGCGTCCGTACTCGCCTTCCTGCCCTTCTCCCATGTGTACGGCCTCCTGGTGCAGACCCTGTGCATGCGCGGCGGCATGATGATGGGCCACGAGCCCGATCTGAGCGAGGAGTCGCTGTCGGCCGCGCTGCGCACCTTCAGGCCGACCTACTTCTGCGCGGTACCGTCGATCTTCGAGAAGATCTACAAGAACGCCCTGCGGACGGCCCAGCAGGCGGGCCGGGGGGCGTTGTTCGAGCGGGCCGCCGACACGGCGCGGGACTTCGCGGCGGCCCTTGAGCGTCAGCGACTGGGCGGCGGGCCGGGGCCCGGCTTCGATCTGCGGCTGCAACACGCCCTGTACGAGCGGACGGTGTACCGCAAGTTCCGTGCCGCACTGGGCGGCAGGGTGCTGCTGGGGACGTCCGGCGGCTCGTCCCTGAACCGTGAGCTGTCCCTCTTCTACGAGGGTGTCGGCATCTACGTGAACGACGGTTACGGCCTCACCGAGACCAGTGGCGGTGTCACGGCCCAGCCGCTGGGCAGGGAGATGTCGGGGACCGTCGGTCAGGCGATCCCCGGCATGGACATCCGGGTGGCCGACGACGGGGAGATCCTGGTGCGGGGGCCGTCGGTGTTCCAGGGCTACGTCAACGACGACGCCTCGACGCGGGCGGCGCTGCGCGGCGGCTGGCTGGCCACCGGGGACCTCGGACGGCTGGACTCCGACGGCTATCTGACGATCACCGGGCGCAAGAAGGACGTCATCGTCACCAGCAGCGGCAAGAGCGTCTCCCCGGCACTCCTGGAGCAGCGGCTCAGGATGCATCCGCTGGTCCATCAGGCGGTGGTCGTGGGTGACAACCGGCCCTGTGTCGGGGCGCTGATCACGCTGGACCCCGACTTCCTGGCGTTCTGGCGCGACAACCTCGCGGCGCGCAGCGACGCCCGCATGCGGGAGGCGCGGGAGGAGAACGCGCTGCGGGAGGAGATCGCCCGGGCGGTGGCCGCCTCCAACAGCGCGGTGTCGCGGCCCGAGTCCATCCGGGTGTTCCGGGTGCTGCCCGAGCCGTTCGACGTGGCCAGCGGTCTGCTGACGCCGTCGATGAAGCTGCGCCGGGACGCGATCGTGCGGCACTACGCGCTGCAGATCGACGCGATGTACCAGGCCCGCTCGCGCGTGCCCCGGGAGCATCTGTCGGACGAGTTCGCGCACTGGGACGACGCGGACAACGTCTTTCGCTGAGCGCGGCTACTCGCCCGAGGTGAGCCGTACGACGTTGGACTGCTCGCCGAGGACGAAGGCGCGGATGCGGAAGGCGGCCTGTTTCTCGCCGGGCAGGGTGATCAGTGTCGTGGCGGTGGTGTCCGGGTCGACGACGGCGACGGGGTCGTACCCGTCGCTGTTCTTGCGGCGCATCTCCAGGAGGAATCCGTCCTCGTCGGTGGAGTCGTCGGTCCAGGTGAAGCGGATGCCGTCCGGCAGTTCGGTGCGCGCCGGCCGGGACACGGGGCCCCGGTAGGCCCGCAGCCGGTAGAAGAACGTGGTGTGCGGCATCAGGTCGGGGTGGCGGTAGGTCGCGACCTGCCGGGGCAGATGGTCCAGGACGGTGTAGGGGCCCGCCTCGTCGGTGGCGAACTCCAGTACATGGCCGTCGACTCCCGGCCGGGCCCCGGTCCAGTCGAGGTCGATGTCGGTGGGGGTCGTGAGGACACCGCGCAGGGGTTGCCGGGGGTCGGCCGAGCAGGCCGGCAGCGCCAGGATCAGCGCTGCCGACACCGCGACGCACGTCTTTCGTCGCATACGGCGGCCGCTACTTGCGCCAGAAGCGGATGCCGCTCCACTCCACGGTGGCCGTCCCGTTGCCGCTGCTGGTGCGGTAGGCGCCGAACTTGTCGTAGAAGCTGCCGCCGGGGCTGGCGTAGGTGTGCTTGAGGGAGCCGTTGATGTAGGTGCGGTGCTCGGCGCCGACCTGGTGGACGGTGTTGACGCGGACGGTCGCGCCGACGGTCCCGGCGCCCGAGAGCGTCGCGCCGCCGTGCACCGCGTACAGCCGGCCGCCGCGCTCGACGGCGAGCATGAAGTACGGGCCGGAGCCCGACTCGTGGAAGGTCTGCTTGAGGCTGATCCGGGTGCCACTGAGGCCGGTGATGCGGAAGTAGCCCTCGAACTGGCGGGTTCCGCCGGTGTAGGTGGCATAGCGACGTTCAGCCCGCTGGTCGCCACTGGCGGTGGAGCAGGTGAGCCGGAAGGTCAGGCCGTCGATCTGGCCGCAGCCCCGCTCCTGCTCGCTGTAGCCGGGTGACACCGACTGCCAGCCGCCGGGCTCGACTTCGGCGAAGGCATGCGGGGCGGCCAGCAGCGATGTGGCGCACAGCGTCGTGGTGACGGTGAGGGTGCGCAGGCGTGGGAACATCCTGCCTCCTGTCGGACGTGGGGGTTGGACCGCGTCTCACACATGGTCATGTATGTGAACCACGGCCTCTTATCTAGACGGTCGATTCGGAAGGTAGGTTCAGACCAATCACCCGTCAAGAGATCACGCGTACACGTCTTTCATCTCCGAACCGGTGTGCTGGCGCGCACGTTGGGGCAGGGTGGCTGTCGACGGGTTCATCTGCCTGCTGCTCCCGGCTGGCGGAACGACCGGTGGCGCGGTGGGATCGAGGTGTGCGAAGCCGCGATCCAGGGGCAGGCGAACGTCGTCGAGGCAGACGGCCTGGAGCCGCAGAAGGGATGATCACCGTGACACGACCCAGGATCCTGGTGGTTGGCGCAGGCTTCGCCGGAGTCGGCTGTGTGCGCCGGCTGGAACGCAAACTCTCCCCCGACGACGCCGAGATCACCTTGGTGACGCCATCGTCCTACCAGCTCTATCTGCCGCTGCTGCCCCAGGTCGCCTCCGGCGTCCTCACCCCGCAGTCGATCGCCGTGTCCCTGCGCCGCAGCCGCAGGTACCGCACGCGGATCATCCCGGGCGGCGCCATCGGCGTGGACCTCGCGGCCAAGGTCTGCGTCGTCCGCACCATCACCGACAAGATCGTCAACGAGCCGTACGACTACATCGTGCTGGCCCCCGGCAGCATCACCCGCACCTTCGACATCCCGGGGCTGACCGACAACGCCTACGGCATGAAGACCCTCGCGGAGGCCGCCTACCTGCGCGACCACGTCATCTCCCAGCTGGACCTGGCCGACGCCAGCCAGGACCCGGACGAGCGCGCGCGACGGCTGCAGTTCGTGGTGGTCGGCGGCGGCTACGCGGGCACGGAGACCGCCGCGTGTCTGCAGATGCTGACCCACAACGCGGTCAAGCGCTATCCGCGGCTCGACCCGAGCCTCATCAAATGGCATCTCATCGACATCGCGCCGAGGCTGATGCCCGAGCTCGGCGAGAAGCTCGGCACCGATGCCCAGGAGATCCTGCGCAAGCGCGGCATCGAGATCTCCCTCGGCGTGTCCATCGCCAAGGCGGGCCCCGACGAGGTCACCTTCACCGACGGCCGGGTCGTGCCCACCCGCACGCTGATCTGGACCGCCGGTGTCGTCGCCAGCCCGCTGATCGCCACGCTGGGCGCGGAGACGGTGCGGGGGCGGCTCGCGGTGAACGCCGAGATGAACCTGCCCGGGCACGACGGTGTGTTCGCGCTCGGCGACGCCGCCGCGGTGCCCGATGTGGCGAAGGACGAGGAGGGCGCCGTCTGCCCACCGACCGCCCAGCACGCCATGCGCCAGGGCAAGGTCGTGGCGGACAACGTCATCGCGGCCCTGCGCGGCCAGCCGCTGCGGCCGTACCGGCACAAGGACCTCGGGCTGGTCGTCGACCTCGGCGGCTTCGACGCCGTCTCCAAGCCCCTCGGTGTCGAGCTGAAGGGCCTGCCCGCGATGGCCGTCGCCCGCGGCTACCACTGGTCGGCGCTGCGCACCAATGTCGCCAAGACCCGGGTCATGACGAACTGGCTGCTCAACATGGTGGCCGGGGACGATTTCGTGCGCACCGGATTCCAGTCCCGCAGCCCGGCCAAGCTGAAGGACTTCGAGTTCGTGCACGCCTATTTGACGCCGGAGGAGCTACAGGCACGGGTCGCCGGGAAGCGCGGGGCCGGCGGGACGGCCGGGTGAGGTGACGGCCGGGTGAGGTGACGGCCCGGTGCGGTGACGGCCCGGTCCGGTGACGGCCTCGGCCGGTCCGCGGAGCAGGGCGTGAACGGGGACAGCGCGGGAGAGAGTGCGGTGGTGTGAAGGCAGCGGCAGGGCCGGTCCGGGCGCGACTGCGGGACCGTGCCGCGGCGTCGGACCCCGGGCTGCTGCGGCTGACCGCGGGGCTGCGCACCGCCGGCTCGATCGCCCTCGCGGTCGCCGTGCTCGCCCTGCTGGGCACCGAAGTCCGCCATTTGGTGGCCGGGGCCCTGGCGGCGATGGTCTCCGCCTTCGCCATCCGGGAGAAGCAGCGGGGCCAGCAGGCCGTCACGCTCTCGCTGGGTCTGCCGGTGGCGCTGGCGTCCATGACGCTGGCGGCGGTGCTGCACAGTCATGTCGTGGCCGGGGACCTGTTCTTCGTCGCGCTGATCTTCTGTGCCGTGTACGGGCGCAGATTCGGCGACCGTGGCACCGCGCTCGGTCTGATCGGTTTCCAGATCTACTTCGTGTCCCTGTTCGTCGGCGCCACCGTCGCCGAACTGCCCGAGCTGTGCGGCGTGGTCGCGGTGGCCTTCGTGTGCAGCGCGCTGGTGCGGTTCGTGCTCGTCCCCGAGACGCCGACGGGGGTGCTGGAGCGGTTGCGGGAGGCCTTCCGCGCCCGGCTGGCCCAGCTGCTGTCCGCGCAGCTCGATCTGCTCGACGCCGGTCCCGAGGACGCGGACCGGGCCCTGGAGCACGTTCGCGAGGGCACCGCCCGGCTGCACGAGACGGCTCTGCTGATCCAGGGCCGGCTGGCACAGGGGACCGCCGACGAGACGGTGGCCCGGCTCGTGCAGCGGCGTGTCGCGGACGCCGAGATCGCCGCCGAGCGGCTGGGGCTGGCGCTGCTGCGTGTGCGCGGCGCCGAGCGGGTGGACACGCTGGCCCTGCATCTGCCGGGCGCGCCCGTGCCCTCGGGTGGACGGGAGCCGCTGCGGGACGAGGCGACCGTCGTGCTGCACCGCGACCTCCAGGCGCTGCGCCTGCTGGTGCTGCGCCCCCTCGACCAGACCGGCGGGACCTCGGTGGCCCTGGTCCGCAACCGGCTCCTCGGGTATCGCGACGAGGAGAACCTGCCCGATGTCCCGCCCGTCGAGCAGGACGTCTTCCGGGCGATCGGCGAGGCCGCCCGCGCCGTCCTCGGGCTGCGGATCGCCCTGGGCGGTGCCCCGGACGAGGCCGACGACACGCCGGCCACGGCCCGTTCGCGCGAGGAGCTGGACGCGGAGGACGCCGTGCTCGACGCCGGCGAGGAGGAGCCGGCTCAGGAGCCGACGGGGCTGCGGCGACCGACCACGCGTGCCGCGGTGCAGGTCGCCGTGGGGTCGTCGCTGGCCATCGTCGGCGGCGAGCTGCTGTCCCGGGACCGCTGGTACTGGGCGGTGCTGACCTGCTGGATCGTGTTCCTCAACACCGCCTCCACGGGCGAGATCCTGGTCAAGGGCTACCGCCGTCTGCTCGGCACCGTCCTGGGCGTCCTGGCCGGCATCGTGCTGGCCGGCGCGGTCGGGCGCCACACCTGGACGGCGTTCGCGCTGGTGCTGCTGTTCGTCTTCGCGATGTTCTACTCGGCGCCGCTGTCCTACACGCTGGTGTCCTTCTTCGTCACGGCGGCCCTGGGCCTGCTCTACACCCTGCTGCACACCTACAGCCTCTCGGTGCTCGTGCTGCGCATCGAGGAGACGGCGCTCGGCGCGGCCTGCGGGGTGATCGCGGCCGCGTTCGTGCTGCCGGTGCAGACGGACCTGCGTACGAACGAACTCCTCGCCACCGTGCTGCGCCGACTCGGCGACGTCACCCGCAGCGCCGTCGACCAGCTCAGCGGCGGGCCGCCCGTGGAACTGCTCGACGAGGCGCGCGACCTGGACCAGGCGCTGGCCGATCTGCGGGCGGCCGTGCAGCCGCTCACCCACCCGGTGACGCCGCTGCGGGCCCGGCGGGAGACCGCCCGCTATGTCGTCGCGCTGCTGGAGACGTGCGCGTACCACGCGCGCTCCCTGGCCGCGACAGCCGAGCTGCTCCCCACCCACCCCTCGATCGCGGCGGACCCGAGGCTGCGCCGGGGCGCGGCCCGCATCGAGCACAACATCGAGGCGCTCGCCGCCCACGTCACCGAGGAACACTCCCCGGCCGAGCTCCGCACCGGCCCGAGCATCGCCTCACTCCTGGGCCCGGCCGCCCCCGGCACCCCGCGCTACGGCCGGGTCACCGATCGCGTCCTGCGGCATCTGCAACGCCTGGACGAGGGCGTGGCCGGGCTGGCGCGTCCCCTGGGGGTGCCCGTGAAGGCACCGGACAGCTGAGGGCTCACCCGGGCGAAACCGGGTACGCGGAGGTCATGACCGATGTCGTGGACTCAGACGAACTGCTGCGGCGGATGCAGCGCGCGAGGGCCTGTGCGCGGCAGGAGGAGCGGAAGTGGCGGGTACGGAGCGAGGAGCTGAGGGCGGCCGATCCCGACGGTGCCCACGACGCCGCCGTCCGGACCCTGGCCTACGAGACCGTGCTGACGGTGCTGGAGGAGATCCTGACCCCGGGCAAGCACTATGAACCCCGGGCAAGCGCCACGAACCGGACCTGAAACCAGGATCGGAGTGAAACCGGTCACGTACCGTGGTTTCGGGTACGCAGAATCCCCGAAGATGGTTTACGGTTCATTCATAAGTGGTCACGGGGTCGACCGTATCCGTCCCCCGCGCACCACCGCATACGGCCCTGGCTGGTCTCCCCCGTCCAGCCAGGGCTTTTTCATGCCCTCGGCGGCCCGCCGCAGGAGATGCCCGGCCGAAACCGCGCTCCGCCGAGGTGCTCACCGGGCCCGCAGCGGCTGAAATGGACGCAGGGAAGCACCTTCAGGCCCAGTCCCCGGCGAGGAGCCCCGTGCCATGACCAAAGCGATCAAACTGCTCACCGCCCTGCCACCGCCTCAGCGTGAGCGGCTGATGTCGCTCGCCCGGGAGGTCTCCTTCGCGGAGGACGCCCGGATCTTCGAGGCGGGCGGCACGGCCGACCGCTTCTGGGTCATCCGCTCGGGCGCCGTCTCCCTCGACCAGCGGGTGACGTCCCTGCAGCGGGTCACCGTCGCCAGTCTCGGCGCCGGCGATCTGCTCGGCTGGTCCTGGATGTTCCCGCCGTACCAGTGGGACTTCGGCGCGGAGGCCTTCAGTCCCGTGCGCGCCTACGAGTTCGAGGCTGCGGCTGTGCTCCGGCTGTGCGAGGAGGACACACAGCTCGGCCTGTCGCTGGTGCGGCACGTCGCCGAAATCCTCGCGTACCGGCTGGAGATGACCCGGGGCAAGCTGATGGAGCAGTACGGGACGTCCCGGCGCAGTGTGCTCTGAGCGGAGGCGCGCGCCCGTTCAGACGCGGTAGCGGCGCAGGGCCGGCACCGCGGCGGCCAGGGCCAGCATGAGGACGACGACCAGCAGGCCGCCGCCCACGGTGGCCGCGCGCGGGCCGAAGGCCGCGCCCGCCGTGCCGTGCAGGACGTCGGCGAGGCGGGGGCCGCCCGCGACGACGACGGTGAAGACGCCCTGCATCCGGCCGCGCATCTCGTCGCTGGCGGCGGACAGCAGGATCGCCCCGCGGAAGACCATCGAGACCATGTCGGCGACCCCGGCGAGGGCCAGGAACACCACCGCGAGCCACAGACTGCCGCTCAGCCCGAAGCCGGTGATGGCGGCGCCCCAGGCGACGACCGCGCCGATCACCATCCAGCCGTGCCGGCGGGCCCGCGAGAACGTACCGGAGAACAGCCCGCCGGCCACCGCGCCGATCGGGATCGCCGCGAACAGCAGGCCGAGGGCGAGCCCTTCGCCGTACGACCCGTAGGTCTCGCCGGCGAGTTGGGGGAACAGGGCGCGGGGCATGCCGAAGACCATCGCGATGATGTCGGCCAGGAAGGACAGCAACAGCACCTTGTGCAGGGCGATGTAGCGGAAGCCCTCCGCGATCTCCCGTACGCCCGCGCGGCGTTCGGCCGCGGCCTTCACCGGCGGCAGCGCGGGCAGCCGTACGACCGCCCACACGGTGACGCACAGCGCCAGCGCGTCTATGAGGTACAGCTCGGCCAGGCCGATGACCGGTATCAGCACGCCGGCCAGCAGCGGTCCGACCACCTGGCCGGTCTGCATGACGGTCGAGCCGAGGGCGTTGGCGGCGGGCAGTTCGCCGGCCGGGACCAGGCGGGCGATGGAGGCGTTGCGGGCCGGGGCGTTGATGCCCCAGAACGCCTGCTGCACGGCGAGCAGCACCATCAGTACGGCCACCGAGTCCAGGCCCGTGACGGCCTGGAGCCAGAACAGCACCGAGGTGACGGCGATGCCACTGTTGGTGATCAGCAGCAGCTTGCGGCGGTCCATGCTGTCGGCGATCGCCCCGCCCCACAGCGCGAACACCACCAGCGGCAGCAGTCCGGCCACACTGGCCGCGCCGACCCAGGCCGAGGATCCGGTGATGTCGTAGATCTGCTTGGGCACGGCGACCGCGGTGAGCTGGCTGCCGACGGCCGTGACGATGGTCGAGGACCACAGGCGGCGGTAGGCCGGGCGGCGCAGGGGCCGGGTGTCCATGGCCCAGCGACGCCAGCCGCGCCGCTGGGGAGACACCGGGGAGGGGTCCTTCTCCGGGTCCCTCTCCGGGTCCTTCTCCGGGTCCTTCTCCTGGGGTTCGGTACTGCTCTCGCTCGTGTCCACGCGCTTCCTGGATGCTCGCTACATCTTTCTCGTCCGGGGATCACTATGGCAGCAGCGGCCAGGAGTTGGGATCGGGGTCTCGGCTTTCAGGCTCCGGCGATGAGGGAGGCGCCGAGGGTGATCATCGTCGCGGCGATCACTCCGTCCAGCACCCGCCAGGCGGCGGGCTTGGCGAGATGGCGGCTCAGCAGCCGCGCGCCGAAGCCGAGCGCGGCGAACCAGCACAGGCTGGCGAGTGCGGCGCCGAGGCCGAAGGTCCAGCGCAGCGGGCCGCGGTCGGCGGCGATCGTGCCGAGCAGGAAGACGGTGTCGAGGTAGACGTGCGGGTTGAGCCAGGTCAGCGCGAGACAGGTCAGTACCGCGCGCCGCCGTGACCCCGCCACGTCGCCCTGCGTCAGCAGAGCGTCGCCCGGCTTGAACACCCTGCGGGCGGCGAGCGCGCCGTAGCCCAGCAGGAACACCCCGCCGATCCAGGCGACCGCCGTCAGCACCCCCGGCCACGCCACGACCACCGCGCCGACACCGGCCACGCCCAGGGTGATCAGGAGCGCGTCGGACAGGGCGCAGATGCCGACGACGGCGAGGACGGCGTCGCGGCGGATCCCCTGGCGCAGGACGAAGGCGTTCTGGGCGCCGATCGCGACGATCAGCGAGAGGCCGGTGCCGAATCCGGCGACGGCGGTGGTCAAGGCGTTTGTCATGCCATTGACGCTAAGGAAGCGATCTCTTGACGTACAGCTAAAGATTCTTACGTATCGTTAGCAGATATGAAGACCGAACTGACCGAGCTTCCCCTCGACCAGGTGCGGACACTGCTCGCGGTGGTGGACGAGGGCACCTTCGACGCGGCCGCCGCGGCCCTGCATGTGACGCCGTCGGCGGTGAGCCAGCGGGTAAAGGCGCTGGAGCAGCGCACGGGGCGGGTGCTGCTGGTGCGGACCAAACCGGTGCGGGCGACCGAGTCGGGCGAGGTCGTCGTGCGGTTCGCCCGGCAGCTGGCCCGGCTGGAGCGGGATGCGCGGGCCGAGCTGGGCATGAGCGCGGTCGGGGAGCCGACGCGGGTTTCCATCGCGGTCAACGCGGACTCGCTGGCGACGTGGTTCCTGGGGGCGCTCACGCGGGTGCCTGCGGAGCCGGCGCTCTGCTTCGAGCTGCGGCGGGAGGACGAGAGTCGTACGGCGTCGCTGCTGCGGGAGGGGGCGGTGATGGCCGCGGTGACGTCGTCGCCGGATGCCGTTGCGGGGTGTTCTGTGCGGGGGTTGGGGCGGATGCGGTATCTGGCGGCGGCGAGTCCGGGGTTCGCGGAGCGGTATCTCGGTGGGGCGTTGGGGGATGCGCTGGGGCGGGCGCCGGTGATGTCGTTCGACCGGAGCGACGATCTCCAGGACGGGTTCGTGCGCGGGCTGCGGCGCGGTCCGACCGGCGCGAGTGCCGTACGGCACCACGTCCCCACGTCGGAGGGGTTCCTGACGTCCGTGGTCGCCGGACTGGGCTGGGGCATGATCCCCGAGGTGCAGGCGGGGCCGCTCCTGAAGGACGGCCGACTGGTGCAGCTGGCCCCGGAGCGGCCGCTCGACGTCCCGCTGTACTGGCAGCAGTGGAAGCTGGATTCGCCCGCGTTGTCGGCGGTGACGGAGGCCGTGACCGCGACGGCAGCGGACACGCTCCGCTCGTAGGTCCACGCCGTGCCGTCTTTCGTCTGCGGCGCCATCGTGGCCGGTCGCGCAGTTCCCCGCGCCCCTTACGGCGCTGCAGAACCGCCGACCGGCCCTGCCAGCTGGGCATCGGCGCTGTCCAACAGCATCTCCAGCGCCGTCGGATAGGCACTGTTCACCATCCGTGTCGCCAGCAGCGGCGCCGCCTCAGCGATACGGGGATGCGTACTGCGGGGCAGCCGGGCATACGTCGAGCGCCACATCTCCTCGTCCGCCCTCAGTGACGCGCTCGGCAGGGCCAGGGACGCGGCGTCCAGGGATGCGAAGGCCAGGGTCTGGTCGATGAAGGCGTGGTAGATGCGGACGGTGTCCGGCAGCGGGAAGCCTGCCGAGCGCAGGATTTGCAGCACTGTCTCGTCGGCGGCGAGTTCGTTGGCGCGTCCCGTGACGCGGCTCGTCGTGAGGACGGCGGCCTGGGGGTGGGCGACGTACGCGGCGTGGATGCGCAGGCCGACGGTGCGCAGGTCCTCGCGCCACTCCCCCGTCGGCTGCCAGCCCTCCAGTGCCTGGCCGATCAGTGCGTCGCCGATCGCGAGGGTCAGGTCGTCCATGCCGCGGAAGTAGCGGTAGAGAGTGCTGGGGTCGGCGTCGAGGGCGAGGCCGAGGCGGCGGGCGGTGAGGCCGACGCTGCCGTGTTCACGCAGTATGCGCAGTGCCGTGTCGACTATCAGCCGCTCCGACAGCACCGTGCCGCTTTTCGTGGGACGCCGTCGGCGCCGCTTCTCCTCCGGTATGACCGGCTTCGGCATGACATCCTCCCTTTCTTATGCCAACGCCATTGACCTTATGTGACGGGGCGGCGTTGTATCTCGGGCGGGGCCCCACCACGTCGTAGACCTTCAGCCGAGGGAGTCTTGTCATGCGTGTACTGCTCGTGGGAGCCGGCGGAGTGGGTACCGCCATCACCCGGATCGCCGCCCGGCGTCCCTTCTTCGAGGCGATGGTGGTCGCCGACTACGACCTCGCGCGCGCCGAGGCGGCCGTGGCGGCGCTCGGCGGTGACGAACGGTTCCGGGCCGAGCGTGTCGACGCGAGCGACGAGGCGGCGGTCGCGGCGCTGCTCGCGCGGCACGCGTGCGATGTGCTGGTCAACGCCACCGACCCGCGGTTCGTGATGCCGCTGTTCCAGGCGGCGCGCACGGCCGGCGCCACCTATGTCGACATGGCGATGTCGCTGTCGCACCCGCATCCGGAGCGGCCGTACGCGGAGTGCGGGGTCAAGCTGGGCGACGCGCAGTTCGAGCAGGCGGCCGACTGGGAGAAGGCGGGGGCGCTGGCCCTCGTCGGGATGGGGGTGGAGCCGGGGCTGTCGGACGTGTTCGCCCGGTACGCGGCCGACGAACTCTTCGACGAGATCGAGGAGATCGGTGTCCGGGACGGTGCGAACCTAACCGTCGACGGGTACGACTTCGCGCCGTCGTTCAGCATCTGGACCACGATCGAGGAGTGCCTCAACCCGCCGGTGGTCTACGAGGACGGCCGCGGCTGGTTCACCACCGAGCCGTTCAGTGAGCCCGAGGTGTTCGACTTCCCCGAGGGCATCGGGCCGGTCGAGTGCGTGAACGTGGAGCACGAGGAGGTGCTCCTGATGCCGCGCTGGGTGGATGCGCGCCGGGTGACCTTCAAGTATGGCCTGGGCGAGGAGTTCATCAGCACGCTGAAGACGCTGCACCTGCTGGGTCTGGACCGCACCGGGCCGGTGACCGTGCCCAGTGCCGACGGGCCGGTGCGGGTCTCGCCCCGGGACGTCGTCGCCGCGTGTCTGCCGGACCCGGCGACGCTGGGCGAGCGGATGCACGGCAAGACCTGCGCGGGCACCTGGGTGCGGGGCGTCAAGGACGGCGCGCCGCGCGAGGTGTACCTGTACCACGTGGTCGACAACCAGTGGTCCATGAAGGAGTACGGCTCGCAGGCCGTGGTGTGGCAGACCGCCGTCAATCCGGTCGTCGCCCTCGAACTCCTCGCCACCGGCGCCTGGTCGGGTGCGGGTGTGCTGGGCCCGGAGGCATTCCCGGCGCGTCCCTTCCTGGATCTGCTGACGGCGTACGGCTCCCCGTGGGGCATGCGCGAACAGTGACCTGATTCAGCTGTGTCCCATGGGGTTTCACATCTGCGTCGACAGGCGACCCGAAAACGAGTAAGGCATCCACCGAGGGCACGTACGACGATCGCAGGTGACTTTGATGGACGACTGGCGAGACTACGCCGCCTGCCGCCATGAGGACCCCGACCTCTTCTACCCGATCGGCACGTCCGGTCCGACCCTGCTGCAGACCGAGCAGGCGAAGGCCGTCTGCCGGCGCTGCACGGTCCGGGACCAGTGTCTGCGCTGGGCACTCGACATGGACCAGTTCATCGGGATCTGGGGCGGCACGAGCGAGGCGGAGCGACGGGCGCTGCGGCAACGGGCCGGATGACGGGCCCGGCAGCGCGGGCAGGGGCCGCCACCCTCACACGGGCGGGGCCGCGCCCGGCAACCGCAGGCTGAACACGGATCCGGCGCCGGGCTCGCTGGCCGCCTCCGCCGTACCCCCGTGCGCGGCGACCAGATGCCGGACGATCGGCAGTCCGAGCCCGCTGCCTCCGGTACGCCGGCTGCGGGACTTCTCGGCACGCCAGAACCGGTCGAAGACGTACGGCAGGTCCTCGGGGGCGATGCCCGTCCCCGTGTCGGTGACGTCGAGGACGACGTCGTCGCCGTCACCGCGGGCGGCGAGTGTGACGGTGCCGCCGGCCGGTGTGTGGCGCAGGGCGTTGGAGACGAGGTTGCCGAGGGCCTGGCGCATGCGGACGGGGTCGGCGTCCAGCCAGGGGGTGCCGTCGGCCGTGGTGCGCAGGGCGACGCCGGCCGTGTCGGCGGCGACGCGGTGGGCGGCGGCGACCTGGTCGAGGAGTTCGTCGGCGCGGACGGGCTCGCGGTGCAGGCGCAGGGTGCCGGCGTCGGCGGCGGCGAGGTCCTGGAGGTCGTCGATGACGCGCTGGAGGACGAGTGCTTCGTCGTGCAGGGAGGCGAGCAGCGCGGGGTCGGGGTCGACCACGCCGTCGCGGGTCACCTCCAGCCAGCCGCGGATGTTGGTGAGCGGGGTGCGCAGTTCATGGGCGACGTCGCTGACCATCGCCTTGCGCTGGGCCTCCAGCCGCTCCCGGCGCTCGGCGAGTTCGTTGAAGGCCGCGGCGAGGATGCCGGTCTCGTCGCGAGTGGTGACGGGCACCCGCGCATGCAGCTCGGGCGGCTGCTGGGCGGCCTCGGTCAGTGCGCGCAGCGGCCTGACGAGCCGGGTGGCGACGACGGCGGTGACGGCCACGGTGACCGCGAGGACGAGTTCGGCGGCGCCGACGACCTTGGCCTTGTTCGCCGGGGACATGTCGAAGCGGACGGCGGTCGTGTCGCCGCCGCCCAGGAACAGTTCGGCGACGGGGGCGACGTAGGGGTCGAGTTGGGCGCGGCGTGCGTCGTCTACGCAGCGGTCGGCGTCCCGTACGGCCGTACGGTCGTCGGTCCCTTTGGTCTTGCCCAGGAGGTAGCGGGTACCGAGCCGCCGCTCGGTCACGTCGACCGTCACGAATGCCTGCGAACGAGGGTCCAGTCCGCGTCGGTCGAGACATTTCCGAGCCCGCTCGGACAGGTCGGACAGGGCCTTGGTCTCGGTCGGTGTCGGGGAGTTGAGCAGTCCGTCGGCGCACTCGTCGGGCACGACCCCGCCCGCGACGGGCCCGTCGTGGTCGGTGACGACCGGCCGCCCGCTCGGTGTCTGCACGACGACGGCCTCGTAGCCGTTGCGGCCGAAGCACCGCTGCCGCGTCCTGGCGAGCTTCTCCAGCTCGGCGCGCTCCTCGGCGGTCACCCGGTACGGACCCACGACCCTCGGGTCGACGCCGCCGCGCTGCGCTCCGCGCTCCGTGTAGGTGTCGATGTGCAGGGGGTCGACGGTGGCGGCGGCGCGCGGCGGCAGGGAGGTGCCGGGCGGGGCCGAGTCGGCGATGGTCCGGCGGTCGGTGGTGGTGAGGGCGATGCGGCGGCCGGTGCGCGCGGACAGCTCGCGGACCGTCTTCTCGATGCCCTTCCAGTCCGGGTGGGTCGCGGCGTACCCGCTGAGCCGGGCGAGGACGTCCATGTCCTCGGCGAGGACCTGCCCCTGTTCCTCGCGCAGCGCCCGCGTGGTGGTCTCCACCGCCAGCCAGGCCGTGGCCGCCACCGAGCACACGGCGATCAGCACCGAGGCGATCAGCAGCCGGACGAGGAGGCGCTTGCGCAGCGGTACGGTCCGGCTCATCCGCGGCCGCCGCTGAGCTTGTAGCCGACGCCGAACACGGTCAGCAGCCGTACGGGGCTGCGCGGGTCGGCCTCGATCTTCTTGCGGAGGTTCATGATGTGGACGTCGACGGCGCGCTCGGTGGACGCCCGGTCGGTGCCCCGGGTGCACTCCAGCAACTGCCGCCGGGAGAAGACCCGTTCGGGTTCGGCGACCATGGCCAGCAGGATCTCGAACTCGGCCGGCGTGCACTCCACCGCCGCCCCGTCGCACCGCACCTCGTGCCGTTCGGGGTCGACGGCGATCCCGGCGGCCCGTACGACGGGGTCCTCCCGCCGGCCGGCGGCGTGCCCGCTGCGGCGCAGCACCGTACGGATACGGGCCATCAGCTCGCGCGGGCTGTACGGCTTGGTCATGTAGTCGTCGGCGCCGAGTTCCAGGCCGAGCAGGACGTCGTCCTCCGCCGACCGGGCCGTCAGCATCAGCACCGGGATGTCGTCGTCCCGGCGCAGCACCCGGCACACCCCGAAGCCGTCGATCACCGGCAGCATCAGGTCCAGCACGACGAGGTCGGGCCGCAGGCGCCGGGCGGCGTCCAGGGCGGCCGACCCGTCGTGGACCACGGTGGCGGTGTGCCCCTCCGACAGCAGGGAGCGGCGTATGAGTTCGGCCTGCATCTCGTCGTCCTCGGCGACCAGCACATGTGCGCACACGCGGCGGATCCTAAGCGGTCGGGGGTTTCAGCGGGCGAGCGACTTGGCGTCGCCCATGACGATGACGGGACGCAGCTCTGGGTCGAGCGCGCGCAGCAGTTCCCTCATGTGCTCGCGTGCGACGCTGACGCAGCCGTGCGTGGGTCCGCCGTGGTCCACATGCAGCCATATGCCGCCGCCGCGTCCGGCGCCGAGCGGGCGGGTCCAGTCGAGCGGGGTGGTGCCGGGTTCGCGGTTGTAGTCGATGGCGATCACGTAGTCGAAGGAGCCGGCGAGGGGCTCGCCCTCGAAGCCGGTGCCGGTGGCGGTGAATCCGACGCCCCCGTCGTACGGCAGCCGGGTCCCGGGGTCGCGGAGCAGACCGCCGGCGTCGGTGAGGGTGAAGACGCCGATGGGTGAGCGCAGATCGCCGGCGCGGTGGTCGTCGGTCCAGCCGCGCAGGGCGTTGTGGGCGGGCCATGCGGCGCCCGCCTCCCAGCCGATGTCGCTGCGCTCGTACAGGACGACCGTCGACCGGGAGGAGTTCCTGCCCCGTCCGCTCACCACGACGGCCTGACGTGCTTCGGAGGGCACCTTCGCCCAGGTCTCGGGCCCCAGACCGGGCAGTTGCCGCGGGGCCACCTCAAGCGCGATGTCGGGCATGGGCGGGCTGGTCGTGGGCCTGGTGGCGGCCGGCTCGTGGTCCGGGGCCGCCGTGGCACCGCCGCCGCAGCCGGTCAGCAGTAGAGACGCGGCCAGCAGTGCGACACGGGGCTTGTAGGTGATCATGCGTCGACCATGGCGGACACTTGTGAGGAACTCGTCAGGTACCCGAGAAAGGCCCGGCCATGAGCGTCCGCATCCGTCGCGTCTACGAAGCACCCGAGCCCGAGGACGGCGTACGCGTCCTGGTCGACCGGCTGTGGCCGCGCGGTCTGTCGAAGGACGCGGCACGCGTGGACGAGTGGCCCAAGGGGCTGACCCCGTCGACCGAGCTGCGGCGCTGGTACCACGCGGGCGAGAGGTCGTACGAGGAGTTCGCGCGGCGTTACGAGGCGGAGCTGGCCGAGCCCGAAGCGGCGGAACTCCTCGACGAGGTACGGGCGTTGGCGGCCAAGGGTGAGGTGACGCTGCTGACCTCCTCCAAGACCCCGGAGCAGAGCCACGCCACGGTGCTGGCCCGCCTCCTCCAGGAGTGAGGAGACGGGCCGTGGGCCGCTGTCAGGCCGTCTGGCGCGCCGCCGCCCTGCCCGCCGTCCGGCCCGAGAAGAGGCAGCCGCCGAGGAAGGTGCCCTCCAGGGCGTTGTAGCCGTGGACGCCGCCGCCGCCGAAGCCGGCGACCTCGCCGGCCGCGTACAGGCCGTCGATCGGTGTCCCGTCGGTGCCGAGCGCGCGGGAGTCGAGGTCGGTCTGGATGCCGCCGAGGGTCTTGCGGGTCAGGATGTGCAGCTTGACGCCGATGAGGGGGCCGGCGGCCGGGTCGAGGATGCGGTGCGGGGTGGCGACGCGGCCGAGGCGGTCGCCGATGTAGCGGCGGGCGTTGCGGATGCCCTGGACCTGGGCGTCCTTGCTGTACGGGTTGGCGATCTGGAGGTCGCGGGCCTCGATCTGGCGCCGGACGGCCTCGGCGTCGAGGAGCGGCTTGTCCGTCAGCCCGTTCATCTTCTCGACCAGTTGCTCCAGGTTCGGGGCGGTCACGAAGTCGGCGCCGTTGCGCAGGAACGCGGCCACCGGTCCCGGGGCGCCCTTGCCGAGCACGCGCTCCTTCAGGAATCCGGCGCGGTCCTTGGCGGTGATGTCGGGGTTCTGCTCGGAGCCCGACAGCGCGAACTCCTTCTCGATGATCTTCTGGGAGAGGATGAACCAGGAGTGGTCGTAGCCGGCGATGTCGGCGTCGGTGCGCAGGTGCTTGAGGGTGCCGAGGGTGTCGTAGCCCGGCAGGCACGGGTCGGGCAGCCGGCGGCCGAGGGCGTCGAACCACATGGACGACGGGCCGGGCAGGATGCGGATGCCGTGGCCGGGCCAGATCGGGTCCCAGTTCTGCAGGCCCTCGGTGTAGTGCCACATACGGTCGCGGTTGACCAGGCGTACGCCCGCCTCCGCGCTGATGTCGAGCATGCGGCCGTCGACGTAGGCGGGGACGCCGGTGACCATCTCGGCGGGCGGGGTGCCGAGCCGCTCGGGCCAGTAGCGGCGGACGATGTCGTGGTTGGCGCCGATGCCGCCGGTGGTGACGACGACCGCCTGGGCGGTGAGCTCGAACTCGCCGACGCGGTCGCGGTTGGAGGCGACACCGCGGGACGAGTGGTCGTCGGCCAGGACCGTGCCGCGCACTCCGCGCGCGGCGCCGTCCTCGATGACCAGCTCGTCGACCTGGTGGCGGTGGTGGAAGGTGAGCAGCCCGTCGCGCGCGGCCTGCTTGGCGTACCGCACGAACGGCTCCACCACGCCCGTGCCGGTCCCCCAGGCGACGTGGAAGCGGGGCACGGAGTTGCCGTGGCCGTCGGCACGGAGGTCACCGCGCTCGGCCCAGCCCACCGTGGGCAGGAACTTGATGCCGTGCGTGTCCAGCCAGGACCGCTTCTCACCCGCCGCGAACTCGACGTACGCGCGCGCCCAGCGCACCGCCCAGGAGTCCTCGTCGTCCACCCGGTCGAACTGGGCGCTGCCCTGCCAGTCGTTCCAGGCCAGGTCGAGGGAGTCCTTGATGCCGAGGCGCCGCTGCTCCGGGGAGTCGACGAGGAACAGCCCGCCGAAGGACCAGAACGCCTGCCCGCCGAGGTTGGCGGCGTTCTCCTGGTCGACCAGCGCGACCCTGCGGCCCCGGCTGGTCAGTTCGCTCGCGGCGACCAGGCCCGCGAGTCCCGCTCCGACGACGATGACGTCGGCATCCATGGCGACCGTCCCCTCTTCATCCGGTGCTGTCGCTGCCGTCGGTCAGCAGCGCGGTGAGCAGTTGTTTCAGCCAGGCACGGGCGTGCTCCACGTCCTTGTCCAGCAGCAGTTGGGTGGTGACGCCGTCGTACGCGGCGACCACGGCGTGCGCGGCGCCGTCGATGTCGCCGAGCACGGCGGGCA
>JABFVM010000207.1 GCA_013362785.1 Streptomyces sp. | reverse complement strand
CGTCTCCAGCTGGACCCGGGAGACCGGGTCGGCGATGGGCTTGTCGATGTCGAGGGTCGGGGTGTTGTGGTCCTCGGTGGCGATGGTCAGGTCGAGCCGGCGCACCTGGCGACCGCTCTTGCGGAGGCCGTCGAAGGCCTGCGGGCTGGTCACCTCGTGCAGCAGGTGCAGATCGATGAAGAGGAGGTCGGGCTCGCCCTCGGCGCGCCGGACGACATGGTCGTCCCAGACCTTCTCCGCGAGTGTCCTACCCATCGCTTTCCCTCCGGCCGGCTTACGGTCCGCCGGCCCAACTAGAGATCTTGAGGAGGCGACTGCCGCCCGCGCCCCTGTGTACGGACGCCCGCCGCCGGGCCCGTTTCGTTTTCCGCGGGCCGCTCTGCCTTCGTTCTTCCAGAGTGGCGTGTTCCACGGAAAATTGAACTTGCGTTTCACAGAGTGAGACGCGAGTATCGTTTCATGGACAACAGTAGCGGCGTCGGCGTTCTGGACAAGGCAGCCCTTGTCCTGAGCGCCCTGGAGTCCGGTCCGGCCACCCTCGCAGGGCTCGTCTCGGCCACCGGACTGGCACGACCCACGGCACATCGACTGGCCGTGGCTCTGGAACACCACCGGATGGTGGCGCGTGACATGCAGGGCAGGTTCATTCTGGGCCCTCGCCTCGCGGAACTGGCCGCGGCGGCCGGCGAGGACCGTCTCCTCGCCACGGCGGGCCCGGTCCTCACCCACCTCCGTGACGTCACCGGCGAGAGCGCGCAGCTCTATCGCCGCCAGGGCGACATGCGCATCTGCGTCGCCGCGGCGGAACGTCTGTCCGGCCTGCGGGACACGGTCCCGGTCGGCTCGACGCTCACGATGAAGGCGGGCTCCTCGGCCCAGATCCTCATGGCCTGGGAGGAGCCGGAGCGCCTGCACCGGGGCCTGCAGGGCGCCCGCTTCACGGCCACGGCCCTGTCCGGCGTACGACGCCGTGGCTGGGCCCAGTCGATCGGCGAGCGCGAGCCGGGCGTCGCGTCCGTCTCCGCGCCGGTCCGCGGCCCCTCCAACCGCGTGGTGGCCGCCGTGTCGGTCTCCGGCCCCATCGAGCGCCTGACCCGCCACCCGGGCCGTATGCACGCCCAGGCGGTCATCGACGCCGCCGGCCGCCTCTCCGAGGCCCTGCGCCGCACGGGCTGACGTACCGGACCACACGGGAACGACACCGGGGAGGGCCTGCCTCAACGCCGCGGCAGACCCTCCCCGCTCCCCCGCCCCCTCGATCCCCCCTGGTCACCCGGCCTTCTCGGCCGCCTTCCGCTCGGCCCCGGCCGCCGACCGGTACGCGAACCGGTCCTTGGCGTACCGCCCCCGCCGCTCCACCGGCACCTGACCATGGGCCCCCGCCAGCCCGAACGCCGGCATGTCGAAGTAGATCGACTCGTACGACCCCTCGGGCACGACATACGCCTCGTGCCACAGCCCCACATGCCCCCGCGCCTTCCCCGCCTTCTCCGTGCGGTTGAAGACCTTCCAGGCCCGGTGATGGAACATCTCCGGCGCATGCGCGTAGGCGTAGAGCTTCTCCTTGGACTCCCAGTACTGGACGACGTAGTACGTCCGCGGCGAGGCCGTCAGCATCACGTGCCTCAGCAGCCCCCGGTCACGGTCCCGCGCAAGCTCCCCAAGCATGCGGAACATCGACAGCATGACCGGCAGCCACTGGTGCACCGCCCAGAAGTGATTGACCCGCATCCCGATCAGCAGGACCACCACATCGCCCTCGGTATCCGCGGTCGTACGGCCCGGCACCGGCTTCGCGAACATGGCAGCCTCACTCCCTCATCGGATAGCGGCGCTATCCTTCTGGTCGATGCTTGGATAGTGGCACTTCCCAAGGAGAGGCGCAAGAGATGCGGCTGGCGGAGCTCAGCGAGCGCAGTGGGGTGTCCACCGCGACGATCAAGTACTACCTGCGCGAAGGGCTGTTGGCGCCCGGCCGCCAGATCAACACGACGACGGCCGAGTACGACGAGGAGCATCTGCGCCGACTGCGCCTGGTCCGCGCGATGATCCAGGTCGGCCGGGTGCCGGTGGCGACGGTCAGGGAGGTGCTGGGGCATGTCGATGACGACTCCCTGCCCCGCGCGATCCGCCTGGGCGCCGCGATGTGGTCGCTGCCGCAGGTGCCGGAGCCGGACGAGGACGACGAGTACGTCCGGGCCGCACACCAGGAGGTCACCGCGCTCCTCGATCAGCTCGGCTGGGAGAACGCCAAGCGGCTCACGACCATCTCCCCCGCGTACCGCTCGCTGGTGGTCGCGGTGGCCGCGTTCCGCCGGCTCGGCTACGGCTTCGGGGCCGAACTACTGGCGCCGTACGCCGAGTTGATGCACCGGACGGCCGTCCTCGACCTGGACAACATGGAGACGTACGCATCGGATGCGGAGCGCATCGAGTTCGCGATCCTCGGGGCGATCCTCAACGAGCCGGTACTGCAGGCGCTGCACCGGCTGGCCCAGGAGGAGGAGACGACGCGGCGGTACGGCTTCGAGTGACCGGCGCCGGACACGACGAAGGCCCTCCGCCGAAGCGAAGGGCCTTCATGTTTGTACCCCCGACCGGATTCGAACCGGCGCTACCGCCTTGAGAGGGCGGCGTGCTAGGCCGCTACACAACGGGGGCGTGGAGCCTACGTTTCCGCAGGTCCTAGCTGGTCTACCTGGACTCGAACCAAGACTAACTGAACCAGAATCAGTCGTGCTGCCAATTACACCATAGACCAATGTGGTTTAGACCAGACAGTACCCCCGACCGGATTCGAACCGGCGCTACCGCCTTGAGAGGGCGGCGTGCTAGGCCGCTACACAACGGGGGCCCTAGCGATCCCGAGAAGATCGGAATCAGTACCCCCGACCGGATTCGAACCGGCGCTACTGCCTTGAGAGGGCAGCGTGCTAGGCCGCTACACAACGGGGGCTTTGCAGATGAGCTCTGCGAGCTGGCCTACCTGGACTCGAACCAAGACTAACTGAACCAGAATCAGTCGTGCTGCCAATTACACCATAGGCCACTGGAACGCAAGCCCCTGAGGGGATCTTGTTCTAGTTTGCTCCCCCGGGTTTCCGGCCTTTCGGCCCGCTCTCCGGCGGCGCAGGAAGAACATTACCCGAAGGTGGACGGGGCTCCAAAACGGGTATCCGAGCCAAGGAGCGCGGGGAGTTCGGCCAGGGTGGCGATCCGGTGCGGGCTGCCGTTCGCACCGGCGGCCGCGTCGCCGCTGGTGTACGCGCCGCCACGGTCGATCCACACCGACAGCAGCCCGGCGTCCGCGGCACCGCGCCCGTCGATCTCCGGGTGATCGCCGACGTACGCCACCTGGTGCGGGGCCAGCTCCAGGGCCGCGCAGGCCGCGTGGAAGGCGCCGGCCTCCGGCTTGGAGACGCCCAGCTCGGCCGCGCACAGGATCGCCTCGAAGCGGTCGTGCACACCGAGCACCCGCAGCTTGCGGTCCTGGACGTGGATGCTGGAGTTGGACAGCACCGCGTGCCGGTGGCTCCCGGCGAGGGCGTCCAGGGCCGGCAGGACGTCCGGGAAGAGGGCCCAGGCGGTCTCGTAGTGCCCGATGTACCGCTCGAACCAGGCGTCGGCCTCGGCGTCGGTCAGCTCCTGTCCGAGGAACACCCGCACACGGTCGCGTCGCTGGCCCTGGAAGGTGACCTCCCCCGCGGAGAACCGCGTCCACTGCGCGTCGGTGATCACCCGCCAGCGCACAAGGGCCTGCTCGACACCGCCGTACCCGTCGAGCAGCCCCTCGGCCAGCAGGTGCTCCCGTATTCCGGCACGGTCGGCGGCGGTGTAGTCGAAGAGGGTGTCGTCGACGTCCCAGAGCACGGCTTTGATCGGCACGCGATCCAACGTAGACCAACAGGCGGATTCCAACAGGGCGATCACCGGATCGATCACACGCCGAGGGGCGGCACCCGGGTCCTCGGGTGCCGCCCCTCGGCGTGTGTGGCGTTCGTTACGCCGCGAGCTTCGTCAGTGCCGCGTCGATCCGGGCCAGGGTCGTCTCCTTGCCCAGGACCTCCAGGGACTCGAAGAGCGGCAGGCCGACGGTGCGGCCGGTGACGGCGACGCGGACCGGGGCCTGGGCCTTGCCGAGCTTGAGGCCGTGGGCCTCGCCGGCGGCCAGGACGGCGTCCTTCAGGGAGTCCGGGGAGGACCAGTCGGCCGACTCCAGCTTCTCGCGGGCCGTGCGCAGGAGGGCGTCCGAGCCCTCCTTCATCGCCTTCGTCCAGGACGCCTCGTCGAAGACCGGCTCCGTGAGGAACAGGAAGTCGACGTTGTCCGTGATCTCCGACAGGACCTTCAGCCGGGTCTGCGCGTGCGGGGCGATCGCCTGCCACTTCACCTCGTCGAAGGCCTCCGGGGCCCAGGGGGCGAACGGGGCCTGGAGCCACGGGCGGCAGCGCTCGGTGAAGTCCTTCACGTCGAGCAGGCGGATGTGGTCGCCGTTGATCGACTCGCACTTCTTGAGGTCGAAGCGGGCCGGGTTGGGCTGCACGTCCGCGACGTCGAACGCCGCGACCATCTCGTCCATCGTGAAGATGTCCTGGTCGGCCGAGAGCGACCAGCCGAGCAGGGAGAGGTAGTTGAGCAGGCCCTCGGGGAGGAAGCCGCGCTCGCGGTAGAGGTTCAGCGACGACTGCGGGTCGCGCTTGGAGAGCTTCTTGTTGCCCTCGCCCATCACATACGGCAGGTGGCCGAAGGCCGGGATCTGCTTGGCGACGCCCAGCTCCATCAGCGCCTTGTACAGGGCGATCTGACGGGGCGTCGAGGAGAGCAGGTCCTCGCCGCGCAGGACGTGGGTGATCTCCATCAGGGCGTCGTCGACCGGGTTGACGAGCGTGTAGAGCGGCGCGCCGTTGGCACGGACGATGCCGTAGTCCGGGACGTTCTCCGGGGTGAAGGTCAGCTCGCCGCGGACCAGGTCCGTGAAGGTGATCGTCTCGTCGGGC
>JABFVM010000599.1 GCA_013362785.1 Streptomyces sp. | reverse complement strand
CTTCGTGTGGTCCTGCGGCTGTACGACGACGACTTCGCCACCGCCGTGTACCGCACCCTGCGTGCCGCGCACCCTCACGCCTCCACCCGCAGCCGGAGCGTGACCCATCTGGCCGCGCCCGCGTTCGCCGGGGCGATGATGGGGCGGCAGATCCTGGGGGCGATTCCCGTGGAGCGGCGGGTGCTGCTGTTCGCCGCCGTGGACGTGGCCGGTCATCCCCAGCTGGAGGGCAAGACCGTCGGCGACGCCTTTCGGCCGGGATCCTGGCGGGTGCTGGCGGTGGACCGGACGCCTCGGGAGGAACGCCGGGAGGAACCGGCGGCGGAGGAGTCCTACGAGGACAACCGGTCCGGCGACGGGGCGTCGGGGTGGGAGTGGGACCTGTCGGACACCCAAGTGCTCCAGAAGAACGACCGGGTCGTACTGGCCGCCACCCGGCGGGGGTTGGCGGAGCTGCTGGGAAGGCGGTCGCGGGAGCGGGCGGGGGCGTAGGCCGTTTTCCTCGCCCCCGCCGCCCCTGCTCGGCACTTGAAGCGCCTGTCCTCAGACGCCGGACGGGCTGGTGGGCGCCGTCAGATCGCCGGACGGGCTGGTGGGCGCCGTCAGATCGCCGGACGGGCTGGTGGGCGCCGTCAGATGCCGCTCCGCGAAGTCCAGCTCCAGCCCGACCTGCTTGATCCGCTCGTCCACCACCAGTGACCCGTGCCCGGCGTCGTAGCGGTACACCTCGTGGGTCGCGCCCCGGGTCTGCAGGCGCTTCACGTAGTTGTCGATCTGGCGGATGGGGCAGCGTGGGTCGTTCACGCCCGCCGAGATGTAGACCGGGGACGTCACCCGGTCGACGTAGGTCAGCGGTGACGAGGCCTCGTAGCGCTCCGGTACCTCCTCCGGGGTGCCGCCGAGGAGTGTGCGGTCCATGGCCTTCAGGGCTTCCATCTCGTCGTGGTACGCCGTGACGTAGTCGGCGACCGGGACCGCCGCGATGCCCAGGGTCCACGCGTCCGGCCGGGTGCCGAGGCCGAGGAGGGTGAGGTAGCCACCCCAGGAACCCCCGGTCAGGATCAGCCGGGCCGGGTCGGCGAGGCCCGATGTCACCGCCCACTCGCGGACCGCCTCGATGTCCTCCAGCTCGATCAGGCCGACCCGGTGCTTGAGGGCGTCCGTCCAGGCCCGGCCGTAGCCCGTCGAGCCGCGGTAGTTGACGCGTACGACCGCGTAGCCGTGGTCCACCCAGGCCGCGGGGCCCGCCGCGAACGAGTCGCTGTCGTGCCAGGTCGGGCCGCCGTGGATGTCGAAGACGGTCGGGAGCGGGCCCGCGGCCCCCGCCGGCCGCTGCACCAGGGCGTGGATGCGGCCGCCCGGACCCTCCACCCACACGTCCTCCACCGGGACCGAGCCGGGGGACTTCATGCCGGGCGGGTCCAGGACCACGCGGCCCGTCGTCGAGCGCACCGTCGACGGCTCCGCCGCCGACGACCACAGATACTCCACGCTGCCGTCCGGGCGGGCCGTCGCGCCGGACACCGAGCCCGCCGGGGTCGGGATCCGCTCCAGCTCCCGCCTGGCCAGGTCGTAGCGGAACAGCTCGCTGCGGGCCTCGAAGCTGTGCACGATGAGCAGACCGGTCCCGTCCGGGTACCACTCCGCGCTCACGTCACCGGGCAGCTCCAGCGCGAGGTCCGTCTCCTCGCCCGTCGCCACGTCCCACACCAGCGGCTCCCAGCGGCCGCGCCTCTGGTGGCCGATGAGCAGACGCGCGTCGCCGTCCACCGGGGCGAAGCCGAGGACCTCCAGGCCCAGCTCCTCGGTGCCGCCCTTGGTGTCGTCGAGCTCGGCGACCGCCGTGCCGTCGGGGCGCAGGACGCGCAGGGCCGAGTGCATCGCGTCGCCGTGCTCGGTGTGCTCGACGGCGATCAGCGTGCCGTCGTGGGAGAGGTCGCCCACGCCCGCCGACTCACGGTGGCGGTAGATCTCCACCGGGGGCTCGCCGACCCGGGCCAGGTGGATCGTCGTGCCGTCCTCGTCCGTCGAGCGGCCCACGATCGCCGTACGGCCGTCCCGGGCCAGGGCCAGGCCCGCCGGGTACGACGGGTCCAGGCCCGGTGCCGCGAGCTCGTCCTCGCCGCCGTCGAACCGCTGGCGGCGCCAGACGCCGAACTCGTCGCCGTCCTTGTCGTCGAACCACCAGATCCACGCGCCCTCCGGGGAGAGCACTCCGTCCGTCGTGCCGTTCGGCCGGTCGGTCACCTGGCGCTGCTCGCCCGTCGCGCGGTCCCAGGCGTACAGCTCGTAGGTCCCTGTGGCGTTCGACACGAACAGGGAGCGGTCCGGGGCGTCCTCCGCCCAGTCGGGCAGCGACACCCTGGGCGCCCGGAAGCGCTTCTCCCAGTCCGGCATGCCCTTGTCCCGCCCGGCCTTGCCCTGCATGTCGTGATCCCGTGAATCGGACCCGTGGCTCTCAGTCATGGCCCCATAGTGCCTGCCCCGACCGACAATCCGCTGCCGAGGTCCCCAGCCTGTGGATAACTTCCCGCCCACGTGCTCAGCAGAGCCTCCCTCCGGCTGGAACGAGGCGAGCCGCCAGTCGTAGAGCCGCTCGTAGGCAGTGAGCCCGACGGCGCCGACACGCTGCGCGAGCAGGAGCCGCCGGAAGTGGGGGACGTGACCAGCCGGCGGCCTCCCTGGTCCCCGGTACCTACGGCTCCGACCGCACCGACTCGGTCCACAACCGCAGCGTCGAGCGGTACCGACCCCGCGCCCCTGCCCCGCGCGGCAGCCCCGTACCGTTGAGGGCGTGTACCGGTTTCTGCTGACGCCCCGTTGGTGGGGGATCAACGTCTTCGTACTGCTCGCCATCCCCTTCTGCGTGTTCATGGGGGCATGGCAGCTGAGCCGGTTCGAGGCGCGGGTCGAGGACCATCGCAACGCCGGTGAGCAGGCCGCGGAGAACAAGCAGGAGGCGGCCCGGCCGCTGGCCGAGCTGCTGCCCGTGGACAAGGCGACCGTCGGCAGGCAGGTCACCGCGCACGGACGGTACGACAAGCAGCTGCTCGTGCCCGACCGGGAGCTGGACGGCAGGCGCGGCTTCTACGTCATGACGCTGCTGCGCACCGACGACGGCCAGGCCCTGCCGGTCGTACGGGGCTGGCTGCCCGGCGACGCCGCCCGGGCCGAGGCCCCCGCCGCGCCCACCGGCGAGGTCACGGTCACCGGCGCGCTCCAGGCCTCCGAGGTGCCGGGCGAGAACGGCGTACCGTCGCAGGGCGGCCTGCCGTCCGGTCAGACGGGGGCGATCAGCGCGGCGTCGCTGGTGAACCTGGTGTCGTACGACGTCTACGACGCCTGGGTCACCCTCGCCAAGGCCGACTCCGGCATGAAGCCGGTCCCGGTGGCCGCCGCCAACGACACCGGCCTCGACCTCAAGGCGTTCCAGAACCTCGGCTACACCGGCGAGTGGTTCGTCTTCGCGGGCTTCGTGGTCTTCATGTGGTTCCGGCTGCTGCGCCGCGAGGTGGAGTTCGCCCGGGATGCGGAGCTGGGACTTGTGCCGGAGGACGCGGGCGGCGAGGGCGGCGAGGGCGGTGAGACCGTCGTGGCTGGTCGGGGTCGCGCGCACGCGGCGGAGCCGCACCACGACACCGCCCCGCACCACGACACCGCCCCGCACATCGATACAGCCGCACACATCGATACAGCGGCTCACAGCGACACGGCCTCGCGCCCCTGACCGGCGCCGCGCCGCAGGTCCACCCGCCGACGGCAGGCCCTGCGTGCGCTACACCCCCGTCAGCACACCCGTCCAGTAGACGGTCCCCGCGCACGCGTTGGACACCGTCACCGCGGCCGTCGGCGCTCCCGCTTCCGTCGTATTCGTGATCGTGACGCTTCCGTCGGCCGTGGTCTCGCCCGTCAGCAGCTGCGTGGAGGTTCCGGTGTCGCCGCCCGTGGAGGTGCCCTCCGTGGTGCCGGTGTTGTCCTCGGTCGGGGTCGGGTCGGGCGTGGGTTCGGTCGTGGGGTCGGTCGTCGTGGGGCAGGTCTCCGAGGGGACCCAGGCGAACTTCACCGCGTACGAGTCGCCCGGCTTGAGGACGAGCGAGGTGAGTTCCTGGGACGGGTCGGGCAGACCGGCCGCCGGGTCACCGGCGACATGCCGGGACTGGAAGACCTTCGCCGGGTCCGCCGCTCCGCTCACCGCGGGAGTCACGGTGCCCGGGCCGCTCACGACGCAGTCGGCGGCGGAGCCGTTGCTGAAGCGGAAGGTGCCGTACACCGTGCCGGCCGAGTCGGGTACGTCGGCCGTCTCGGCGGCCTTGACGAGTTGCTCGGCGGTGCACGCGGCCACCCCCGCCGGGCTGGTCGCCATGGGATCGTCGGGCCTGCCGGAACCGGTGCCCGGACCGGCTCCCGTGCCCTTGTCCTTCTCCTTGTCGCTCCCCTTGCCCTGGTCCTGGGTCTTGCCCGAGGAGCCGCCGGAGGTGCTCTCGCCGCCCTCGGTCTCCTTGCCGTGACCGGCACCGCCCTGGGCCTGCTCGCCATGCCCGGCGTTGGAGGAGTTGACGCTGGCGTCGGTGGAGTTGGAGACGTGCACCAGCGCCGGGACGGCGGTGCCGACGAAGAGACACGCGGCCGCCATGCCGACGAGGGCCTGCCGCTTGCGCGCCCGCCGTGCGGGTACCGCCCGCCGCAGATGGTCCAGCGTGCCGTCGCGCGGCTCGATCTCGTCGACCGCGTGCTGCAGCATGCGGCGCAGTGCCAGCTCGTCCGAGTCGAGCCCGTCGGGGCCCTGGTCGTCGGGGCCGTGGTTCACAGTTCCGTTCCCAGCGTGCGATTGCTTCGGCTCTTGCTTGTACGGCGTGTTCGCGGTGCCCGGTGTGTCCGGCCACCCCAGGGGCTCACGCCGGCCGTCATGGTCGTCGCTCATGCCGGTGCCTCCATGGCGACCCGCAGCGCCGCGATGCCGCGCGAGCCGTACGCCTTCACCGAGCCCAGCGAGATGCCGAGCGTCTCGGCGACC
>JABFVM010000178.1 GCA_013362785.1 Streptomyces sp. | reverse complement strand
GCGCGCTCTGCAGGCCGGGCACGACCTGAGCGTGCGTGAGTACTCGCTGCTGGACGTGCTCAGCCGACAGCACGACGGCGAGGGCGGCCACCTGCAGATGAAGCAGGTCGCCGACGCGGTCGTCCTCAGCCAGAGCGCCACCACCCGGCTCGTCACCCGCCTGGAGGACCGCGGCCTGCTCGCCCGCTACCTCTGCCCCACCGACCGCCGCGGCATCTACACCAACGTCACCGAAGCAGGCCTCAAGCTCCTCGCAGAGGCACGGCCCACCAACGAGGCCGCATTGCGCGAGGCCCTCGACGCGGCCGCGGAAAACCCCGAGCTGGCCCCGCTGGTCCGGGCGGTCGAGACACTCCGGGTACCCGCCTGAACGTGCCCGCCTGAGTCCCGGCGTCCCTGCATCCCCGCAATCCCGCCAGCCCCGCAATCCCGCCACCTGCACCGGCCCAGCCATGCGCCGTTGACGGGATCTCCGATGGGCCCGTACACATGCCCCTATGAGCGCGCCCCGTCTTCCCCTGTCCGGTGTCACCGTCGTCAGCCTTGAGCAGGCCGTGGCCGCCCCCTACGCCACCCGGCAGCTCGCCGACCTCGGGGCGCGCGTGATCAAGGTCGAGCGGCCCGGGGGCGGGGACTTCGCCCGTCGGTACGACACGACGGTGCACGGGCAGTCCAGCTATTTCGTGTGGCTCAACCGGTCCAAGGAGTCCCTCACGCTGGACCTGAAGGCCCCGCGGGGCCGCGAGATCCTGCACCAGCTCCTCGACGGCGCCGACGTGTTCGTGCAGAACCTGGCGCCCGGTGCCGTCGGCCGTCTCGGCCTGGGTACCGAGGCGCTGCGCGAGCGGTGGCCGCGGCTGATCCCCTGCACGATCTCCGGGTACGGCACGTCCGGGCCGTGGGCCGACCGGAAGTCGTACGACCTGCTGGTGCAGTGCCAGACCGGGCTGGTGTCGCTGACCGGAACCCCCGACGAGACTGCGCGGGTGGGCATCTCCGTCGCCGACATCGCCGCCGGGATGTACGCGTACAGCGGCGTCCTCACCGCCCTGTACACCCGCGCCACCACGGGCACTGCGCACCCGGTGGAGGTGTCCCTCTTCGAGGCGCTGGCGGAGTGGATGGGCCAGCCCGCCTATTACACGCAGTACGGCGGCACCCAGCCGCCCCGCCTCGGCACCCAGCACCCCACCCTCGCCCCGTACGGCGCCTACCCGGCCGCCGACGGCCGTGAGGTGCTGTTCTCCATCCAGAACGAGCGCGAGTGGGCCGTCCTGTGCGCGGAGTTCCTGGGCCGTCCCGAGCTCACCGACGATCCGCGCTTCGCCACGAGCTCCGCTCGCGTGGCCCACCGCGACGAACTCAACGCCGTGGTCGCCGAGCGCTGCGCCCGCTCCGACGCCGACGAGATCCTCAAGGACCTGGAGTCCATGCGCATCGCCTGCGCCGGGGTCAACGACGTCGCCGCCTTCCTCGACCACCCGGTACTGTCCGGCCGCGACCGCTGGCACGACGTGGCGGTGCCCGGCGGCGCGACGGCGCGGGCCCTGCTGCCGCCGGCCGACCTCGCGGGGGTGCCCGCGCGGATGGACCCGGTGCCCGCGGTGGGCGAGCACACCGAGGCGATCCTGACCGAACTGGGCCGTACCGGCGAGGAGATCGAGGCCCTGCGCGCCGACGCCGTCGTCTGAGGGGCGGGAATCCGGATCCGCTTCCTCCGTCTCAGCCCAGTTGCTCGGCCAGCCCCACGATGATGCCCTCCGGGCCGCGGACGTAGCAGAGCAGATAGATGTCCTCGAACCGGGCGATCTCGCCGAGGAGTTCGGCGCCGTGCGGGCGCAGGCGGGCAACAGTGTCTTCGATGTCGTCGACGGCGAACATGACGCGGTGCGTGCCCAGAACGTTGTGCGGTCGGTTGCGCGGCCCGTCGCTGATCACCGCGGGGCTGCGGTACTTCGCCAGTTCGAGCCGACTGTGACCGTCCGGAGTGCGGAGCATCGCGATGTCGCAGCGGACGCCGTCGAGTCCGGTGCACTGGTCCGCGAAGAGGCCCTCGACCTGCGTCCTGCCCTCCAGCTCCATACCGAGTTCCACGAAAAACGCGACGGCGGCATCCATGTCCTCGACGACGATGCCCACGTTGTCCATCCGCTGAATCGCCATGGCGGTTTCTCCTTCTTCCTCGTACGGCCGGTGGTGGCCGCTGCTGTCCCTGGAACGGAGCCGACGGCACGTTCTCGACATCCGCAGACCCCCGAACTCTGAAATATCGCGGTCACCGATCCCCGGCCGAACGCGGCGCGCCCGTCGTGCGTCACAGTGTCGGGCGGTGCCGACGCCGCCCTGACCGGCTCATCGCCGCGCTGTCCGCTCGGGGGTATCCATGCGTACGACCGTCTCGCACACCGTCCGCCTGCTCGTCGCACTCGGCCTGCTCGCCGCCGGATGCGGCAGCGTCACCGCGGGCGAGGAGGAATCCGAACCGGCGCCCGACACCAGGCCCCGCGCGCTCAAGGTGGCCAGGGCCTGGGACGGTTCACCGGCCGCCGAGACCTGGCGCGAGGGCTACTACCCGATGGGCGACCCGGTGCGGCTGCCGGAGGGCGCCTTCCACAACGAAGCCGACAAGGAGGCGTACGACACCCAGAACTTCGCGCTGCGCGGCGATCTCCGCAGGACTCCGCAGAAGGACGCGAAGGTGACCTGGCGGGACGGTGACTCGCTCACGCTGCCGCTCTTGGGGGCGCGGGCGGCGTACGAGAAGCTGGGCGGGACGGACGGCCCCGGGCCGCGTCTCACGGTGACCGGGGCGAAGCTGGGCGAGATGACGCTGGCCACCAGCCGCGGCCCGGCGACCGTCCCGGCGTGGCTGTTCACGATCAAGGGCTACGACACCCCACTCAAACGGGTCGCCCTCAGCGCCGCCAAGCCGCCGAAGTCGCCCATCGGACCGATCGAATACCCCAGCAGCGAGCTGTGGGACCTCGACAAGCTGGTCGAGGTGTCGGCGGACGGCCGCTCCGTCACCGTACTGGCCCACCACGGGGCATGCGACGACGGACCCGGCGTGGACGTCCTGGAGACGGACGGCAGTGTCGTTCTGTCCGCCTACTTCGTCGCACCCAAGGACGGTCCCTGCACGCTCCAGCTGCTGTCCAAGAAGGTGACCGTCGCACTGGACCGCCCGCTGGGCGACCGGACCCTGCTCGACGCGTTCACGGGCAGTCCGGTGCATGGCACCCAGTGAGTGAGTCACCGGTCCTGGACGATCCTCACATCCCAGGAGCCCAGGGGTACTTCGGTCGTGTACTCGGCGCCGGTGAGTGCGTCGTGTACGCCCTGCGGGACCCGGGCCGGGACCGGGGCTGTCACCGGACCCCACGACCAGTTGTGCAGGAAGCGGACCCGGCGGCCGTCGCGGGACCGGGCCGAGGTCGACGTGACCCTCGGGTGGGCCGGGCGCCAGGCGTCGTCGGCGGGGGGGCGCAGGAGTCGCCCACTGGAGCAGGGCCTTGGCGAATGCCGGGTCCGGGACGGTGCCGACGTAGGTGATGCGGCCGGTGCCGTGGGGGTGGGTGGTGGCGGCGGGCCAGCGTCCGAAGTGGGGGTGGTCGTAGGTCGCCAGTTCCTCCGCGCCCTGGGGCTGGAGACCGTCGGCCCAGTGCAGCGCTCGGGCCACGGGCGGGAGGGCAAGGCCGTTCGTTCCGGTCACGGGCAGCGGGACGTCCAGGTTCAATGGTCTGTGCGCCGGCGACAGCGATCCGACCGCGCCCCGGCAGCGTCAGCTCCTCAAGGCCGACTCGGCGGCTGCCAGGGCCTGTTCGGCGTAACCGCGGCCGAAGAGCACCGCGTGCACGAGGAGCGGGAAGAGCTGGTGGAGGCCGATCCGGTCGGGCCAACCGTCGGCGAGGGGTGCGGTCTCTTGGTAGCCGTCCAGGATGCGGTCCAGGTGGGGGCAGCCGAAGAGGTGCAGCATCGCCAGGTCGGTCTCGCGGTGCCCGCCGTGCGCGGCCGGGTCGATCAGCCAGGCGTGTCCGGCGGCGCCCCACAGGACGTTGCCGTTCCAGAGGTCGCCGTGCAGCCGGGCGGGCGGCTCGACGGGACCGGCCAGTTCGGGGAGGCGCTCGCAGACCTGCTCGATGACGGTCGCCTCCGTGCCGCGGACCGTGCCTTCGTCGACCGCACTGCGCAGATACGGCAGCACTCGGTGCTCGGCGTACCAGCGGGGCCAGTCGGGGCCGGTGACGTTGCGCATCGGGGCGAGGCCGATGCAGGCGTCCTCGGGGCCGCCAGGTGGCGGGGCACCGAGGGCGTGTGCCCCGGACGCGTGGAGGGCGGCCAGTTCGCGGCCCAGTCGCTGCGCAGCCTCGGCGCTGGGCCGACCGGTCGCCACCCGGTCGGTGACCAGCCACGGTCCGTCCTGGCCATGCACGGCTGGGATGCGAACCGTGCCGGACTCGGCCAGCCAGCGCAGCCCGGCCGCCTCGGCCTGGGCCGCCCGGTCGCCGTCGCCGCGCTTGACCATCACCGTCCGGCCGTCATCGAGTGTCACTTCGGCGAGCGCGCCGGAGAGTCGACGCACACCGGTGGCCGCACGTCCGGTGAGGCGCGCCGCGACGGCACCCGGGGTTTCGTGGCTGCTGTGCACGGGCCTCAGGGTACGGCCGCTCCGCACCTGTCCAGCCGCCTGCGAGAGCAACTCCGGCCAGCCCTGAACCGTATCCAACCGCCCGTGAACGCAACCTCGACCGGCATCCCCGACAGGGGACACCCGCCCGTCACCGGACACCCAAGTAGAGCGCCCCGCCACGGCGCCCGGGTTCTCGAAGCCACCCTGCACGGCCCGCAGATGGCGGCGGCTCCCGGCCTCAACTGTTGGCGGCGGCTCCCGGCCTCAACTGTTGGCAGCGGCCTTCTTGATCGCCTCTCGGATGCGGGAGTACGTGCCGCAGCGGCAGACGTTCTCGATGGCGTCGATGTCGGCGTCGGTCGGTCGGGGGGTCTTCTTCAGGAGG
>JABFVM010000054.1 GCA_013362785.1 Streptomyces sp. | reverse complement strand
ATGCTCAGCGAGGGCGACTACGCGACGCCCGAGCAGGGCGCCCCGGTCGTCCCGCCCGAGGGCCCCTGGGAGCTGTGCCTGACCATCAACGACTCCTGGGGCCACCAGCACCACGACCACAACCACAAGTCGGTCGACCAGCTGATCCGCTACTTCACCGAGACGATCGGCGGCGGTGGCAACCTGCTGCTCAGCGTCGGCCCGCGCGAGGACGGCACGATCCCGGCCGAACAGGCCGAGCGGCTGGAGGGGCTCGGCGACTGGATCGCCAAGCACGCGGAAGCGGTGTACGGCACCGGACGCGGCCTCCCGGCCGGGCACCACTACGGCCCGAGCACCCTCTCCAAGGACCGCCGCACCCTGTACCTGACCCTCTTCGACGCGCCCCGCGCCGAGATCAACGTACGCGGCCTGCTCGGTTCGGTACGCCGGGTCACGGTGCTCGGCAGCGGCAGGGAGCTGGCCCATCGCATCACCGGCGGACTGCACGAGACGCCGGGCGTGCTGTGGATCGAGCCGCCCGCCGCCGGTGACCTCGACCCGCATGCCACGGTGCTCGCCGTCGAACTCGACGGTGAGCTGGAGCTGTACCGAGGCGCGGGGCGTTTCTGACCCCACACGCACCTTCGGACCGGCCGGCCGCTGCCCCCGTGACAGCGCCGGCCGATCCGAAGCCCCCGTGCATTCCCCCGTGGCTGGTGCGTTTCCCCCGTTGGTCCCCCGTGCTCCCCCGTTCGTTCTCCCCCGTGTGTCCCCCGTTGGATTTGCGAGTCCCCCGTTGTTGTCTTGCACTCTTATGAGCGCGTCGCCGGCCGCCTGATACACCTCCCCGCGAAAAAATCTCAATCGACTTGGTGGGCCGGTGATTTGACCGGAATGCGGAGAGCGTGCCGCGTGGCAATTGCCCGGTGCACAGGGCTTGCCAGCCGCCGCGCCGAGGCTGGACCCTCAACGTGACCGACAGCCGGATTTCTGTCACTCGGCGTCACCCGTTCCGGGAGGCGGCATGGCACAACGGGGAGCACCACGCGCACGGAACCTGCCGAGCCTGCGCGTCGGTGGACATGTCTCGACGCCCACGGTGGACGCGGCCCTCGTGGAGATGGCCTCCTTCGGGCTGTCCGCCAGAACGGTTCTGGTCGACCTCACCGAGGCGGAGTCCTTCGACGTGGTCGCCCTGCAGCAACTGCTGTCCGCGGTGGCGGCACGGGACCGCAAACGGCTGGAGACCTGCTTTCGCTTACCCATCGGGCCGGCGGCCCGTCACCAGCTGCGCCAATGGCGGTTCCCGACCGCCGTCTCCGCCGTCACCGGCATGCCGTTCCGGCTTCTCGTGGTCCCCGAGGACTACAGCTACTTCGGTGAGGCATGGCCCACCGACCCGCTGTCCGGCGCGGCCGACAGCCCCCGTTCCTCGGTGCACGCCTACCTCACCTCCCAGCGGTGCTTCGGACTGCGCCCGTACGAACTCAAGGACAGCCTGACCCGCCGGCACATGCTGGAGAGCGAGGTCGCGCACTGGGGCGGGCACGCGCTGAGCCGGCTCCTTGAGCACATCCTGTGCGGCCCCGCCGCCGACGTACTGCGCGTCCTGGTGCAGGAGCTGGTCTCCGGCGCGCTGCAACGGACCGGCGCCCAGACGGCCGTCATCGGCGCCCAGCTCGAACTGCCCGGCACCGCCGGCGGCACCGGCACCCTCACGATCAGCGAGTGGGACGACGGCGGGCTGCGCGCGGACATGCTCAGCAAGCAGATCTGGACGGGTCCACGGGGGACGGACAGGTTCGTGGTGCGCCGCGAGGGGCGCGACGCCGAGGAGACGTACCACGCTCAGCATCCGCCACGGCAGGACGGCGGCGACGCCGAGATGCTCCTGGCGAGCCTGATCGCGAGCAATCCGCGCGACCGGGGCGCGGTCGGGGACGGGGAAGGAAGCCATCGCATGTACACGCTCTACAAGTGCGCCGTGGACACGTTCCAGGGCAGCCTGCGCATCGACTCCGGCCGGCACCGCCTGCGGATCAGGGCCGCCGGCGGTGGCGGCTCCCGCTACGAGGTCGACCTGACCTCCGGGGTCCCGCCGCAGAACGGGTGCCTGTTCTCCGTACAGCTGCCGGTGCACGATGGCTGAGCCCGGCATACGGATCACCGCGCGGAAGATCGCCGTGGGCCGGGAGATACCCGAGTCGGTGCCGGAGGAACGGGTCAGCCTGTACCGCTGGCTTGGCCAGCGCCTCACCGGGACCGAGGTGGCGACGCCGACGACCGAACGGACCGTCTACGTCAGGCCGGAGGAGCTCTACTCCCCGATGTCCGAGAGCCGCGACTACCTCGCCCGGGCACTGCCCGCCGACGAGGGCCCGCACCTGCTCATCGTCGACATGGGGGACAACCCGTACCAACTGCTGGGCGAGCCACTGCTGTACGACGTCGCCCGGCTGACCGGCGAGTGGTTCAAGGCCCATCCGCAGCGCTCGCTGGTGATCACGGTGCCCATCATGCCGTCCGAGTCCTCCACCTTCTGGATCGAGCTGCGCTCCCTGGAGAGCACGGACGGGCCGTCCCGGCTGCTGCTCGTGCTCGCCAACGACGGACGCCGCGAGGTGATCCGCGGTCAAGGGCCGGACCCCGGGAAGGTGTTCGCCACCGAGTACAAGGGCCTGCGGGCGAGGCTGGCGCCCGAGCGGTCCCCGCTGTCGGCCAAGATCGTGCGCCGGCTGGGGCACTACGGGGTGAGCCGCCGCAGGCCGGGAGACTTCTGCCGCCGGTACTTCTTCCACGTCGAGAACGCGGTCCCCGAGATCAGCCGACTCGCCGGATCCTGGCTGGAGCGGGTGATCGTGCCCTGGGCCGCCGCCGAGGACACCAGGCTCTTCCTGCTGAGCCGGGACGACCAGATGGGGCTGCACGAGGCCATCGCGGGCATCGCCGCCGCCCGGGGCTGCGGCTTCGGCAGATGCGACAGGGAGGGCCGGATCTTCGACGCCACCGGGACCCGCCCGCTGCACGCCGACGAGATCGACGGGACCGTGGTGCCGTTCTTCTCCGTCGTCGACCGCACCCGCACCTACGAGGGCATCGTGGACACCCTGCGCGGACAGGGCGTCCGGCTCGCGCCTCGCGCCTGGGCCGTCCTCATCACCGACTCCAGCTCGCAGCTGACCCTCGCGAAGTCGTCGCTGCCCGTGTACAGCGAGGCCTCGCGGGAGCGGAGCATGAAGCGCCGTGAGGACTGCGAGCAGTGCGCCATCGGTCTGCCGCACACCGACCCCCTCCGGGACCGCGGCCACACGCTGCGCAGCTACGACGTCTGGGACATCTTCCTGCGGTCGCGGTGGGGTTCGGAGAAGAACACCCCGCCCCCGTTCGGGCACCGCTTCCACTACGCGCCCGACCTGGAGTCGGTGTTCGCCGAGCACGGCAACTGGCTGGCCACCAAGATCATGTCTCTGTTCGAGACGCTCGGCGTACCGCCCGGCGTCGTCATCGTCTGCCCCGACGAACCCCCCATCAAGACACTGGTCGCCCGGCTGTCCGACCTGATGGGGGACCGGCCGATGGTGATCACCATCCCCGGCGAGGTGCTGGACCACCGCACGGACCCGGAACACGACGAGACCCAGATGGTCCTGGACAAGGCCCACGGCCAGCTGTGGCAGAAGCAGCTCAGCCATCTCAAGGGCCGCGGCGACCCGGTCGTACTCCTCGACGAGTTCCGGGCCTCGGGCACCACGGCCCGCACGATGGTGGACGTCCTCGACCACTGGGGCATCGAGCCACGCGCGTACGTCCCGGTCATCGACTTCTCCGAGGAGCAGGACCTGGACGGGCTGCCCGTCCACTCCCTCTACCGGATCCGGGCGGCGAGGAGCACCCGATGACCGAACGGGACGGGACACGGGAGGCGGCCGGCGCACGGGCGGAGACGGCCGAGGAGGCGTGCCGGACGCTCGTCCACCTGCTGTACACCCGCCGCAGGGACTGGGAGCCGATGAGCAGCGCCCCCGACGGGCGCGGCCAGCTGAAGCGCAGCCTGCTGATCGCCGACTACGCCCGCAGGTCGCTGACCCTGCCGCCGGAACGCAAGACGGTCCTCGACCGGCTGGTCGTCGAGTCCTTCCTGCCGCCGGACCCGGCGAAGCCCTGGCAGGGCGTGCCCACGGCGACCGAGGCGGTCAAGGCGGCCGACATCGGCATCGTGGTCGTCATCCGCGAGGAACTGGAGGCCGTCCTTGAGGTCTTCGGCCTGGACGACGGCCTCTTCGACACCGGGCCGGGCGGGCAGCGCTTCTACTCCACCGAGGTGCCCAGCCGGCACCGGCCCGACCGGCCGCTGTCCGTCGTCGTCACGGCGGCCGCCCGCGCCGGGAACGTGGAGGTGGCCGCCCCCACCCGGGCCCTGGTCGAACGGTGCGCCCCCGAGGCCGTGTTCCTGCTCGGCACGGCGGCCGGAGTGAAGGGCAAGGTGCGGCTCGGAGACGTGGTGGCGACCCACAGCGTGCACTACTACGAGCCGGGCCGCCTCGCGAGCCCGGATGTCTGGCAGCCACGCCCGTCCTACGGCCAGGGCACCGACGCCTACGGCTACGGGCTCTACTACTACAACCCCCGCCGCACGGACTTCGGCCGCTCGGTGGCCCAGTTCCTGCGCGGCCTGCCCCGTCATCTGCTGCCGGAGGCGGTGGACCCCGCCCATGTGCCCGTGGTGCACAGCACCAACGTCACCATCGCCTCGGGCGAGACCGTCCTGCGTGACGGGAAGTTCCTGAAGGGCCTGCGCGAGCGCTTCGACAACACCATCTGCGCCGCCGACATGGAGGCCTTCGGATTCGTCCGGGCCGTCGGCGAGCGCCGCTGGCTGATCTTCCGCGGCATCAGCGACTACGGCGACGCCCGGCAGTGGGACAACTGGAAGTTCCTGTCCTCGGCGTTCGCCGCGCTGTGCGTGCGGGACTTCCTGCGGACGTACTACTTCCCGCCGGGCAGCGAGACCTACTGAGCGAGACCTACTGAGC
>JABFVM010000302.1 GCA_013362785.1 Streptomyces sp. | reverse complement strand
TCGGTGCCCTTGGTGACGGTGTGGTGGATCATCACGCCGTTCACCGGGCCCCAGGGGCCCTTGCTGTTGCGGTTGTGGGTGCGCCAGTTGCGGACCTCATGGACCGTGAGGCCCTCCGCGCGGAGTATCTCCACCAACTTGGAGGCGCTCAGGGGCTTGGCCATTACTCGTCTCCCTCCGCCGCAGCCTCCGCATCCGCGGTGGTCTGCGACCTCCCGCCGGACGGGTTCTCCGCCAGCTGCTCCTCACGGCGCGCCTGCTCCTCCGCGGCGAGCGTCGCCTCGTCGGCGGCCGGGATGCTGCTGGCCAGCGGGCTGAAGGCGAGGCGCAGATCGACCGTGCCGCCCTCGCCCTTGACCAGGGCCAGCGGCGCGAAGCCACGGACGATGCCGGCCGGGGGCTGGAGCAGCGGGCGCCGGGCCGGGTCGGCGGGCCACTCGACACTGCCGGTGGCGGTGCGGGCGGGGATGATCCAGTGGTCGCCGGTGCGGTAGGAGGCGCCCTTGGCGAAGTACACCTCGACGCCGTCCTCCAGTGGCAGCCACTCCCCCTCCGTGACGGGCACGGCGCCGCCCTTCAGGGCGGTCGTACGGCCCTTGCGCTTCGGTCCCTCGTGGTGGTCCCAGCGGCGCAGGTACGGGTTGAGGTGGGGCAGCCGGCCGACGGACTGGTCGGGCTCGGCGCTCAGGCGGACGCGGCGGCCCGGCAGGTCCAGCTCCTCGACCCGCAGCAGGGGCAGGGGCTCCAGGCGGGAGGCGTACGCGGTGTCGACGAGCTCCACGTGGTCGCCGACGTCCAGGTCCAGCTTGTCGTCGTGGCCGAGGGACGCCAACTGCACCCAGGTACCGTCGAGTTCGTCGACCGGGAAGACCACCGAGCCGTTCTCGCGGGACCACTTGAAAGTGGCTTCCTTCGCTTCGCCGCCCGCGTGCACCTCGACGCGGTACAGCTGGTTCTCCTGGCCGCGGTAGCGGGCGTCCGGCTTGACCAGGCAGGGGTCCTCGTCGGCGTGGTCGGGCCGCTCGCTGCGGGCGGCCAGGCGTGCGCTGGGCGTGGCCTGCTTCTGCGCCCACTTGTCGAACGCGGCCCGCACGACCTCCTTGGACGGGTCGCCGTCCTCGATCTCCAGCGCGGCCAGCGACAGCGGCAGCACCTGCCAGACGACCTTCACCCGGGCGGCGGTGTCCGGCATCGCGGCGCCGAGCGCGACCTCGCGCAGCGCCGGGTCCTCGGCTGCGGAGACGGCCCGCTCCCACACGCTCAGGTAGACCACGAACGGCGATGTGGCGGGTGAGGGCAGCCGGTCGCCGGGCTTCTCCGGGTCGCGGAAGCCGTCGGGCTGATCCCAGTAGGTCCAGTACTCGGGCGGGGCGGCGGCGTCCTGCTCCGCGGAGTCCCCGGCGTCCTCGTCCGGGACCGGCACACCGGGCGCGGGGCGGGTCGCGTCGAGCAGGATGCCGTCGACGTAGTAGCGGCCGCCCTGGATGTGGAGCGTGTCGATGTCGTGCTTGCCGCCGACGTACTGGATCTTGAAGCCGGCGGCGTCGCGCGGTCCCCCGTGCCGGCCGATCAGGTCGGCGGCGAGGGTGCGGGCCTGGTGCAGCTGGATCGCGGTCTGCTCGTTGAGGTCGGCGTCCAGCTGGACGCGCCCCTGCTGGGCGATGACCGCCGAGTAGCGCCGCTGCGGGCGGAACGTGAGGCGGGAGAGATCAGCGTGCATGAAGGGGGTCCCCCTGGTTCAGGAAAGTGCGGGTAGGGCTTACGGCGGCGCGCCTGTCTTGGCTCATGTCCCGCCTCACGTCACGAAGAAGATCCCGGCGTCCGTGCCCGCCGGGGTGTACTCCGCGAGCCGCGCCCTGAGGCCGTCCTCGCGTTGCGGCCGGTACAGGTCGTGGAAGGCGCCCATCTCGGCGCCGTCGTCCGAGCCGCGCCGGATCTCCTCGGCACAGCGGTCGGCGAGCAGCCCGTACCAGGGCGTCCCGTAGCGCTCGGAGGTGAACAACGGCCGTACTCGACCGGCCTGTTCGGGCCCGGCCAGGTCGGGCTGGCAGCGGTACCGGCGCGGGGTGCGCGAGCCCGGCGGCACGTACGAGTACCTGACGCAGCCGATGCCGCGCCGGGCGACGTGCAGCCGGCCGGTGAGGACGGAGTTCTCGGCGATCTCCACGGCGTGGGTGAAGATCTCGCCGATCACGGTGGTGCGGTGCAGATGCAGCACCGCGTGGGCGTGCCGGCAGTCCGGCGCGGACAGGGCCTCGCGGCCGGGGCCGGTGGCGTCGAGGATGCTGTCGCGCAGGTGGATGTCGAGGGGGTCCTCGCTCACCTCGTCGCCGATGACCTCGATGGTGCCGAGGATGCTGTGCTCGATCTGGAGGCACGCGGTGGTGCGTTCCAGGACGATGCTGGGCTCCTCCGGCGAGTGCGGGTCGCACTCGGGCTCCAGCGACCAGCCGGGCACGAGCGTGGAGTGCCGTACGACTACGGCGCCCATGGGGCCGGTGACGTTGATGCCGCGTCCGGCGACCAGCAGGCCGTCGAGGACGATGCGGGGCCGCTCGTGCGGGGCGCAGTCCTCGGACACCGCGCGGATGTTGAGGGCGTCGGGGCGGTTGCTGTACCAGTCGAGCAGCCGTATCACCGGCCGGGTGCCTTCGGCGGCCCGGACTTCGAGGCGGTCGCCGGGGTCGAGGTCGAAGTCCAGCTGCTCCTGGTAGGCGCCGCTGTGCGTGATCTCGATGATGCCGTCCGGTCCGGTCCGGCCGGCGCGGCGGTCGTGCTGCCAGGCCCGGTAGGCGTCCATGATCTGCCGGTACTGCTGCCCGGGCCCGACCCGGTAGACGTCCGCCTCGGGACGCGGTTCACGGTCGGGGCGGCCGTACTCGCCGCCGCCCATGTCCGCGCCGAACGCGTAGTGGTAGTCCACCCACACGCCCTGGCGGGGCGCCGACCGCGACCCGAACGCGATCCGCCCGAGCTCCGGGTCGACGGCGACCTGGCCGCGCTTGGGCCGGTAGCGCCAGTCGGACAGGTCGGCGACCACGATGTCCTGCGGCGGTACGGGCTGGTCCTCGCCGTCGCGCCGGATGACGAGGCTTTTGCCGGGGCCGTAGTAGTCGGTGAGCCGGTCGTGGAGTTGGCGGCGGGTGACGAAGGCCGGGACGTTGTCGATCGTCGCGATGTGCGTGGGCGACGGCTCCGGGAACGGCTTGGTGACCAGCGGGGTGTCGTTGCCCAGGATCGAGAAGGTGTAGAGGTTGCGGGCGCGGTCGATGCAGTACGCCGGGGACTGCGTGAGCGAGTGCGCCTTCAGCCGCCAGACGAAGAGGGCGACCCCGGCGGGAGTCCAACCCCCTTGCCTGTGCCGGGAGTTGGCGCGTCGGACATCGACGGTCCGGGCCGTCGCGCCGAACGGGCCGCCCGCGAGGTCCAAGGCGGAGTTGTCGCGCAGGTCCACGAGCCGGCCGCGCCCGCCGGTGGGGGTCCCCCCGCGCGAGCGAAGCCGAGCGTGGGGGAGGACGCCCGGGTCGCCGTACAGCTTCACGGGCTGGGTGTGGGAGACCTGCCGGGACAGCTCCACGGCTCGGGCGGGCCAGCCGGTGACCTGGTCGGAGAGTTCCTCCAGGAGGTGGAGGGTGCCCTTGCGGCGGCGGTTGGCGACCGTGGCCGCCACATCCGCGCGCGGTGCGACGGCTTCGGCGAGCGCGTCGCGTCCGCCCTCGTGCAGTCCGGTGGTGAGGACCCGCTCGTAGCCGGGCAGGGTGCGGTAGCCGACCAGGTCGCCGAGGTACGGCAGCACCCAGGGCGCGGCCGTCTCCACGAACAGGTCCTCGTAGCCCTGCTGGACGCCGTCGCGGACCCGGTCGAGCTGCTCGGCGATCACCGCGAGCAGCGCGCGCAGCGGCTCGCCCTCCTCGGCGTCGCGCAGCAGGTGCCAGCGGGGCAGCAGCGCGGCGAGCCCGTCGGGTTCCCGGGACGCCGTGGCCGGGGCGGCCGTCTCGAACTCAACGTCCGGGGACATCACTTGACCTCCGTCAGAATCAGGGTGTCCGCGGCCTTCGGGGACAGCATCGCGAGCCGGGCCGGGCGGATACCGCGGAAGACGAACACCGAACGGCCCTTCGCCAGGCGCCGGGTGTCGGTGATGTCGGGGTTGAGGCGCAGGAGTTCGGCGAGCGGGACGCCGTACTTGGCGCAGATCGCCGACAGGGTCTCGCCGTCGGCGGCGCGGACCGTGTGGATCTTCTCGTCGTACGTCGCCGGGTGCGCCGGCACCGAGGCCCTGGGCGGGCCGGGGTCGGTCAGGATGCCGGTGAGCTCCTCGGGGGTGGCGGACGCGGGGACGCCGGTGAAGACGTCGACGTCCACGTAGTCGACGCCGGGCACCGAGTGGGCGGTGGCGAGGACGTCCGAGAGCCGAGCCGGGCGGCCCAACTCCCGTCCCTCGTAGCCGAGTCGACGCAGCAGCGCCTGGCGCAGCCGCGGCTCCACGATCTCCCAGGCGTGGTCGGGAGCGACCTTCACCTTGGCGGCGATCAGCAGCAGGACCAGCTCGCGCACGTCCACCCGGACGGGGAGGTTCATGTCCCCGTACTCGGTGAGCGCGCCACGCAGCGCCCTGAGCGTGTCCGAGTCGCCGTCGATCGGCACATCGTCGGTGCCGGCGACCGTCACATGCAGCACCCGCCGCCGCCCGTCGAAGAGTTCGCGCGCGGCGGCCCGTCCGATGCCGGCGCGGGAGCGGGCGAAGTCCTCGTAGTCGGACTCGGACACCAGCCGGTCCAGCGCAGACACGGCGAGCGGGATCGTACGGCGGGTCAGGCCGGGTCCGTCCGCGTCCGCGCCGCCCTTCGCCGGGCGCGGGTTGGTGACCTGGGTGACGCCGAGCGGCCGGGAGAGGGGCTGGGTGACGCGGTCGGCGGCGACGTTGGCGGCCCTGCCGGTGCCGAAGCGGTAGCGGGCGCGGATGTTCTCGTGGCCGGAGGGCAGCCGGGCGCCGTTGACGCCGTCGCCGAAGGTCACCGTCGTACGGCCGTCGGCGGTGGAGCCGGTGATGAAAATCCGCTCCCCCGGGCCGCGTCCGGCGAGGCTGTCGACCTCGTGCCACTGGACGCCGTCGACCCGGATCTCCAGCACCGGGGTGGCGCCGAGGGGGTTGTCGTCGGCGAGCCAGGTCAGCGGGGACTGCCACAGCGCGAACGTCTGGTTCACGCGGTCCGAGTCGCCGCTGCCGATGGCCTCCTCGCGGCTCTCGCCGTGGGTGGCCTCGACGACGTTGCCCAGGATCCTGACCGTCTCGCGGCGGTAGCGGTGGGCGAGGTCGCCGGTCAGGGTCAGCCGGGTGTGGACGTGGTCGCCGGGCAGCTGGGGGTCGACGGCCGGGTCGGCGGCGGCGATCGTGACGACCTCGGTGGCCCGGACGCCCGCGGACCCCGGGATGTCGCTGCGCTCGCCGCCCACGATGAGCGTGCGTCCGGGCCGCAACCCGTCGTACAGCTCGGCGAGTTCGATCTCGTTGCCGTGCACGTCCTCGCCGAGCGGTTCGTCGGCCAGGCGCAGCGGCTCGCCGGCCGCGTGGACGGTGGTGTCGCGGATGTGCGAGAGCAGGACGTCGAACTCGTCCAGCCACGGGTCGGCGAGGGTGAGTTCGGTGCCGCGGCCGGTGATGCCGTAGTTGGTGTACGCCGCCGTACGCGCCGCGACGACCTGGGTGGTGACGAAGGCGAGCTTCTTGTCGCCGGGGATGCCGTTGTCGGCGCCCTTGGCGGGACGCTGGATCGCGACCCAGCTGCCGACGGTGATGCCGGTGTGCACCGTGTCCAGCTGGAGGACGCTCCGGTTGACCGGCGCCGGCTTGCTGGCGATCACGACCTCGACGTTGGGCTCGGTGCTGCCCACGGTGTACCGGAGGCTGATCTCGTACTCGCCGAGGTGGAGGGGCTTGTTGTCGCCCGGGCGCAGGGCGACCGGCGCGGCGTCGCCGACCTTCACATGGACGAGTCCGTCGTCGTCCGGCCCGGACACGAACAGGGTCTGCTCGGGCAGGCCCGAATGCAGCCGGGCCCGCACCCCCACCTCCTGGGCGTCCGCGGCGCGGCGGCCGAGCCAGTGCACTTCGCGGTCCTGCGCGCCGACCCCGGACAGGTCGACCTTGCCGGTGCCGAGATCGAACCGGACCGGCTGGGCGACGGGCAGATTCTCCGCCCGCTGATCGGAGTTGCCGCCCTCCACGTACTGGAACTCGGCCCGGACCTGCGTCCGCCCCGCCGGGTCGTACACGACGCGCATACTGACCAGGACAGCACCGGTCAGCGGCCAGTCGGCGGTACGGATGACCCGCCCCCGGTCGTCCTGAACCGGCTTGAGCGGGGCCGTGGCACCGAAGGGGGCGGCGGTGACCCGCATGGCGAGCAGTTCACGGAGGAGTTGAGGGGTACTGGGGGCGGCGGCTGTGCGCCATGCCGGGTAGAGCGTGCCGAGGGAGGGGTTGAGGGCGGAGAGCAGACGGGCGGTGTCGGTGCCGGGACGCTGCGAACCGGTGCCGCCACGAGGGGCAGGGGCAGAGGCACGCAGGGCGGGAAGCACCGCGCCCAGAGCCTCTAGAGCAGCAGCCTGCGCATCGCCCCTGCTTTTTGGGGGCGCGGGGAACGGCGCAACCAGCCCCAACGGCGCAGCAGACGACCGACTACCTGTCTCTTCCGTCTGGGCCGGTGCCAACTCCAAGGCGCGCTCCGCCAGTTCCGACAGCACAGCCTCCAACTGCTCAAACCAGGCAGCGACGTCCTCATACGGCTCGGCCAACACCTGAGCCTCACCAAGCCGCGCAACCGGCTCCGCAAGCCGCGCCGCAAGCCGCTCAGGACTCTTGATCCCGTCCAGGTCCCCCCGCAGCGGCGCGAGAACCTGATCTTCGAAGTCCTCGATCAGCCGACTGACGGGCCGGGGGTTCGGCACCGAGGGCGTCGGCGGCTCGTCACCGGGCTCACCCGGCACCGCGGGGTCGGCGGTCCACCGCCGCACCTCCTCCACGAGCTCCTTCAGCGTCGCCGGCGCCGACTTCGGCAGCGAGATCGCCGTGATCTCGTCCTCCCGGTCGACCCGCGCCTTGGCGACCGGCAGCAACTTCCGCTCGCCGCCCGCCTGTTCACCGAAGACGAAGAGCAGCTGGTCGCCGGTCTGGAGGGAGTTCGCGGTGCCCTCGACGAAGAGCTCCGAGCGGCGCTCCAGGTCCTCGGGCGTGACGAGGGAGGGGCGCCGACGGCGCACCTTCAGCTCGTTCCAGTCCCAGCGGGCCGTCAGGTCACGACTGGTCTCGAAGGTGAGGGACTGCTCGTCCGCCGAGGCGGGCACGCTGTGGCTGCGGGCGCCGCGCGGGATCAGCACGGACAGCGCCTCGGCGCGCGGGTCGCGTTCCAGCGTGTACGCCAGATGTGTGGCGGCGGCGACGCCGGGGCGCGGGCGGTGGCCGACGAGACGGCCGAGCAGGACCAGGGAGCGGTGCTCGTTCGCCGTGCGGATGTAGGCCTCGTCGGCGATCCGCTCGGAGTGGAAGGTGAGCAGGTCGCCCAGGACGGCAGTGGCGTCGAGCAGGCCGATCGCCGGGTCGTCCGGGGTGCGCACGGTCAGTCCGTCGAGAGCGGGGTACGCCGGTGAGGCGAGGCGGTCGAGCAGGGCGGCCCGGAAGGAGCCGTACTCGCCGACGCGGTAGTCGAGCGCCGTGCGGCCGGGCGGGTTGTGCACGGGGGCCGGGGCGAGGCGCTCGTCGTGGCCGCCGCGGCAGGCGCCGCCGCAACCGCAGTCGTCGGTGATCGTGCCCTCGGTCATGGGGATCTCCGTCATCGGGCACCTCCCAGGGAAATCGCCAGCCGGCCGTTCTCCGGCCGGTCCGGGTCGTTGTCGCAGGTGGCGATCTCCAGCGGGCCGAGCCGCAGCACGCCGTCCTCCCTCTCTCCTCGGTCCGGCTCGAACAGCCTTTGCAGCCGGGTGACTTCGACGCTCTCCACACCGGACACGGCGGCCGCGACGGCGACCAGCCGGCTGAGCCGCACCGGTTCGCCGAAGGTCAGCGCGTCGGGGTGGAAGAAGCCCAGGCGCCCGTCGGCGAGGCGGCCGTTGCCCAGGACGCGGTACAGCTCGGCCAGGATCTGCCCGTGCTGGTGGCCCGGCTTGGCGCACACGGTCAGCGCGATGTCCAGCGGGACGAGACGCGCGGCGCCGACCACGAGGTCGTGGCCGATGCGCCGGTACGGCTCCAGCGCCTGCGCGACCGAGGCGAGCAGCTCGGCCGACGGGGCGGCGGTGCCGTACGCGTCGACCGAGACGTGCGCCTCCTGGACGCTGCCGGTCCAGCGCAGCTCCGCCGCCGCGCGCTGGACGCCGGGCAGGGCGGCGGCGAGGGCCGCGTAGTCCTCGGCGGTGACCGCGCGCAGCCGGGTGCGGCGCAGGTCGAGCGGGGCCAACTGGCGTACCTGCTCGACGGGTTCGGGTTCGGTGCCGCCGACGGCGGGCAGCGGGTTGCGGACCACGGCGGCGGGCGGCTGCTCGCAGTCCGACTGGACGACGAGGTGGTTGATGGCCTCGGCGCCGACGTTGCCGGCCGTTCCGCCGCCGAGCCGGTAGTGCGCGGCGAGCCGGGACCCGGGCGTGGGCCTGGCGCCGTGCCGTCCGTCGCCGAAGCGCAGGGCGAGACGGCCGTCGTCCTCCAGCTCACCGACGAAGTGCCGGTCGCGCGGTCCGGAGTCGAGCAGGTCGCGGCGCGCCTCCCAGACCTCGTCCTCGCCGGTCAGGAGGCGCACGGCGGGCAGGGCGCGACGCGGGTCCTGGTCGAGGGCGGCGGTGGCGGAGCCGCGCAGCACCAGTTCCCCGGGGTGCAGTCCGGCGGCATACGACGGCCCCCAGCTGTGGGCTATCTCCCAGGCGATGTCGCCGTCCAGCACGGTGCCGGCGCGGGCGCGCGCCGTCAGGACCTCGATGCGGCGCAGCTTGGCGTCGAGCAACTGGTCGCTGCGGAACAGGAGTTCACGCAGGGCGCGGACGGGATGGCGGCGCAGTTCGATGCGCTCCAGGATCCGCAGTCCGTAGATCACGGTGAGTTCGGCGATCTCGGCGTCCGCGAGGCCGTCCCGGTCGCGGGCGCTGCGCCACAGCTCGACGAGGCGTTGCCGCACCCGGCCCGGAATCGCGCCGATCCGCTCGGCCTGTCCGGCGGCGACGGTGCCGAGGTCCGGGAACGGCACCGCCTGCACCACGGGCGCGCGGCCGAGGACCGGACGGAACCGGGGCTGGATGCCCGGGTAGACCGACTGGGCGAGCAGCGTGCGCAGGGCGGCGGCCTGGGCGTACGCCGTACCGGGCACGACCCGCTCATGCCGTTGACCGGCGCGTTCGAGGCCGATTCCGGCGCGGTTGGCCGCCGCTTCGCCGACCACCTGGAACAGCTCACGGACGTCGTCCGGTGCCAGCGCCTCACCGGACTCCGCCTTGTCCGTCAGGGAGTTGATGAGCCGGGCGGGTGCGTTGCCCTCGTCCCGGTCGTAGCAGCCGAAGGCGGGAGGGTCACAGGGGGCGACCTCGGCGGGCACCTGCGGGACGGTGAACGTCTCGGGCAGGCCGTGGAGCGTACGGCCGTGGTCGACGAGGACGACATTGCCGCGGGCCAGGCTCACGTCCTCCACGGGCAGACAGTCCCGGCCGCCGCGTGTGGTGAGGCAGAGCGGGAAACGCAGGGCGTCCCCGGTGTCCCAGGTGACCTCCAGGACCGGCTGGTCCTCGATGCGGTCCACGGCCGGGGTGACGGAGGTGATGCGTACGGCCTGCCGGTGGCCGGGGTCGGCGTCGCCGGGGGTGCCGGTGCGCGGGCCCCTGACCTCCTCCAGGACGAGCAAGTCGCCGGGCCTGAGGTCAAGTTGCCGATCCCGGCACGTCTCCTGGTCGACCCACTCGTCGCGCAGTGTGGCCGCGGTGGCGCCCTTCGGCAGGGTGCAGACCTCGCCGCCCCACGTCCACAGGCGGATCGCGTTGTGCGCGACGCGCAGCTCCAGCGGGTCGGCGGTGACGACGGGTTCGAAGACCTCCACCGAGCCGCGCTCGTCCAGGTCGCCGAGGTCGGACTCGTCGACGACGGTGCCGGGCTCGGGGCGGTCGTGCGGGTCGAGGGTGCGGACGTCGACGGAGGCGAAGCGGTAGGTGCCCGGGGCGAGCGTGTGGTCGCCGGCGGTCTCGACCGTGACGTAGGCGCGCGCCGTGCACCCGTCGTGCATCGCGTAGTCGATGAGCCGGACATGCCGCCGTACGGAGACGCGGCGACGGGCGGTGTCGAGATAGGCCTCGGTGGCGACCGCGTCCTGCTGGTAGCTGATCTGGTCGCCGGTGTGGGCGAGCAGCTCGACCAGGGTCATGCCCAGGTCGGCGGGGTTGCGCTCGACCCAGTCGGGTGTCGTGAGCGCGAGCCGGTCGAGGAGCAGCTTGCGGATGGTGTCGTAGTCGCGGGCCGTGTAGTCGATGACGGGCGCGGACGGGAAGTCGGCGCCGTCCCGCTCGTCCTCCTTGCAGTCGAAGGGAGTCGGGCAGTCGGGCCGGAAGGCGAAGCCGACGCTGTGGTAGCGCTGGTCGAAGCCGCGGAAGGGCTCGGTGCCGGGGCGGCCGTACGGGTCGGTCTCGACCAGGGAGAGCCGGTAGCGGGAAGTGTCGCCGGCCTTGTCGAGGGTGACGTAGAGCCGGTCGTCGAGCTCGGGGTCCTCCTCGCGCTCCACGCTGACGTCCACGGCGGTGATGCCGGTGACGCGGCGGCCGCCGTCGATGCGGACGTTCTCGGGGACCAGGCCGTGCGGGGCCTTGCCGAGGAAGGTGACGGTGAGCAGCAGGCCGTCGTCGCCGACCTCGACGGAGTCGACTCCGTTCAGCTGCGCCGCACGGACCTTGGCCCGGCGGGAGGTGGTCGTCGTACCGGTCATGCCGTGGCCCTCCCTTCGAAGACGTCGTTGCGCCGCGCACCGTCGGCGCGTATGGCGTACGACAGGTACACACGGACGACGTTGTCCTCGCTGACCACGTCGAGGGCCTCCACGTCGATGAGATCGCCGAGCCAGCGCTGGAGCGAGGCCTGGACGGAGAGTTCGAGGGTGCTGACGAGCTCGGGGCTGGTCGGCGCGAAGACCAGGTCGAGCAGCCCACACCCGAAGTCGGGCCGCATCACGCGCTCGCCCGGGCTGGTGAACAGCAGCTGCTCGATGAGGTCGTGGACGTGCTCGCCGTGGGTGGCGTGCGCGGTGCGGCCCCGGCGGTCGGCGCGGAACGGGAAGGCGAGGTCGCTGCGGGGGCGCCTGCTGGGGTGGCGGCTCATCGGACGGTGACCTTTCGCTGCGCGGCCTGGACGACGGGCGGTCCCTGCGGCACGAAGGCCGCCGTGAAGCACTGGGCCGCGGAGGTGTCGAGCAGCACCGGCGCGCCGTCGACGGTGACGCCGGTGCCGTCGGCGGTCCAGCGGACCGTCACACACGGTGAGGGCACGCCGTCGACGGTGTGCGGGCAGCCGGTGACGACATGGCTGTGGGCGGCCGTGGCGACGGCGGCGCCCGCGAGGCGTACGCCGCCGGAGGGTGTGGTGGCGGGCGCGGCGCGGCCGCCGTGCGGACAGCCGATCACGGCGTCGGCGTCGAGCAGACTCCCGGGCATGTTCTCAGGTCCCCGTCTTTCTTATCGCTTGGAGAGCACGGTCAACTGGCCCTCGTTGATGGTCACTTCACGGCCACGCAGAATGACCTCCGCCCCCGCGCCGGTCGCGATCACCACGGCCTCCTTGGTGATACGGATGTATGCGCCGCCCTGGGCCTGGAGCAGAATCCCCTGCTCCGCCCCCGGGGTGTCGTTCATGACGATCTTGTGCGCCTGCGGCGTCTGTACGACGACGGGCTTGTTCGGCGAGTTGGCCTGAAGCTCACGGCGCGCGTCGGGCGGCAGCTCGTCGGCGGCTCCGTACCAACACCCGGTCCACACGGGGAAACTGGGATCCCCCTGCTCGAACTCCACCCACACACCCGCGCCCGGCGGCGGCACCACGAACTGCCCCGACTCCGGCCCGGTGAACGGCAGACAGGGCAGCGCCCAGGTGGACGGCTCGTCGCCGAGAACGTCCGGGACCTCGACGGTGATACGCCCGATGCGCAGCGGGTCGTCGTTGCTGACGACCCGGCCGCGGAACTTGCCGAGGTAGCGATTGCTGGGTGCCGCCATGGTGGAGGTGCTCCTGGTCGAAGGGTCGTGAGTTGCGGGGGGGTGTCTGGGGGGGGGCTGGGGGGAGTGTCTGGGGGGGTTATGGCCGGACGTAGTCGCTGCGCGCTTCCAGGCCCTCCCTGGAGAGGGTGAAGTTCTGCTGGTACGAGCCCGGACGCAGGTTGTGCGTCACGGACTTGACGAAGTAGTCGCCGTCGTACGCCCGTCCCGAGCCGCGTACGCCGACGAGCTGGCGCGGCTGGAGGATGTAGCCGTGCCGGATGACGTCGAGCGAACCGGACCCGGAGACGACGTCCGCGGACACGGCGGCCCGGGCGAGGAGCTCGGCCTCGGCCTGCTCCCGCTGCTGCTTGGCCGTGCCGGCCAGTGTCCTGCGCTTGAGTGCGGGGGTGGGCCGCTTGCCGAGGGGCGGGCGCAGGGGGCTGATGGACGGCTGCGGCAGCAGGGCGGACTGCCGGGTCTCGGGATTCTGCCAACGGGCCTGCGGCTCTTCGCGTGCGGTGCCGTCGTAGGCGAACGTCAGCTGGTCGACGGTGGAGTTGGCGTCCATGTTGACGTTGAGGGCGTGCTGACGGATTCCGAGACGAAGCTCTGGTCCCCAACGGGCGGAGGACTGGCCCGGGTTGGGCCCTGGCTCCAGATAGAAGGTGTAGCCGTTCGCCCGCGCGAGCTCGGTGACGTACTGCAGGTCGGTCTGCGTCTGGTAGTGCACGCGAAGGTCCTGGTGCGGGGGCTGGGAGACCTTCTCGTTGTAGACGTCGGGCCGGATGCCGTAGTCGGAGTAGCGGCGCAGGATGGCGAGCACCCGCTCGGAGGGCGGGAGGTTCGGGTACCGGGCGGTGCGCTCCTCCAGGTCCATGAGCAGGGTGAGGTCCTCGCCGGTGACGGTGAGGGTGGAGTGGCCGGGCTGGTTGCTGGCGCCGACCTCGTGCCGGACGACGAGCCCGTCGAAGAGGACGTCGGGCGTGCCCTTCACCGAGACGGTGACGATGAGCCGCGTCTTGGGGTCGAAGAACCCTTCCGGCAGCAGCCGGCGGCTGATGATCCCGTTCTTGGTGAGGTCGAAGGCGAGCTGAAAGCCGCTGCGCTCCCCGGCGGTGGCCGTGATCTGGGCGGACAGCAGGGCCTCGGTCACCTCGGCCGGGACCGGCCGGGCGAGCTTCGGCCCCATGAGGAGCGTGATGTGGACGGGGCCCTGCCCCACGGGCAGATCAAACACGCCGGTCTCCCCTGCCGCCCGGGAAGCCGCCGGCGAGCGGGATGTCGATGACGCGCCCGGCTTCGTCGGTCAACTCGCGTGGGTCGAGTACGGGGTTGGCGTCGGCGATCTGCCACCACTGGTCCGAATCGCCGAAGTAGCGCTGCGCGAGCAGGTCGGGACGCTCGCCGGCGCCGACGGTGTGGGGCTGGGTGAGGTCCGGGTCGGGGCCGGTCGGGTCGAGCGGGGGCAGGAGGCGGCGCTTGGTGTAGCGCACTTCCGTCCCGTCGGGCTGCCGATGGACCCCGATCTCGGCGTCGTGGTAGCGGCTGGTGCGGGGGTAGGGGTGGGCGCCCGGTATGGCGTCCAGGGCGTTCTCGTAGGGCTCGATCTCGGCCATGGTGTTGCGCTCAGCCCCTTCCGATCACGGCGTTGGTTCCGATTCCGCCTCCGATGCCGCCCCCGCCCAGCCCGAGCGAGCCGAAGCTGCCGCCGCGCGCGGCCGCGGCGAGGCGTTCCTTCTGCGCGAGATGGGCCATGTACAGGTCGGCGCCCCGGTGACCGGCAGGCAGATCGCTGACGGTGAGGATCTTCATGCCGATGCTGAGGGAGGCGCGGATGGGGTTGAGGTCGACGTCGAAGGCGGACTCGTTGACGGAGAGCTCGGTGAGCCGGACCGGCATGACTCGCTTGCTCCCCCACGTGAAGAGGGTCAGCGGCATCTCGATCGGGCTGATCTCGATGGCGCCCTTCTGGGACAGCTTCATTGCGGCGCGGAGTTGGGCGGTCGTCGGTTGCACCAGCATTTCAAGCGTGGCGAGTTGCGGATGGATGCCGTCGGGCGCCGCGACCTCGAACTGGTCGGTGGCGTCGATCTCGGCGGTGAACTTCCAGGTCTCCTGGGCGGGTCCCTTGAGGCGGAGAGCCTCGTTGCGGTCACCACTACCGGCGCCGCCGCCTCCGGCGTCGCCACTGTCCCCGGCGGACTGGGGGGCGACGCTGCGCTCCAGGGTGTCCGGGTTGAACTGCAGGACGATGATCCGCTGGGGGGTGCCGGTGTCGGGGTTGACCACGACTATTCCGGAGCGGATGGGTTTGGGGATGTCGGCGTAGCGGGTCACAGGCGGGCCTCCAGACGGGCCCGAAGGTCCGTGTAGTCGTGGGCGGGGAAGAGGCGGGGGAAGACGTCGAGCATTTCCGTCAGTCCGTCCACGATCGGGAAGAACCCCATGCCACAGTCCTCCGGGGCGCAGTAGAGGTACTGCCAGCCGATGACGCCCTTGGTGACGAGCAGGTTCTCCAGGTAGGCCGGGTAGTCCAACTCCATGGGAATGGCACCCTGACGCATGTCGAAGAACCAGACCTCCCCGCCCGGGGACACGTCCATAGGGACCCGCAGCGCCGCGAGACGGCCGGACTCCGGCCCTTCCTCAAAGGTCTTGATTTCAACCATCACCAGCTGCTCCGCCGGGAGAGATGGATCTGCTCGGCGTCGAGCAGATGATCCTCCACATCAGCGACAGGCTCGGTTCCCATGCGCCGGCGAACCAGTTTCGCATCGCTATCCGTGCGCAGGCGCTCCCGTTCGCCTTCGATTTCATACTTTTCCACGATAAATTCTTCCGTGCACCTTACTTCTTCAAACGCCTCCCTGGCATGCGATTCAAATATGGCGAGATTGTCGCGTGCCCGGGTCACAGGCGTTCCTCAAGCCGGGTTCGAAGGGATGAATAGTCGCGGTCCGGAAACAGCTCCGGAAACACTTGAAGCATGCCCTTGAGGTTGTGTGCACTATCCGAGAAGTCTCGCCTCCTCAGCGAGATGTCTGCGAATAGATACTGCCAGCCGTAAGCACCCTTCGTAAGGAGGAGCGCTTCGAGATACCCACAGTAGCCGACATCGAGCTTAATGAATCCTGGCGGATATGGGGACTGCCCTATGTCCGCGATGGCGCTGTACCAGAGTTCAAGCTCAACGACGTCCGCCTGCATGCGGATGTAGGTCTGAATTCCGGCACCAGATCGGGGCGTTCGATCTATGGGACACAATTGCGACAAGAATTCACGCTGAAAGTCCGTGCTTCCTGATTCCGTTCCAGGGTCACTGGACTCAAGAGCATCATGAAAGTTTATGAGACCGAACTCGCCCTTGACATCCGGCATATTTTCGACGGTCCTCCACGCAGCGCCGAGCTCATAAAAACGCAGATAGCAGCTCAGCATGTCCTCACTGAAGCGCACCCCCTCCCACGACTCATTGTATTCCTCCGGCAAAATAATACTGAGCGGCCTCTCCAATTCTGCACCACTGCTTTGCGATTCCAGGAGAGGGGAGTTTTCAATTTCATTGAGAGAATTCAGATGAAGCAGCTCGTTCTGCGTAAGCGATGGCATTGGTATCCTCCGTTCCTTTCTGTCTAAAATGTGAAGTGGCCCGCCCTGTGGCGCTCCTCAACCTGTTTCATGACCTCATCAAGGCTATAAACAGGCATGCCCTTGGGTGACCTCCACCGCTTCAACTTGGTGTGCATGTCGCCAATTCCACTGAAGGGCTGCGATCGACTTGGGAGCCCCCTGGCATATTCCTGATCCCTGACTTCCTGTACGGCAAGGACGAAGTTGTTCGTCTGCTTCAGAGCCTCCTTAAGCTCCTGCTTGGTTGCGGTGTTGATGTTGACTGGAGCCGGCCTGCTGCCGGGTATGGGCGGTGCGGGGATATTCAGAGTGGCGCTGGTGATCGCATTGAACTCCTTCCAGTCTGAGCGGTTGCGCCCATCTGCGCCCGGCTTCTTGCCGTAGAGTCCCCATGATGCCGTAAAGCTCCTGGGGAACCCCGGCGGATAGTCTCCCGCCGCATATTTCTCAGGATCGGCCCCTCGACCCGGATAACCGTGCGGGGAGCTTCCCTGCCAGCGCGTCAAGTCCACCTGATACCAGCCCACATTATCCGGGTTGTTGTTGACTGACCCGAATGTCATGGCCGCAAATTTCTCGAAGCTCTCATAGAAGGGGCGATTGATCGAGTTGAGCGCCGGCACAAAATTCGATGTCTTGGCAGGCCCTCCGACTTGCCTGGGGATGAGGTGCATCCGGTCCCACTGGGGCTTTCCAGGGGCGTTGAAGGTATGGTCATCCAGGTATGTGAAGCCTTCGGTGTACTGGCCGCTGGGTGCCGCCCCATTCCTGCCGGCCCATTCTGCGTTCACATAGGCTGCCTTGGTTACCGCTCCGGGAGGGGTACCCATCTTCGGCTGAGGTGTAATTTCCGGGTCCGGCAGCCGTTGTTGCTCCAGGTAGTCCGTCATCTCCTGCGAGAACCCCTTGAGTACGTCCTCCTCGGGGTTGAGGGTGGCCCTGATGTTGAACTTGGGGTGCCCCTCCTTGGTCAGGCTCGTGAGTCGGTAATAGCGGCGAAGGGCATCAAGCATCCGATCATGAGCCGCTCGCGGCATTCCTGGCTCAAGGCGTTTCCTCAGGATTCGGCGGATACGCCGGACAATGTCGTCCAGCCTCTCGTCCTTGGTCTGCTCCTCTTCCTTCTTGCGCTGATCCTTCTTGTCCTGCCGGTCCTTGCCCCGATCACTGTCCTTCTTGCGATTGTCCCCGTCGTGCTTGGTCTTCTTGCCTCCGTCGTGCTTGGACTTCCTGCCGTCCTCGTGCTTGGTCTTCTTACCGTCGTCCTCCTTGGACCTCTTGCCGTCCTCGCGCTTGGTCTTCTTACCCTCGTCGCCCTTCGGCTTGGTCGAGTCCTTGGTTCTGGTGGGGTCCTGGTCCTTGGACCTGCCCGGGGCTCCCTTGTCGTCCTTCGGCTTGGTCGCCCCCGGTGTGTCCCTGTCGTCCTTCGGCTTGGCCGGGGACTTGCCGTCAGCGCTCTTCGGCTTCGTGTCCAGGTCAGGTTTCGGTTCGGGCTTCCGCACCGGGGTCGGGCGGGTGCCCGGCTTGTCCATCGGCCTGGTCGATGTGTCCGTGGCTGTCGGCTTCTTGGCGTCCCCGGTCTTGTCATCCTTGGACTTGCCGGGAGCTGTGTCCTTGCCCGGCGGCTTCGTTGTGGGCGTCTTCGTCGTCGGCGTCTTCGTCGTGGGCTTCTTCGCGTCCGCCCTGGGATCGGGCTTCGCCTGAGGCTTTGTGCCCGGGCCCGTGCCCTTGCCCGGCTCGGGGAGTACAGAGGTGGGACGTACCGTCGGCGGCTTGGACTCCGGTGTGCCGTCGGCAGGCCTCTCGTCTCCCTTCTTGTCGCCCTTGCCGTCGGCGCCGCCGGTCGTCGGCCTCTTGCCGTCGCCCTTGTCCCCCTTGCCCCGCCCCAACCTCTCCGCAATGCCCCTGAAGCGCCGCCCCACCTTCGCCACGTACTTGCCGATCCCGCTCAGCAGCGCCTCATACGCAAGCTCCAGCAGCGCCACGATCCCCGCAGCCACCGCCTTCGCGAACAGGATGCCCGCGCCGCCGCTGCGGACGGCCTTCAGCCAGTCGAGGACCGCGCCCATCGCGCGGAGGATTTCGCCGAGGGCGCCGATGGCCGTGCGGATGGCGTCGATGACGGCCATGACCCAGCCGGCGCCGGGGATGAGTTTGGCGATGACCTTGGTGATGACGATCTCGCCGATGATGAAGGGGAGTTGGGGGACGATGGCGTCCCAGGTCTCCTTGACGATCTGTTCGAGGGTGATGCCGCCCTTGATCAGTTTGTCGAGGATGGCCTTGGGGACGCCGATGATCTCCTCGATCTTGGACTGGAACCATTCCTTGACGGCAGCCTTGACCTCGCGGAACAGATGGTTCTTCGCGCCGTCGACCGCGGAGTTCTTGGCGCCGCTCAGCCAACCGCCGGGGTCGGAGAGGAAGTCGACCGCGATGAGCATGAAGTCGCCGAGGGCGTTCAGGAGTCCGGCGGCGAAGTCCAGGACTGCCTTGACCGCGTCCACGATGGCCTTGACGACGTCGAGGAGGGCCTTCTTCAGGATTTCCAGGATGCTGCTGAGCAGCTTGCCGATGGCGTCGAGCAGATCGCTGATCGCCTGCTTCAGGGCGGTGGCGAGCCGGTTGACGAGGGCGATGGCCGCATTGATCAGCGAGGTGATCAGGTTCCGGATGCGCTTGGCCAGGTCGATGATCGCCCGCACCATCGCCTTGGCGAACTCGATCAGATCCTTGATCAGGTTCTTGATCGCATCGACGATGGCCTTACGAGCGGCATTGATCCATTCCTCGACGTTCTTCTTGAAGTCGCGGATGAAGGTGACGACCGCGTCGCGAGCGTCACGAATGACCTTGACGATCGTGTTCTTGATCTCGATGACCTTTTGTTTGATCCACTCGAAGGCCTTCGAGATCCAATTGCCCGAGTCCTCGGCAGCGGTGTTCTTCTTCTGGTCCGCCTCCTTCTCCGCGTTGTCGGCCTTCTCCTTGATCTTCTTGTCGCTGCCCTCCTTCTCGGTGTCGACCTTGTCGTCTGTCTTCTTCTCCTCGTCCTTGACGTCCTGACGGACCTTCTCCTGCCGGTCCGTCTTCTTGTCGCCGAGGCCCTTGAGCTCCTTGTCCTGCTCCGTACGCCAGTCCTCGCGCTGCGCGGTGACATCGGCCATGGCCTTGTCGCGCTCGCCCGTCTGGGTCTCGGTATTGGTCTTGATCTCGGCGTCGACCTGCTGCTTGTGCTTGGCCTGCGAGTCGCGGAAGTCGCGGTCCTTGGCCTGACGGCCCTCCGAGACGCCCTTCTGGCCCTCGCTGAACGCGGCCTGGAACTGCGGCCCGCGCTCGTGTTCCGCCACTTCGGACGCCGCCTCCGGCGGTACGGCACCGGTCGCGCCCCCACCTTCGACGGCGACGCCCTCGCCGGCGCCACCCCGGCCCGGCACCTTCGCGGACATCTGCTCCTTGGGAGCGTCGGGGTAGACCTGGTCCTCGCCCATCCCGCGACCGGCGTCGTCCTGAGCAGTCCCGAGGGTCTCCTGGCCCTTGGCGTCGACGTGGCCGCCCTGCTCGCCGGACGCCTGCTCGGCGCCGCCCTGCATCTCGACGCCCGGCGCGTTGCCCGCCTGCGCCTTCTTGAGCGCCTCGTCCTTCGTCGGCAGGCCGGCGAACTTCGCGGCCAACTCCTGGGGATCCACGACGGGTTCGTCGGCGCCGAAGAGGCTCGCGACCCCGTTCACGATCTTGCCGCCGATGAAGCCCAGGGCCATCTTGAAGGTGTCCCAGCCGCCCGGCTCCTCGGCCTTCTCCGCCTCGATCTGGCCCTCGGGCTCCTTCTCCCCGGTGACCTCGGCGTCCTTCTTCTCCGGGTCCTGCGCCTGCTGGGCCGGATCCTGCGAGTACTCGGCCGGGGCGTCCGTCTTCGGCTTGCCCTCCAGGGTCTGCGGCGCACCCGCCGGACGCTGCATGGAGGGCGGTGCGGAGGCGAGCGTCTTGTGTTCGTCGCCGACCGTACGGTCCACGGCGCCGCCCACTCCGCCCATGGCCTGAAGTGCCTTGTGCGGCTTGAGTTTCGAGGCGGTGGACAGGCCGGCCTCCGGGGAGACGCCCGAGAGGTTCGGGGCCGGGCCGGAGTCCTTCTTGCCCTTGCCGCGAGCCGGGGCGGCCGCCCCACCGCCGCCACCGCCACCGCCGCCGCCTCCACCACCGCCCGAGGACCGGCGGCCGGACGATGCCGCCGCCTTCGGCGCGGGGGCGGTCTCCGGCGCGCCCTTGGTCTCGGGAGCGGCCTTCGGCGCGGGCGCGACGGCGGACTCCTGAGCGACGGGCGCGGACTTGGGCGCCGCGGCCGGAGCCGGGGCCTCCGTACGCGCCGCCGGGGCCTCCGTACGACCACTGGCTTCGGGCGCACTCCCCTGCGTCCCGCCGTCCGACGCGGCCGTCTCC
>JABFVM010000600.1 GCA_013362785.1 Streptomyces sp. | reverse complement strand
CCAGTACAACGTGCTGAAGATCGACGTGGTGAGCGGTTCGGGGCTGACCGGCTATCTCAGCGCGGGCACGGCGATCGACGCGATCGATCTGCTGGCCTGACGACAGGTCATGTTCCGCGCGTCCACTGCTGGTTGGTTCCTCCGTTGCAGGTGTAGGTGATGATCGCGGCGGAGTTGGCGGTGGACGCGCCGTTCACGTCCAGGCACTCTCCGGTGGCGCGGGACTTGATGTTCACGTAGGAGCCGGTGGTGGTGAGCGACCACTGCTGGCTGCTCGCCGATGCGTTGCAGTTCTCCTGCGTCACCGTGCTCGCGTTCTCCTGGACGCACAGAGAGCTGTGCCGGGTCATCAGCTGGTAGTAGCCGCTGCCGACGGACTTGAACCAGTACTTCTGGTTGCCGCCGCCGTTGCAGTCGTACTGCTTGATCTGGGCGCCCTGGAACTGCGACTGGTCGGTGACGTCCGCGCAGCGGCCGCTGTGCCGGGCGACGAGTGTGTTGTACGTGGCACTCGTCCCGCTGATCGAGCCGGTCGCCGTGTCGATGGTGACCTCCGGGGACCAGGACATGGACATCGAGGTCGAGGAGGGGAAGGTCAGCGGCAGCCAGACGTAGCGGGAGTCGTTGACGGTGCCGCCGAAGGAGTTGCCCCAGCGGTCGCCCAGGTAGAGGTACGAGGTGGTCGAAGTGCCCTGTACGGGCAGGACGTAGGCGGTCTGCGAGCCGTAGGTTGTGGAGTCGCCGACGTTCTTCATCGCGGTCCACGGGCCGGCGAGGCTGGTGGCGGTGGCGTACTGCTGCTGGTTGGGGCTCCAGCCGGTGGCGCCCGAGGTCAGCATGAAGTAGACGCCGTTCCGCTTGAACAGGGCGGGTGCCTCGCGGTGGCCGCCGTGCCAGGGGTCGGCGACCAGGGCGGCGATGCCGGTGTAGTCGCTGGTCAGGCGGTAGATCTGGAGGTCGTAGTTCTCGCGGGCCGCGGAGACCATGTAGCCGGTGCCGTCGGTGTCGACGAACACCGTGATGTCGCGGGACATGTGCTGGCCGAGCGGGCGGAAGCTGCCCTGCCAGGTGTAGTTGCCGTCGACGGTGTCCGATACGGCGACGGCGGCGCGGGCCTCGCTGTAGTCGGTGCCGTTCTCCTTGTGCATCCACATGACGAACTTGCCGGTGGCGGCGTTGTACATGACCTTCGGGCGCTCGATGTTGGCGGTGGCCAGCTCGGCGGCGCTGGACTGGGTCAGGACGTGGTTCCTGAACTCCCAGTTCTTCAGGTCGGTGGAGCGGTAGGCGTCCACGTAGCGGAAGGTGTTGTCGGCGTTGCGGTGCTCGCCGAACCAGTAGTAGTAGGAGCCGACCTTGAGGACACCGCCGCCGTGGGCGTGCACCGGGCTGCCCGAAGTGTCGGTGAACTGCGTGCCGCTGGTGACGGTCCGGGCCGCCGCCTGGGCGGGTCCGGCGGTGTCCAGCGCGCCGGCCAGGGCCAGACAGAGGGCGAGCAGAACCGCGTACGCGCGTCTCATGTCACGCACTCTCCTTCACGGCGTCCGCCACGGGTATGCCGAAGTTCGGGGTGCCGTCCGGGTTCCAGCCGAGTTTCTGGATGCGGGTGTGGCGGTTGGGGTCGTTCAGCGGGTCGCCGACGATCTCCTTGTACTGGCGGGCGTGGTACACGAGGACGTCGCTGCGGCCGTCCTCGGCGACGGTGAAGCAGTTGTGGCCGGGGCCGTACTGCTTGGTGGTGTCGTTGCTGGTGAAGACCGGCGTCGGGGACTTGGACCAGCTGGCCGGGTCCATGAGGTCGGCGTCGGCGTCGACGGTCAGCAGGCCCATGCAGTAGTGCCAGTCGGTGGCGGACGCCGAGTAGGACATGAAGAGGCGGCCGTTGCGGGCGATGACGGACGGCCCCTCGTTGACCTTGAATCCGATGCGCTCCCAGTCGTACTCCGGGGTGGTGAGCCGGATCTGAGGGCCGGTCAGGGTCCATGGGTTCGCCATCTTCGAGAGGAAGATGCCGGTGTTGTTGTCCATGCCGGGCTCGTGCTGGGCCCAGGCGAGGTAGCGGCTGCCCCGGTGGGTGAAGGTGGTGGCGTCCAGGGAGAAGGTCTCCCAGGCCGTCTTCAGCTGGCCCTTCTCCACCCAGGTGCCCTTGAAGGGGTCGCGGTGGGAGTTCTCCAGCACCCAGATGCGGATCTTCCACACGTCCTCGGCGGGGGCCGCGGCGAAGTAGATGTACCACTTGCCGCCGATCCGGTGGATCTCCGGTGCCCAGATGTGCGCACCCATGTCGCCGGTGGCGTGCTTGGTCCAGATCACCGACTCGGCGGCGGTCGTGAGGCCGGCGAGGGTGCGGGAGCGGCGCAGGATGATGCGGTCGTACTCCGGGGCCGTGGCGGTGAAGTAGTAGAAACCGTCTGCATGACGGTGGATGTGCGGGTCGGCGCGGTTGCGGACGAGCGGGTTCGCATACGGAGCGGCCTTCGGCGGGGCGGCGTGGGCGACGCCGGGGAAGGCCGAGGCGGCGCCGAGGGCGCCGGCGGCTGCGGCACCCTTCAACAGCAGTCGGCGGCTGGGGACTTCGGGCAGATCGTGTTCGCGGCTCATACGGACTGCCTCTCGGGGTTCTGAGGGGGGAGTGTTCGAAATAACGGACATGATCTGTCATTCCGAACGCCGAAAAGGTAAGCGTGTGACATCTGGAGGTCAACGGGTTGGACGAGACGGAGAGGAGTACGGGGAGAGCGCGGGGAGAGCGCTTTCCCTCGGCGGGCGATTTTCTGTTATCGGCCGCCTCCCGCACCGTCTCCCATGGTGTGCGCAGCCTTATCCATACGACAGCAGCGGCCGCCGGCGCCCTCGTGGCCGTCGCCGCCCTGACCGTGACCGCTCCCCCGGCGGCCGCCGCCACCCGGGACGTGACCGCCGACGTGCTCGCGGGCCGGGACGTGACGCTCAGCGGCGACACGGTGGTCACCGTGCCCTCGGGGACGACGACGTACGACGGCGTCCTCCGCGGCGAGGGAACACTCACCGTGCGCGGCACCGGCACGCTGATCCTGACCAGGGACAGCGACTTCACCCTGCCGAAGTCCCGGCAGCGGCAGAAGGTGAGCGTCCTCGGCGGCAACCACCCCTACGTCACGACGGCCGACGCGGACCCGCCCGCGATCACCGTCGCACGCGGCGCGACCCTGCAGTACGGCAACGGGGGCACGGCCGGCCTGATCGGGCATTTCCCCTACAACACCCCGGCGTTCCGGCTCAACCAGAACAACATCCGGGTCGACGGCACCCTGCGCCTCTCCCTGAAGAGCGCCTACAACCTCGGCACGATCAGCGGTTCCGGGCTGATCACCCAGCCGCGCTTCCTCTGGGGCACCTGGGACCTGTCGGGCAGCCACTCCTTCTCCGGCGTCATCGACAACGGCACACAGGTCAACGCCGGACGGCCGGAGTTCGCGACCTCGCTGCCGAACATGCGCAAGGTCCTCAACCAGGGCACATGGACGGTGGACACGCCACTGGGCCAGACGGTCACCATGGCCGTGGACTTCTACCAGCGCGAGTACGGCAGCGACATCAACGTCCAGTCCCGGCCGGGCAGCAAGGTCGTCCTCACCGGCCAGTACAGCTGGTCCGACCAGGGCGGCGACACCAACCCCTCGCTCAGCGACCCCGCCCTGAACTGGACGCCCGCGCGCAAGAACGTCAACAAGCGCGGCACCAACATCAAGGGTGCCAACGTCCAGTGGGGCGACGGCACCACGAACAAGATCTTCATGCCGGGCACGGCCGAGACGGTGTACATCAACCTGCTCGCCGCCCGCTCCCGTTCGCTCCTGACGTTCGACTACAACGGGCCGGTGACCCTGGGCGCCCCCATCGGCGGTGGCCGGTTCCACGACACGCTCGCCGCGCCCGGCGCCGGGGACATCGTCGTCAAGGGGACCAAGGGCAACGACGTCACCTTCGCGGCCGTGCAGTACTACGACGGCTCCACGACGGTCGAGAAGGGCGCCGTGCTGCGTCTGGGCAGCGGCAGGCCGGGCGGCGACGGCGGGCTCTACACGCGGGGCGGGCTCTACAAGGTCGTGAACAACGGCTCCCTGGTGCTGAACAACACGCGCAAGGCCCTCTCCCTGCCCCGGATCAGCGGCAGCGGTTCGCTCACCCAGTCGGGGGCCGCGACGACGACCCTGACGGGGAGCGCGGTGACGTACACGGGCGCGACGACGGTGAAGAAGGGAACCCTCGCTCTGCGCGACGGCGCGACCCTCGCTCACAGCAGGGCGATCCGGCTGACTTCGGCGAACTCCCGCCTGGACGTGGGTGCTTCGGGGCTGCGCTTGGCCGCGGGCAAGTCGTTGACCGGCAAGGGCACGGTCAAGGGAGCGGTGACGAACGGCGGTGTGGTGGCGAGCGGGCTGACCGTCTCCGGCGACTACACCCAATCACCGAAGGGCGAACTGGTCCTGCGCGGCGCTCCGTTGAGGGTCACGGGCGCGGTCCGGCTGGCCGGCGACCTGGACCTCGCGTCCGCCGCCACGACGACGAAGCCCGCCCGGAAGATCACCGTCATCGAACACCAGGGCCGAGCGAGGACGACCGGCACCTTCACCGGCCTGAAGGAGGGCGAGAAGCTCCAGCTCAACGACACCACCTACCGCATCAGCTACAAGTCCGGCGACGGCAACGACGTGGCCCTCACGGCCGTCACCAGTGCCTCCTCCGCCGCCTCCGCCCACGCCCGCACCCCGGCCGACACCCTCGCCTCCCCCGACACCCCTACCGCGAGCACCGCCGCCAAGGGCCTCGGCTGGTGGCCGTACGTCCTGGCCGCGGGCCTGCTCGCCGGGCTCGGCATTCCGGCGACACGGATGGGGCGGGGACGCGGGAGGCGCCGGGGAGGTCGGCACTCGGCGCACGGGTAGGACGGGTGGGGCGTGGGGCTGTCCGGACAGACGATTCAGCGTGTCCGATCCGGGCAGACGCTCTGGCGTGTCCGGGCAGACGCTCTGGCGTGTCCGGGCAGACGCTCTGGCGTGTCCGGGCAGACGCTCTGGCGT
>JABFVM010000534.1 GCA_013362785.1 Streptomyces sp. | reverse complement strand
GACTGAGTATGGCCGGGGCCCAGGCTCCGAACCGTGGCATCCCGAGGACCCGTTGTTCGGGGACGGCGGATGGGAAGGGCAGCAGGCTCACCCGGGCCAGCAGGCTGCCTACGGCGGCCAGCCGCAGCACTATCCGGAGCAGCAGCCTCAGCAGCCGCAGCACTACGGCGACTGGGGCAACGGCCAGCAGGCCGCATACGGTCAGGCGCAGCAGCAGTACCAGCAGCAGGGCCAGGCACAGCAGTACCCCCAGCAGTACGACCAGCAGCACTACCCGGGCCAGGGGCAGCAGCCGTACGACACCAACGGCTGGCAGACCGGCCCCCACGCGCACGCCCAGTACCCCGACCCGGCGGACCCCTACGGACAGCAGGCCGCGGCGTACGGCGGTGAGCGGCCCGACTACTACGGCACGCCCGAGGCATACCCCCCGCCGGAGCCGCCGAGCCGTCGGCAGGCCGAGCCCGAGCCGTCCCCGACCGACTGGGACCCCGGCCCTGACCAGGGCGAACACGCATTCTTCGCGGGCGGCGACGATGACGACGACTCGGACGACGAGTCGGGCGAGGGCCGGGGGCGCGGCGACCGGCGGGGCCGGGGCGGCAAGCCCAAGAAGCGGCGCAACGGATGTGCCTGTCTGGTGATCGCGGTGGTGCTCGCCGGAGGCGTCGGCGGCGTCGGATATTTCGGATACCAGTTTTACCAGGATCGTTTCGGCGCTGCGCCGGACTACGCGGGTGACGGCACGAGCCAGACGGTGACCGTCGAGATCCCCAGGGGAGCCTTCGGGTCCGAGATCGGTCAGCGGTTGAAGGCCGCGGGCGTTGTGAAGAGCGTCGACGCGTTCGTCACCGCTCAGCAGGAGAATCCCAACGGCGACAAGATCCAGGCGGGCGCCTATCTGTTGAAGAAGCAGATGTCCGCCGAAAGTGCCGTCGCGATGATGCTCGATCCTGCGAGTCAGAACAGCGTTCAGGTCAAGCCGGGTGAGCGCAACGCGGCTGTCTACGCGTCGATCGACAAGCAGCTCGAATTGTCGTCCGGCACCACCAAGAAGGTCGCCGAGCAGAAATACAAGAGCCTCGGACTTCCGAGCTGGGCGAACGACAACGACAAGATCAAGGACCCGCTGGAAGGCTTCCTGTACCCGGGCACCTACGCCGCCGCCAAGGGCATGAAACCCGAGGTGGTCCTCAAGGACATGGTGTCCGAGGCGGCGAAGAAGTACGACGCGCTCGACCTGGAGGCCAAGGCCAAGGCGCTCAAGCTGGACAGTCCGCTGCAGGTCATCACGGTCGCGAGCCTGGTCGAGGCCGAGGGCAAGACCGACGCCGACTACCGGCAGATGGCGGAGGTGGTCTACAACCGCCTCGATCTCGCGAACCCCGAGACCTATGGGCTGCTGCAGTTCGACTCGACCTTCAATTACGCGCAGGGCAAGAGCAACATCAATATCAGCGAGTCGGAGATCAACAGCAACAAGGACCCGTACAACACGTACACGCAGAAGGGTCTGCCGCCCGGTCCGATCGACAACCCGGGAGAGGGTGCGCTCAAGGGGGCGTTGAACCCGACCGATCAGGGCTGGTACTACTTCGTCGCTGTCGACGGCGTGAACAAGACCGAATTCGCCAAGACCCACGCCGAATTCCTGAAGCTCAAGGACAAGTTCAATGAGAGCTCGGGCAATTGACGCCCGCCGGGCCGCCGTTCTCGGCAAGCCCATCGCCCACTCCCTCTCCCCGGTGCTGCACCGCACCGCCTACGAGGAACTGGGGCTCGTGAACTGGTCGTACGACCGGTTCGAGATCGACGAGGACGCGCTGCCCGGGTTCCTCGCGGAACTCGGCGCGGAGTGGGCCGGCTTGTCGTTGACCATGCCGCTGAAGCGGGCCGTCATTCCGCTGCTCGACGAGATCAGCGAGACGGCGGCCTCGGTCGAGGCGGTCAACACGGTCGTCTTCACCGAGGACGGCCGCCGGGTCGGCGACAACACCGACATCCCCGGCATGGTCGCCGCCCTGCGTGAGCGCGGTATCGAACAGGTCGACTCGGCGGCCATCCTCGGCGCGGGCGCCACGGCGTCCTCCGCGCTGGCAGCGCTCGCCCGGATCTGCACCGGCGAGGTCGTGGCTTACGTACGCAGCGAGGCGCGCGCCGCCGAGATGCGGCAGTGGGGCGAGCGGCTCGACGTCGAGGTGCGGACGGCCGACTGGGCGGACGCGCACCGGGCGCTGCACGCTCCGCTGGTGATCGCCACCACCCCGGCCGGAACGACGGACGCCCTCGCCTCCGCCGTACCGGAGCGCCCCGCCACCCTCTTCGACGTGCTCTACGACCCCTGGCCGACCGCTCTCGCGGCCCGCTGGTCCATGTACGGCGGCGCCGTCGTCAGCGGGCTCGACCTGCTGGTGCACCAGGCCGTGCTGCAGGTGGAGCAGATGACCGGCCGTGTTCCGGCACCCCTGGACGCCATGCGAAAAGCGGGGGAGCGCGCTCTCGCGGCCCGATAGGTTCCGCGGCAGAGGAGCGGCGCCGGGCGCCGACCACCTGGGGCCGTACACGCTCCCCAGCAGCCTGCCCGGCAGCCGGGCGGGGTCGATTTCCTTGGCGCGTACGCCCCCAGCACCGCCCGAGCAACGGCCCCAGCTGATCCCTTCCGGTGCTCCTCACCGTCCATCGCCCGTCCATCGCCCGTCCGTCTGATGGACCGGCGACCGGGGACCGGGCCCGGACGTGGGAGGATCGGAGGTGGCGGGCCGGAGCCGCGCAGCTGGTCGCGCCGTCGCCGTACGCGAGGACGCGCGTACGCAGGGCAGTACCAGGGCGCGAGTAACGAGGAGCACCGTTGAGCAGGTTGCGCTGGCTGACCGCGGGGGAGTCGCACGGCCCCGCACTCGTCGCGACGCTGGAGGGCCTTCCCGCCGGCGTGCCGATCACCACGGAGATGGTGGCGGACCACCTGGCCCGGCGCCGGCTCGGCTATGGACGCGGTGCGCGCATGAAGTTCGAGCGCGACGAGGTCACCTTCCTCGGCGGCGTCCGGCACGGCCTGAGCCTCGGTTCCCCGGTCGCGATCATGGTGGGCAACACCGAGTGGCCGAAGTGGGAGCAGGTCATGGCGGCCGACCCCGTCGACCCCGAGATCCTCGCCGGTCTCGCCCGCAACGCGCCGCTGACCCGCCCGCGCCCCGGCCACGCCGACCTGGCCGGTATGCAGAAGTACGGCTTCGACGAGGCCCGGCCGATCCTGGAGCGCGCCTCGGCCCGTGAGACCGCCGCCCGCGTGGCGCTGGGCGCGGTGGCCCGGTCGTACATCAAGGAGACGGCCGGCATCGAGATCGTCAGCCATGTCGTCGAGCTGTGCTCCGTGAAGGCCCCGCAGGGTGTGTACCCGACGCCGGCCGACGTCGACAAGCTGGACGCCGATCCGCTGCGCTGCCTCGACGCCGACGCGTCGAAGGCGATGGTCGCGGAGGTCGACCAGGCCCACAAGGACGGCGACACCCTCGGCGGTGTCGTGGAGATCCTGGCCTACGGCGTTCCCGTCGGCCTCGGCTCGCACGTCCACTGGGACCGCAAGCTCGATGCCCGTCTCGCCGGCGCGCTCATGGGCATCCAGGCCATCAAGGGTGTCGAGCTCGGCGACGGCTTCGAGCTCGCCCGCGTCCCCGGCTCCAAGGCGCACGACGAGATCGTGAAGACGCCCGAGGGCATCCGCCGGGTCTCCGGCCGCTCCGGCGGCACCGAGGGCGGCCTGACCACCGGTGAGCTGCTGCGGGTGCGCGCCGCTATGAAGCCGATCGCGACCGTGCCGCGGGCGCTGCAGACGGTGGACGTGACGACCGGCGAGGCGACGCAGGCCCACCACCAGCGCTCCGACGTGTCCGCGGTGCCGGCCGCCGGCATCGTCGCCGAGGCCATGGTGGCGCTCGTCCTCGCGGACGCGGTCGCGGAGAAGTTCGGCGGCGACAGCGTCACCGAGACCCGCCGCAACGTGCAGTCGTACCTCGACAACCTGGCCATCCGATGAGCGCAGCGCCTGTGGTGGTGCTGGTCGGGCCGATGGGCGTGGGCAAGTCCACGGTCGGGCGGCTGCTGGCCGAGCGGCTCGGGGTCGGCTACCGGGACACCGACGACGACATCGTGGCCGAGCAGGGCCGGACCATCGCCGAGATCTTCGTGGACGAGGGCGAGCCCGCGTTCCGGGCGATCGAGAAGCAGGCGGTGCGCCGCGCGCTGGCCGAGCACGACGGGATCCTGGCGCTCGGCGGCGGTGCGATCCTCGACGCCGAGACGCGCGAGTCGCTCGACGGCCTCAGGGTCGTCTACCTCTCGATGGACGTCGAGGAGGCGGTCAAGCGCACCGGTCTGAACGCCGCCCGCCCGCTCCTCGCGGTCAACCCGCGCAAGCAGTGGCGCGAGCTGATGGAGGCCCGCCGTCATCTGTACGAGGGGATCGCCACGGCGGTCGTCGCCACCGACGGCCGTACCCCCGAAGAAGTGGCCCAAGTCGCCCTGGACGCACTGGAGTTGAAGGAAGCATGACCGAGGCAGTCACCCGGGTCCAGGTCGGCGGCACCGCGGGGAGCGAGCCGTACGAGGTCCTGATCGGTCGTCAGCTCCTTGCGGAGCTGGGCGGGTTGATCGGTGGCAAGGCCAGGCGGGTCGCCGTGATCCACCCCGAGGCGCTCGCCGAGACCGGCGACGCGGTGCGCGCGGACCTCGCGGAGCAGGGCTTCGAGGTCATCGCCATCCAGGTGCCGAACGCGGAGGAGGCCAAGACCGCCGAGGTCGCCGCCTACTGCTGGAAGGCGCTGGGGCAGTCCAACTTCACCCGCACCGACGTCGTCATCGGCGTGGGCGGCGGCGCGACCACCGACCTGGCCGGGTTCGTGGCCGCGACCTGGCTGCGCGGGGTGCGCTGGATCGCGATCCCTACGACCGTGCTGGCCATGGTGGACGCGGCGGTCGGCGGCAAGACCGGCATCAACACCGCCGAGGGCAAGAACCTGGTGGGCGCCTTCCATCCGCCGGCCGGTGTGCTGTGCGACCTGGCCGCGCTGGAGTCGCTGCCGGTCAACGACTACGTGTCCGGGCTCGCGGAGATCATCAAGGCCGGTTTCATCGCCGACCCGGCGATCCTGGAGCTGATCGAGGCCGACCCTCAGGCCGCCCGGACCCCGGCCGGCCCGCACACCGCGGAGCTGATCGAGCGGTCGATCCGGGTCAAGGCCGAGGTGGTCTCCTCCGACCTGAAGGAGTCGGGTCTGCGGGAGATCCTCAACTACGGCCACACGCTCGGTCACGCCATCGAGAAGAACGAGCGGTACAAGTGGCGGCACGGCGCCGCGGTCGCGGTGGGCATGCACTTCGCCGCCGAACTCGGGCGGCTGGCGGGCCGGTTGGACGATGCGACGGCCGACCGCCACCGCACGATCCTGGAGTCGGTCGGGCTGCCGTTGCACTACCGCTACGACCAGTGGCCCAAGCTGCTGGAGACGATGAAGGTCGACAAGAAGTCCCGTGGCAACCTGCTGCGCTTCATCGTTCTGGACGGGCTGGCCAAGCCGACCGTCCTGGAGGGCCCTGACCCGGCCGTCCTCCTCGCCGCCTACGGCGAAGTCGGCCAGTAAGTCCGGCGAAGGCAGCTTCCGTCCGATTCGCCTGTGGCGATGGGCACTTCAGACCGCCCCCGGCCGTTCACCAAACGGCGGCCGGGGGCGGTACCGTTCGGATGGGGTCCCCCCAAGCCTTTCGGGTGGTGGGGGAGAGCGGGGTTCGTGCCCTGCCACCAGCGCCAATGGCCATGGAAGACGAGACGGAGTGGCACCGGATGCAGCACGCAGTGGGTTCTCCGCTGCCGCCGCCCCACCAGTCGGGGCACGGCTGGTCACCGGCCGGACAACACCCGGGTCCGCACCACCCGGGCACACCCCAGGGCCCCGCACCGCAGCAGGGACCTGCACCGCACCCCGGATCCGCCCAGCACCCCGGGTCTGCCCCGCATCCTGGATCCGCCCCGCACCCGGGCCCCGCCTCGCATCCGGGCCCCGCCTCGCACCAGGGCTCCGCCCCGGTACCCCCGCCGCCCCCGGCGCCGGGCTTCACCGCCCCCGGCCCGGTCCCGCCCACGCCGCACCACGTCCAGCCGCCGCCGACGCCCGAGACCACGGGCCATGTCCAGTTGCCGCCCGGCGGCCCCGTCGCCATGCCGCCCGCCCCGCCCGCCACCACGGCGCCCGACCCGACGACCACGACCCTCGCGGTGCTGCTCATCGGGCCGGCCGGGGCGGGCAAGACCAGCGTCGCCAAGTTCTGGGCGGACCACCGCCGGGTCCCCACGGCCCACATAAGCCTCGACGACGTACGCGAATGGGTCCGCTCGGGCTTCGCCGACCCCCAGTCCGGGTGGAACGACCACTCCGAGGCCCAGTACCGCCTGGCCCGCCGCACCTGCGGCTTCGCCGCACGCAACTTCCTGGCCAACGGCATCTCCTGCATCCTCGACGACGCGGTCTTCCCGGACCGCCCCGTGGTCGGCCTCGGCGGCTGGAAGCGCCATGTCGGCCCCGGACTGCTGCCGGTCGTCCTGCTCCCCGGCCTGGAGATAGTCCTGGAGCGCAACGCCGAGCGCTCGGGCAACCGCCGCCTCACCGACGAGGAGGTCGCCCGGATCCACGGCCGCATGGCGGGCTGGTACGGCTCGGGCCTCCCGATCATCGACAACTCCCAGCTCGACGTCCCACAGACGGCCCAGGTCCTGGACGACGTACTGGCAAGATCAATAGCAAGCCCCCCGAAGTGGTAGGCAAGGTGACTGAACGCCCCTAAGGGGCGCGGGGAACTGCGCGAGCACCCCCCACCCACCCGCAGACGGCACACAACCTCACGCGGCACCCCGTCCCCCGAACCACACCCTCCCAACCTGCACAATCCGGATGCCGCCCACTCAGACCCCCTCAACCGGCACCAACCCGGCGAAGCTCCTACGCTCGTGTCATGTCAGAGGTGTACGCCACCCGCCGATCCCAGCTCAGGGACCGCTGCCAAGCTGGCGGCAGCCAAGCCGCACTCGTCTCCCGCCCCGCCAACGTGCGCTACCTCGCGGGTGCCGCCCCGCACGGCGCCGTACTGCTGCTGGGCAGAACCCAGGACCTGCTGGTCTGCGCGGGCCCGCCCGAGGACCAGCCGACGCAGGGCCGCCCCGACGAGGCACTGCCGATCCACACCCTCCCCGGCCCCGGCGGCGATCCCGCCGTCGCCGCGGCCGACCTCGCGTCGGCACAGGGCGGGGAATCCCTCGCCGTGGAGGAACACCACCTCACCGTGGCCCGGCACCGAGCCATCCGCTCGGTCGTCCCGCGGCTGCGCCTCGCCGACCTGGGCGGAGCCGTGGAGCAGCTCAGGGTGGTGAAGGACGAGGAGGAGATCTCCTGCCTCCGGATCGGCGCCGAGATCGCCGACCAGGCCCTCGGCGAGCTTCTCGAATCCATCCTCGTCGGCCGCACCGAGCGCCACCTCGCCCTCGAACTCGAACGGCGCCTGGTCGATCACGGCGCCGACGGCCCCGCCTTCCCCACCTCTGTCGCCACCGGCCCGAACGCCGGCCGACGCGCCCATCGGCCCACCGACCGCCGCGTCGAGGAGGGCGACTTCCTCTCCGTCTGCCTCGGGGCCACGTACCGCGGCTACCGGTGCGAGATCGGCCGGACCTTCGTGATCGGTACGTCCCCGGCCGACTGGCAGATCGAGTTGTACGACCTCGTCTTCGCCGCTCAGCGCGCCGGACGGGAGGCCCTGGCACCCGGCGCCGCCTACCGTGACGTGGACCGGGCCGCACGTCAGGTGCTGGACTCCGCGGGGTACCACGAGGGCCTGCCACCCCTCACCGGTCACGGTGTCGGACTCGAAATCGACGAGGACCCGCAGTTGGCTCCTGCGGCCATGGGTAAACTGGACGCTTGCGTGCCGGTCACCGTCGAACCGGGGGTCCACCTCCCGGGCCGGGGCGGTGTCCGGATCGATGACACGCTCGTCGTTCGCCCCGAGGCGGACGGCGGACCCGAGCTACTCACCATCACGACCAAGGAGCTGCTCGCGCTCTAGCTCATCGGCTACGCGCGTGCGCCGGGGTCGTCCACGTCAGTCCAGGAGATTCCGCAACCGTGGCTTCCACGAACGACCTCAAGAACGGCATGGTGCTCAAGCTCGATGGCGGCCAGCTGTGGTCCGTCGTCGAGTTCCAGCACGTCAAGCCCGGCAAGGGCCCGGCCTTCGTGCGCACCAAGCTCAAGAACGTGCTCTCCGGGAAGGTCGTCGACAAGACCTTCAACGCCGGCGTGAAGGTCGAGACGGCCACCGTCGACAAGCGCGACATGCAGTTCTCGTACATGGACGGCGAGTACTTCGTCTTCATGGACATGGAGACCTACGACCAGCTCATGGTCGACCGCAAGGCCGTCGGCGACGCCGCCAACTTCCTGATCGAGGGCTTCACCGCCACCGTCGCCCAGCACGAGGGCGAGGTGCTCTTCGTCGAGCTGCCGGCCGCCGTCGAGCTGGTCATCAAGGAGACCGAGCCGGGCGTCCAGGGCGACCGCTCCACCGGCGGCACAAAGCCCGCCATCCTGGAGACCGGCCACCAGATCAACGTCCCGCTCTTCATCACCACCGGTGAGAAGATCAAGGTCGACACCCGCACGAGCGACTACCTCGGCCGGGTGAACAGCTAACCGTGGCTGCCCGCAACACGGCCCGCAAGCGCGCCTTCCAGATCCTCTTCGAGGGCGACCAGCGCGACGCCGACGTCCTGACGGTCCTCGCGGACTGGATCCGGCTCTCCCGGGACGACACCCGGCAGCCGCCCGTGAGCGAGTACACGATGCAGCTGGTCGAGGGCTACGCGGCACACGCGAGGCGGATCGACGAGCTGCTCGCGCAGTACTCCGTCGGCTGGACGCTCGACCGGATGCCGGTCGTGGACCGCAACGTCCTGCGCCTCGGCGCGTACGAGCTGATCTGGGTCGACGAGACCCCGGACGCGGTCGTGATCGACGAGATGGTGCAGCTGGCGAAGGAGTTCTCCACGGACGAGTCGCCCTCGTTCGTGAACGGCCTCCTCGGCCGGCTCAAGGACCTGAAGTCCTCGCTGCGCCGAGACGAGGCGTAGAGGTCTTCGAACGTCTTCGAACGCGCCGGAGGGCCCGCAGCATCGCCGCTGCGGGCCCTCCGGCGTTTCCTGTGCCCCTCGGCGCCTCACGGGCCCCTTGAGGCCCGCAGAACGCCGCCGGGGTGGCCGGAACCGCAAAGTTCCGGCCACCCCGGCGGCACGTTTCTGCTGAAAGAACTCAACCCTGGGGGGAGTGCTCAGCTCTCCTCGGCGTGGGAGACCGCGCGACGCGCGTCCGCGTCCAGCACGCCCCAGCTGATCAGCTGTTCGGTGAGGACCGAGGGGGACTGGTCATAGATGACGGCGAGTGTGCGCAGGTCGTCCTGGCGGATCGAGAGCACCTTGCCGTTGTAGTCACCGCGCTGCGACTGGATCGTCGCGGCGTACCGCTGCAGCGGACCCGCCTTCTCGGCCGGCACATGGGCCAGCCGCTCCAGGTCCAGGACCAGCTTCGGCGGCGGCTCGGCCGCACCGCCCGGGGTGGTACCCGGCAGCAGTTCCTGCACCGGAACGCCGTAGAAATCCGCCAGCTCGGCGAGGCGCTGCACGGTCACGGCGCGGTCGCCGCGCTCGTACGAACCGACCACGACGGCCTTCCAGCGTCCCTGGGACTTCTCCTCGACACCGTGAAGAGAAAGGCCCTGCTGGGTGCGGATGGCCCGGAGCTTGGCCCCGAGCTGTTTGGCGTATTCGCTGGACATATAGCTCCCCGGCACTGGGTCGACGCGACTGGCTTGGGTTCCATGCCGCGCGGTTGGTAACTCACTGTGAGGTTACGCAGCGTTACTCTGGCGCGTCAAGCCGAATGGTCCACACCGACGCTTCCGTGCTATCGGTGGCCGATTGGGCCAGGGGGGTGACGGGAGGCGTGTCGGTGGCCTGCTACGGTGGATGGCGCAAACCAGACGTCCTTTAAGGTCCGTCCCGTGAGGCGGAGAAGGAGGTCCTTTTCGTATGGACAGGCAGCAGGACACTCAGGCGTCCGACGCCAGGCCCGTTCTCGAAGGCCCTGACATCGCGCGGGTGTTGACCCGCATCGCCCACGAGATCGTCGAACGCGCCAAGGGCGCCGACGACGTGGTGCTCCTCGGCATTCCCACCCGAGGCGTCTTCCTCGCCCAGCGGCTCGCCGCCAAGCTGGAGGAGATCACCGAGCGCAAGATCTCGCTCGGTTCGCTCGACATCACCATGTACCGCGACGACCTGCGCATGCACCCGCCGCGTGCGCTGGCCCGCACCGAGATCCCCGGTGACGGCATCGACGGGCGCCTCGTCATCCTCGTCGACGACGTCCTCTTCTCCGGCCGCACCATCCGCGCCGCCCTCGACGCGCTGAACGACATCGGGCGCCCGCGCGCGGTCCAGCTCGCGGTCCTCGTCGACCGCGGCCACCGCGAACTGCCCATCCGCGCCGACTACGTCGGCAAGAACATCCCCACGTCGCTGCGGGAGACGGTCAAGGTCCAGCTCGCCGAGGAGGACGGTCGCGACACCGTGCTGCTCGGTGCCAAGCAGACCTCCCAGTAGCGCCTGAGGCGTACGCCGCTGTCGTACGTCCGCTCAGTGCGCCCCAGCGCGCACCCGTCTGCCCTGATTCTCCCGATTGAACTGCCTTACGGAGCCTGACAGATGCAGCGTCATCTCATCTCGGCCGCCGACCTCACCCGCGACGACGCCGTCCTGATCCTCGACACCGCCGAGGAGATGGCCCGGGTCGCCGACCGGCCGATCAAGAAGTTGCCGACCCTGCGCGGCCGGACCGTCGTGAACCTCTTCTTCGAGGACTCCACGCGCACGCGTATCTCCTTCGAGGCGGCCGAGAAGCGGCTGTCCGCGGACGTCATCAACTTCACCGCCAAGGGATCGAGCGTCTCCAAGGGCGAGTCCCTGAAGGACACCGCCCAGACCCTGGAGGCCATGGGCGTCGACGCCGTGGTCATCCGGCACGGTGCCTCCGGAGCGCCGTACCGGCTCGCCAACTCCGGCTGGATCGACGCGGCCGTCATCAACGCCGGTGACGGCACCCACCAGCACCCGACGCAGGCCCTGTTGGACGCCTTCACCATGCGGCGGCGCCTGGTCGGCCGGGACGCCGGGCTCGGCCAGGACCTCTCCGGCAAGCGCATCACGATCGTCGGCGACATCCTGCACGGGCGGGTCGCCCGCTCCAACGTCGACCTGCTGCACACCCTCGGCGCCGAGGTCACCCTGGTCGCCCCGCCGACCCTGGTGCCGGTCGGCGTCGAGACCTGGCCCTGCGAGGTGTCGTACGACCTCGACTCCACGCTGACCAAGTCCGACGCGGTGATGATGCTGCGCGTGCAGCGCGAGCGGATGAACGCCGCGTTCTTCCCGACCGAGCGCGAGTACTCGCGGCGCTACGGCCTGGACGGCGACCGCATGGCGCGGATGCCCGAGCACGCCATCGTGATGCACCCCGGCCCGATGGTCCGCGGCATGGAGATCACCGCCGAGGTCGCCGACTCGGAGCGCTGCACCGCCATCGAGCAGGTCGCAAACGGAGTCTCCATCCGGATGGCCGTGCTGTATCTGCTGCTGGGCGGCAACGAGCCCGCCGTCACCAACACCCGTACCGAGGAGAAGTAACACCGATGACCAAGATCCTGATCCGTGGTGCGAAGGTGCTCGGCGGCGAGCAGCAGGACGTGCTGATCGACGGTGCCGTCATCGAGGCCGTCGGCACGGGGCTCTCGGACGAGGGCGCCCAGGTGGTCGAGGCGGCGGGCAAGGTGCTGATGCCGGGTCTGGTCGACCTGCACACGCACCTGCGCGAGCCCGGGCGCGAGGACTCCGAGACCGTGCTGACCGGCACGCGCGCGGCGGCCTCCGGCGGCTACACGGCCGTGTTCGCCATGGCCAACACCTTCCCGGTCGCCGACACCGCCGGCGTGGTCGAGCAGGTCTGGCGACTGGGCCGGGAGCACGGCTACTGCGATGTGCAGCCGATCGGCGCCGTCACCGTCGGCCTGGAGGGCAAGAAGCTCGCCGAGCTGGGCGCCATGCACGAGTCGGCCGCGGGCGTCACCGTCTTCTCCGACGACGGCAAGTGCGTCGACGACGCCGTGATCATGCGCCGCGCGCTGGAGTACGTGAAGGCCTTCGGCGGGGTCGTCGCCCAGCACGCGCAGGAGCCGCGGCTGACCGAGGGCGCCCAGATGAACGAGGGCGTCGTCTCCGCCGAGCTGGGTCTCGGCGGCTGGCCCGCGGTGGCCGAGGAATCGATCATCGCCCGGGACGTCCTGCTCGCCGAGCACGTCGGCTCCCGCGTCCACATCTGCCACCTGTCGACCGCCGGGTCCGTCGAGATCGTCCGCTGGGCCAAGTCCCGCGGCATCGACGTCACCGCCGAGGTCACCCCGCACCACCTGCTCCTCACCGACGAGCTGGTGCGCTCCTACAACCCGGTCTACAAGGTGAACCCGCCGCTGCGCACCGAGCGTGACGTGATGGCGCTGCGCGAGGCGCTCGCCGACGGCACGATCGACATCGTGGCCACCGACCACGCCCCGCACCCGCACGAGGACAAGGACTGCGAGTGGGCCGCGGCCGCCATGGGCATGGTCGGCCTGGAGACCGCGTTGTCAGTGGTGCAGGAGACCATGGTGGACACCGGGCTCCTCACCTGGGCCGGGGTCGCCGAGCGCATGTCCTTCAAGCCCGCCCGGATCGGGCAGGCCAAGGGCCACGGCCGTCCCGTCTCGGCTGGTGAGCCCGCCAACCTCACGCTCGTCGACACGGAATACCGTGGGTCCGTGGACCCCGCGGGCTTCGCCTCGCGCAGCCGCAACACTCCGTACGAGGGGCGTGAGCTGCCGGGCCGTGTGACGCACACGTGGCTCCGGGGCAAGGCCACGCTCGTCGACGGGAAGCTCACGTGACACCTGCAACACTGCTCGCAGCCGGAACCGGGCTCGCGGCCGAACAGAAGTCGGCCGAAGTGACCGACTGGGCCGCCCGCGTCGGCTGGGTCGTCGGACTCGCCCTCTTCGTCGCGCTCGTCTACTGGCTGATGCGCGAGGGCTGGAAGTGGCGCGGCACGCTCCAGGGCGACCTGCCCGAGCTGCCCAGCGCGCCGGACGACCCCGGCCCGGCCAGACTGAGCATGAGCGGCCGCTATCACGGCTCCACCACCGCCGGTCAGTGGCTGGACCGCATCGTGGCGCACGGCCTCGGCACCCGCAGCCGGGTCGAGGTCACGCTGACGGACACGGGACTGGACGTCGTACGCCCCGGCGCGACCGACTTCTTCGTCCCGGCCGCGCAGCTGCGCGAGGCCCGGCTCGACAAGGGCATCGCCGGCAAGGTCCTCACCGAGGGCGGGCTGCTCGTCGTGACCTGGGCGCACGGCGAACGGCTGATCGACTCAGGGTTCCGCTCGGACCACGCGGCCGAGCACAACGAATGGGTCGACGTCATTAACTCCATGATCAAGAACAACAGCACGGAAGGCGCCGAACGATGACGACCTCCACTAGGGGAGCCTCGAAGGTTCCCGCCGTACTCGTCCTGGAGGACGGCCGGATCTTCCGCGGCCGTGCCTACGGGGCCGTGGGGGTGACCTTCGGCGAGGCCGTGTTCTCCACCGGCATGACCGGCTACCAGGAGACCCTCACCGACCCGTCGTACCACCGCCAGGTCGTCGTGATGACCGCCCCGCACGTCGGCAACACCGGCGTCAACGACGAGGACCCGGAGAGCAAGCAGATCTGGGTCGCCGGCTACGTCGTGCGCGACCCCGCGCGCGTGCCCTCCAACTGGCGCGCCAAGCGCTCGCTGGACGAGGAGCTGCGCCGCCAGGGCGTCGTCGGGATCTCCGGCATCGACACCCGCGCCCTCACCCGCCACCTGCGCGAGCTCGGCGCCATGCGCGTCGGCATCTTCTCCGGCAACGCCCTGCCCGACGAGGGCACCATGCTCGCCGAGGTCCGCCAGGCCCCCGAGATGAAGGGCGCCGACCTCTCCGCCGAGGTCGCCACCAAGGAGGCGTACGTCGTCCCGGCGATCGGCGAGAAGAAGTTCACCGTCGCCGCCGTCGACCTCGGCATCAAGGGCATGACCCCGCACCGCATGGCCGAGCGCGGCATCGAGGTGCACGTGCTGCCCGCCACGGCCACCGCCGACGACGTCTACGCCGTGAACCCCGACGGCGTGTTCTTCTCCAACGGCCCCGGCGACCCGGCCACCGCCGACCACCCGGTCTCCGTCATGCAGGCGGTCCTGGAGCGCGGCACCCCGCTCTTCGGCATCTGCTTCGGCAACCAGATCCTCGGCCGCGCGCTCGGCTTCGGCACCTACAAGCTGAAGTACGGCCACCGCGGCATCAACCAGCCGGTCCAGGACCGCACGACCGGCAAGGTCGAGGTCACCGCGCACAACCACGGCTTCGCCGTGGACGCGCCGACCGACAAGGTCTCCGAGACCCCCTACGGCCGCGCCGAGGTCTCCCACGTCTGCCTCAACGACAACGTGGTGGAGGGACTCCACCTCCTCGACAAGCCGGCCTTCAGCGTCCAGTACCACCCCGAAGCGGCAGCGGGCCCGCACGACGCCGCCTACCTGTTCGACCGCTTCGTATCCCTGATGGAGGGCCAGCGTGCCTAAGCGCACCGATATCCAGTCCGTCCTGGTCATCGGCTCCGGCCCGATCGTCATCGGCCAGGCCGCCGAGTTCGACTACTCCGGCACCCAGGCGTGCCGCATCCTGCGCGCCGAGGGCCTGCGGGTCATCCTCGTGAACTCCAACCCGGCGACGATCATGACCGACCCGGAGATCGCCGACGCCACCTACGTCGAGCCGATCACCCCGGAGTTCGTCGAGAAGATCATCGCCAAGGAGCGGCCCGACACGCTGCTGCCCACCCTGGGCGGCCAGACGGCCCTCAACACCGCGATCTCGCTGCACGAGGCGGGCACGCTGGAGAAGTACGGCGTCGAGCTGATCGGCGCCAACGTCGAGGCCATCAACAAGGGCGAGGACCGCGACCTCTTCAAGGAGGTCGTCGAGGCCGTCCGCCAGAAGATCGGGCACGGCGAGTCCGCGCGCTCGGTCATCTGCCACTCCATGGAGGACGTCCTCGCGGGCGTCGACACGCTCGGCGGCTACCCGGTCGTCGTCCGCCCGTCCTTCACCATGGGCGGCGCCGGCTCCGGCTTCGCGCACGACGAGGAGGAACTGCGCCGCATCGCAGGCCAGGGCCTCACGCTCTCCCCGACCACCGAGGTGCTCCTGGAGGAGTCCATCCTCGGCTGGAAGGAGTACGAGCTGGAGCTGATGCGCGACAAGCACGACAACGTCGTGGTCGTCTGCTCCATCGAGAACTTCGACCCGATGGGCGTGCACACCGGTGACTCGATCACCGTCGCGCCCGCGATGACGCTCACCGACCGCGAGTACCAGATCCTGCGCGACATCGGCATCGCCGTGATCCGCGAGGTCGGCGTCGACACCGGCGGCTGCAACATCCAGTTCGCGGTGAACCCCGAGGACGGTCGCGTGATCGTCATCGAGATGAACCCGCGCGTGTCGCGCTCCTCGGCCCTCGCGTCCAAGGCGACCGGCTTCCCCATCGCCAAGATCGCGGCCAAGCTCGCCGTCGGCTACACCCTCGACGAGATCCCGAACGACATCACGCAGGAGACCCCGGCCTCCTTCGAGCCCACGCTCGACTACGTGGTCGTCAAGGCCCCGCGGTTCGCCTTCGAGAAGTTCCCGCAGGCCGACTCCACCCTCACCACCACCATGAAGTCGGTCGGCGAGGCCATGGCCATCGGCCGCAACTTCACCGAGGCCTTCCAGAAGGCGCTGCGCTCGCTGGAGAAGAAGGGCAGCCAGTTCACCTTCGTCGGCGAGCCCGGCGACAAGGTCGAGCTGCTGCGCGAGGCCGTCCGCCCCACCGACGGCCGTATCAACGCCGTCATGCAGGCCATCCGCGCGGGCGCCACCCAGGAGGAGGTCTTCGAGTACACGAAGATCGACCCCTGGTTCGTCGACCAGCTCTTCCTCATCAAGGAGATCGCCGACGAGATCGCCGAGGCCGCGAAGCTCACCCCCGAGCTGCTCGCCGAGGCCAAGCGGCACGGCTTCTCCGACCAGCAGATCGGCGAGATCCGCGGCCTGCGCGAGGACGTCGTGCGCGAGGTGCGGCACGCGCTGGGCATCCGCCCGGTCTACAAGACGGTCGACACCTGCGCCGCCGAGTTCGCCGCGAGGACGCCGTACTTCTACTCCTCCTACGACGAGGAGAGCGAGGTCGCACCGCGCGAGAAGCCGGCCGTCATCATCCTGGGCTCCGGCCCCAACCGCATCGGCCAGGGCATCGAGTTCGACTACTCCTGCGTCCACGCCTCCTTCGCGCTGAGCGACGCCGGGTACGAGACCGTGATGGTCAACTGCAACCCGGAGACCGTCTCCACGGACTACGACACCTCCGACCGCCTGTACTTCGAGCCGCTGACGCTGGAAGACGTGCTGGAGATCGTCCACGCGGAGCAGCAGGCCGGTCCGGTGGCGGGCGTCGTCGTGCAGCTCGGCGGCCAGACCCCGCTGGGTCTGTCGCAGGCGCTGAAGGACAACGGCGTGCCGATCGTCGGCACCTCCCCGGAGGCCATCCACGCCGCCGAGGACCGGGGCGCCTTCGGCCGCGTCCTCGCCGAGGCGGGCCTGCCCGCCCCCAAGCACGGCACCGCGACCACCTTCGCGGGCGCCAAGGCCATCGCGGACGAGATCGGCTACCCGGTCCTCGTACGGCCCTCGTACGTCCTCGGCGGACGCGGCATGGAGATCGTCTACGACGAGACCCGGCTGGAGTCCTACATCGCCGAGTCGACCGAGATCAGCCCCTCGCGGCCGGTCCTCGTCGACCGGTTCCTGGACGACGCCATCGAGATCGACGTCGACGCGCTCTACGACGGCACCGAGCTCTACCTCGGCGGCGTCATGGAGCACATCGAGGAGGCCGGCATCCACTCCGGCGACTCGGCGTGCGCCCTGCCCCCGATCACGCTCGGCGGCTTCGACATCAAGCGCCTGCGGGCCTCCACGGAGGCCATCGCCAAGGGCGTCGGCGTCCGCGGCCTGATCAACATCCAGTTCGCGATGGCCGGCGACATCCTGTACGTCCTGGAGGCCAACCCGCGCGCGTCCCGCACCGTCCCCTTCACCTCGAAGGCGACCGCGGTGCCGCTGGCGAAGGCCGCCGCCCGGATCTCGCTGGGCGCGACCATCGCCGAACTGCGCACGGAGGGACTCCTTCCGGCGACCGGCGACGGCGGCGAACTCCCGCTCGACGCGCCGATCTCCGTCAAGGAGGCCGTCATGCCGTGGTCGCGCTTCCGCGACATCCACGGCCGCGGCGTCGACACCGTCCTCGGCCCGGAGATGCGCTCCACCGGCGAGGTCATGGGCATCGACTCCGTCTTCGGCACGGCGTACGCCAAGTCGCAGGCGGGCGCCTACGGCCCGCTGCCCACCAAGGGCCGCGCCTTCATCTCGGTCGCCAACCGCGACAAGCGCTCGATGATCTTCCCGGCGCGTGAACTGGTCGCCCACGGCTTCGAGTTGCTCGCCACGTCCGGCACGGCCGAGGTGCTCAAGCGCAACGGCATCAACGCCACGGTCGTGCGCAAGCAGTCCGAGGGCGAGGGCCCGAACGGCGAGAAGACCATCGTCCAGCTCATCCACGACGGCGAGGTCGACCTCATCGTCAACACCCCGTACGGCACCGGCGGCCGCCTCGACGGCTACGACATCCGTACGGCGGCCGTGGCGCGGTCGGTCCCGTGCCTGACGACGGTCCAGGCGCTCGCCGCAGCCGTCCAGGGCATCGACGCCCTCAACCACGGTGACGTGGGAGTCCGTTCGCTCCAGGAACACGCGGAACACCTGACCGCGGCCCGCGACTAGCAGCCCTGAGGGGGACACCGGAAACGGTGTCCCCCTCTTCATGAGGCTCGCCCAAGGCTTCAAGAGGACACTGAGACATGTACAAGATCTTCTTCCGTCTGGTTTTCAAACGGATGGACCCGGAGCAAGCCCACTACCTGGCGTTCCGCTGGATCCGGCTCGCCGTACGGATCCCCGTGCTGCGCACGTTCGTCGCCGCCGCCCTCGCGCCCCGGTACGAGGAACTGCGCACCGAGGCCCTCGGGCTGCGCATGCACGGCCCCTTCGGACTCGCCGCCGGCTTCGACAAGAACGCGGTCGCGATCGACGGGATGTCGATGCTGGGGTTCGACCACGTCGAGATCGGCACGGTCACGGGGGAGGCGCAGCCGGGCAACCCCAAGCAGCGGCTGTTCCGGCTCGTGAAGGACCGGGCGCTGATCAACCGCATGGGCTTCAACAACGAGGGCTCGCTGGCCGTGGCGGCCCGTCTGGCGTCCCGTACGCCCGTCTTCAGGACCGTGGTGGGCGTCAACATCGGCAAGACCAAGGTCGTCCCGGAGGCCGAGGCCGTCGGTGACTACGTGAAGTCGACCGAGCGGCTGGCGCCGTACGCCGACTACCTGGTCGTCAACGTCTCCTCGCCCAACACGCCCGGCCTGCGCAACCTGCAGGCCACCGAGGCGCTGCGCCCGCTGCTGAGCGCCGTGCGCGAGGCGGCCGACCGTACGGTCACCACGCGCCGGGTGCCGCTGCTGGTGAAGATCGCGCCGGACCTCGCCGACGAGGACGTCGACGCCGTCGCCGACCTGGCCGTCGAACTCGGCCTGGACGGGATCATCGCCACGAACACCACCATCGCGCGCGAGGGGCTCGGTTTGAAATCCGAACCCTCGCTGGTCAAGGAGACCGGTGGTCTCTCCGGCGCGCCCCTGAAGGCACGCTCCCTGGAGGTGCTGCGGCGCCTGTACGCGCGTGTGGGCGACCGGATCACCCTGGTGGGCGTCGGGGGCGTCGAGAACGCCGAGGACGCCTGGCAGCGCATCCTGGCGGGCGCCACGCTGGTCCAGGGATACAGCGCCTTCATCTACGAGGGGCCCTTCTGGGGCCGCGCCATCCACAAGGGCCTCGCAGCACGCCTGCGGACCAGCCCGTACGCGACCCTCGCCGACGCGGTCGGCGCCGACGTCAGGAAGGCAAGGAAGACCGTATGAGTGCCCTGGAGCCCTTTGGCGCACGACTGCGCCGTGCCATGGACGAGCGCGGCCCGCTGTGCGTCGGCATCGACCCGCACGCCTCCCTGCTCGCCGAGTGGGACCTGAACGACGACGTGGCCGGCCTGGAGCGGTTCAGTCGCACGGTCGTCGAGGCGATGGCCGACCGGGTCGCCGTGCTCAAGCCGCAGAGCGCGTTCTTCGAGCGCTTCGGCTCGCGCGGCGTCGCGGTCCTGGAGAAGTCGGTCGAGGAGGCGCGGGCGGCCGGGGCGCTGGTCGTGATGGACGCCAAGCGCGGCGACATCGGCTCGACCATGGCCGCGTACGCCGAGTCCTTCCTCCGCAAGGGCTCGCCGCTGTTCTCGGACGCGCTGACCGTCTCGCCGTACCTCGGCTACGGCTCGCTCTCGCCGGCCGTCGCGCTCGCCCGCGAGAGCGGCACCGGCCTGTTCGTGCTCGCGCTGACCTCCAACCCGGAGGGCGGCGAGGTCCAGCACGCGATCCGCGCGGACGGCCGCAACGTCGGCGCGACGATGCTGGCGCACCTGGCGGCCGAGAACACCGGGGAGGAGCCCATGGGGTCCTTCGGGGCGGTCGTCGGCGCCACGCTCGGCGACCTGTCCACGTACGACCTCGACATCAACGGTCCGATCCTCGCGCCCGGCATCGGGGCACAGGGCGCCACGCCGGCCGATCTTCCGCGCGTCTTCGGCGCCGCGGTGCGCAATGTCGTGCCGAACGTCAGCCGGGGCGTGCTGCGGCACGGACCCGACGTCGTCGCGCTGCGTGAGGCCGCGTCACGCTTCGCCGACGAGGTCCGGGTCGCTGTGTCGGGCATCTGACCGTCGTCAGGGGTGTTCGAGGCGGTCACGCGAGTCCTCCGATGAGTGACTCCGGGCCGCCTTGAGTCTGAATACATCCTCAAATCCAGGGCATTATGTCCTAAATGTCCGGCCTGACGGAGGCTGACCAGGACTTTTCCGCTGTTCTCGCTGACTCTGGCGGACTTGCCCGCTAGTCTCCGACGAGAGTCAACGGGCAAGCGTGTTGTTCGTGGCTCCCCAGGTGTGGGGCGACTAGGTTCCTCACCGGTCCGTATCCGACAGTTCGACATCCGAGGTGACGTAGGCGTGGCTCT
>JABFVM010000234.1 GCA_013362785.1 Streptomyces sp. | reverse complement strand
CTGTGACACCCCGTCCGGACTCAAGGAGCGCGTCGCCGGGGAGGTGCGGGTCGAGCTGCTGTGGCGGGACCGGGCGCCCCTGGACATGCCCGAGGTCGCCGCGCTGCAGGACCGGGTCGTGGAGTCGGGGCGGCGCTGGACGCTGCGGCTCGCCCCCGAGGAGGCCCGCGCGGTCGTCGCCACCGTCACCGGTGGGGCCGCGTTTGCCGCGCTGGACGACTTCACGCTCGCCACGCCGAGCCTGGAGGACGTCTATCTGGCGCTGGGCGGGGCCGCGCAGCAGGGGCTGGTGAAGGCTTGAGCACGCAGACCGTCGCATCCGTATCGGTATCCGTACGGGACAGGGCCACCGCCCCGGTGATCCCCCGTGTGAAAGGGAGCAGCGCCACGTGAGTGTCGTACCCGCCGAGGTTCTGCCGGGCAGTGCCCTGGCCGTGGACGAGTCGGCCCGTCCGGCCGCGGCCGAGCTCGGGCCGCGGGCGCGGCTGTGGCCGTCGCTGTGCGCCGTGTACCGGGCGCAGCTCTCCCGTGCCCGGGTCGCACGCATTCCGCTGCTGTTCGTGGCGACCTTCCAGTCGATCGGGATCATGATCCTGATGCGCGGGGTCGTGGACGGCGGGGCCGAGGCACAGGCCGTGGTGGCCGGGTCGGCCGTGCTCGTGGTCGCCTTCGTCGCGCTGAACCTGCTCGCGCAGTACTTCGGGCAGCTGCGGGCCAGCGGGGGACTCGACCACTACGCCACGCTGCCGGTGCCGCCCGCGGCCGTGGTCCTGGGGGCGGCGGGGGCGTACGCGTCCTTCACCGTGCCGGGGACCGTGGTGACGGCGCTCTTCGGGTGTGTGCTGTTCGGGCTGCCGGTGACGCATCTGTGGGTGCTGGCCGCGGTGATTCCGCTGGCCGGTGCGGCGCTCGCCGGGCTGGGGGCGGCGCTCGGGCTGCTCGCCCCGCGGCCGGAACTGGCCACGCTGCTCGGGCAGTTGGGGATGTCCGCGGCGCTGCTGCTGGGAGTGCTGCCGGCCGACCGGATGCCGGAGGTGGTGCGGTTCGCGCGGGACCTGCTGCCGTCGACGTACGGCGTGGAGGCCTTCGCGCGGACCTTCGGGCCGCACCCCGACTGGGCCTTCGTGCTGGGTGACCTCGCCGTGTGCGCGGTGGTCGGCGTCGTCTCGCTGGCCGTCGCCACCTGGGCGTACCGCCGGGCCGCCGTCCGGTGACGCGCCGCACAGGCCGGCCTGGCACGATGGCAGGGTGACCGCTCCGCTGACTCCTCCGCCGCCGCCCCGTGACCAGTCCTCCCACCAGGCCTGGCAGCAGCCCGCTGCCGGGCGCGCGGGTTCCGGGCCGCACGACGCCGTGTACGGCGCTCCTCCCGGGGCACAAGGCCCGCACGGCTCTCACGGCACGTACGGCATATATGGCTCGTACGAACAGGACGGTCCTGGAATGAAGACCGAAGTGCGAGAGGCCGCCGTCGTCGCGGTCGTGGTGGCGTTCTTCGGGGCGCTGCTCGGGGTGCTGTGGTGGTGGCTGGCGCCGAGCGTGCCGCTGGTCGGGGACGTCGTCGACAAGAGCTGGGTCGTCTACTTCAAGGACACCGAGGGGGAGCAGGCGGTCGGGGTGGACGGAACGTTCACTCTGCTGGCGCTCGCGTTCGGGCTGGTGAGTGCGGTTGCCGTCTTTCTCTGGCGGCGGCGTGGGGGTGTGCCGCTGGTGGTGGCGCTGGCCGTCGGGGGGTTTCTCGGGTCGTTGCTGGCCTGGCGGGTCGGGGTGTGGCTCGGGCCCGCGGAGGATGTGATCGGCCATGCGAAGGAAGTGGGCAAGGGGGTCACGTTCTCGGCGCCGCTGAAGCTCGGGGCCAAGGGGGCGTGGCTGGCGTGGCCGCTGGCGGCGTTGGTGGTGCATCTCGGGTTGACGGCGTTGTTCGGGCCTCGGGATGCGGATCCGTATCAGCTGCAGCCTCCGGCGGGGCAGCAGGGGGCGTACGGGCCGCCTGCGGCGTAGGGCTTCGGTGGGTGGTGGTTGCGCCGGAGGGTTCTCGCCCCCGCCGCCCCTACCCGTCCCATCCCCAGGGGCTGCCGCCCCTTCGACCCCGCCCTCCTGGGGGCCTGCGGCCCCCAGACCCCCGCTTCGGCCCTGAACGGGCCTCGTCCTCAAACGCCGGACGGGCTGGGAGTGCCTGGACCCGGCGTCGAGAGGCGAAGGACCCGGCCAAGGGCACCCGGACCTCCCCGCTTGGCGGAGCCGTTACGCTGGAGGCGTGGCAGTCGTCGATGTATCCGAAGAGCTCAAGTCCCTCTCCTCGACCATGGAGTCGATCGAGGCCGTTCTGGACCTCGACAAGCTGAGGGCAGACATCGCCGTGCTCGAGGAGCAGGCGGCCGCGCCGTCCCTGTGGGACAACCCGGACGAGGCGCAGAAGATCACCAGCAAGCTGAGCCACCTCCAGGCCGAGGTCAGGAAGGCCGAGGCGCTGCGGGGGCGGATCGACGATCTCGCCGTGCTCTTCGAGATGGCCGAGGAGGAGGACGACCCGGACACCCGTGCCGAGGCCGAGTCCGAGCTCGCCGCCGTCCGCAAGGCACTGGACGAGATGGAGGTCCGGACGCTGCTCAGCGGTGAGTACGACGCCCGTGAGGCGCTCGTCAACATCCGCGCCGAGGCCGGCGGCGTCGACGCCGCGGACTTCGCCGAGAAGCTGCAGCGGATGTACCTGCGCTGGGCGGAGCAGAAGGGCTACAAGACCGAGATCTACGAGACGTCGTACGCCGAAGAGGCCGGCATCAAGTCGACCACCTTCGCCGTGCAGGCGCCGTACGCCTACGGCACCCTCTCGGTCGAGCAGGGCACCCACCGCCTCGTGCGCATCTCGCCCTTCGACAACCAGGGCCGCCGTCAGACCTCCTTCGCGGGGGTCGAGGTGCTGCCCGTGGTCGAGCAGACCGACCACATCGAGATCGACGAGTCCGAGCTGCGCGTGGACGTCTACCGCTCCTCCGGACCCGGCGGTCAGGGCGTGAACACCACCGACTCCGCGGTGCGCCTCACCCACCTCCCCACCGGCATCGTCGTCTCCTGCCAGAACGAGCGGTCGCAGATCCAGAACAAGGCCACCGCCATGAACGTCCTCCAGGCGAAGCTGCTGGAGCGGCGCCGGCAGGAGGAGCAGGCCAAGATGGACGCCCTCAAGGGCGACGGCGGCAACTCCTGGGGCAACCAGATGCGGTCCTACGTCGTGCACCCGTACCAGATGGTCAAGGACCTGCGCACCGAGTTCGAAGTCGGCAACCCCGAGGCCGTGTTCAACGGTGAGATCGACGGATTCCTGGAAGCCGGAATTCGCTGGCGCAAGCAGCAGGAGAAGTAGCCGGAGAAGCAGTAGCAACAGGGTTGGCAACCGGGTTGCTTTGTCGACAAGGCAACTGCCGTCATCTCGACGGCAGTTGCCTTTTCTGTGCCCTCATGTCTGGGTTTTACATCACACTCACAGACTCCAACCCATGGCATAGCTCCTGTATTTGGACATGGCGGTCGCAAACGGCCTTGACGTGTCTTTGAAAAATGGGAAGGGTAAAGCGTGGCATGCGTATCTCTGGGGCGCATGTGAACCGGGGGGCTCAAGTTCAGCTGTCCCCGTCGATCACGGCCCCCGAGCGCCGCCTCACTGACGATTAGCTACTGGGGGTAGCAACCACATGACGAAGAAGACGCGGATCCGCATCGCGCGGGTCGCGGCCGGTGCCGTGATCGCGGCTGGTGCCTCGCTGACCGCTGCGGGTGCCGCTTCTGCCGCCGAGGCGGACGACGGCTGCGTGCTCGGCCTGTTCTGCGCGCCCGAGGACCCGACCGACCCGCCGACCGACCCGGTTCCGACGGACCCGGGCATCCCGACCGACATCCCGACGGACCCGGGCATCCCGACGGACCTTCCGACGGACCCGTCGGAGCCGACCCTGGAGCCGACCGAGCCGTCGGAGCCCACCGACGAGCCGACCGACCCGGGTGACGACAACGGGAACGGCAACGGCAATGGGAACGGGAACGGCAACGGGAACGGGAACGGCAACAACGGCGGCGGTAACAACAACACCGACCCCGACGGTGGCACCTCCCCGCAGGAGGAGGGCTCCTCTGGCCTGAACGACACCGGCACCGAGACCAACGGCACCGGCACCGGCACGGGCACCAGCACCTCCGCCCAGGGCGGCGGCGACGAGCTCGCCGAGACGGGTTCCGGCCAGACCACGTTCCTGCTGGTCGGCGCCGCCACCATGATCGCCGGCGGTATCGGCTTCCGTATCCTGCCGCGCCTCGCGGGCGGCCGCGGCGGTACGGCTGCCTGACGGTAGCCGTTCGTCACGCCGTGTGACGCATGTCGTACGGCCGAGGGGCCCGGAGCGGATTTCGCTCCGGGCCCCTCGCCATGTCCGTCTACGGTGCGTGCGCCGCCCTACGCCGTCTGGTGCGCCAGCAGCGCCACCGCTGCGATCAGCACCGCCAGCAGGGCGATCAGCGTCATCGGGTTCAGGCCCGCGAACGGGTTCTCCTGCTGCAGCCGCTCACGGTTCGCCCGGCAGACGGGACAGCGGCCCTCACTCACGGGCGCGGCACAGCTCGCGCACACCAGCCGGTCGTACGTCATGCGCTCGCCCTCCTAGCGGGTTCCCTCCGGGGGTTCAACGGGGTCGGGCCCGAGAACGTTCCCTCTTCTACTGTGCCAGGTTCCTTCGGAAAGGGCCCGGGCGCCTTCGGAGGGGTGGTTCCCATTGTCTCGCGGCTGCGGGTTGTGTGGGGCTGGTCGCGCAGTTCCCCGCGCCCCTAGAAGCAGGGCGCCGGCCCTCTGTGCGTCAAAGCGCGCAGCCCGTACATAAGTGCACAAGGGGCGCGCAACCCTCCTGGCGACTGCAGGCCTGGCCCCGGTTCGCGTATGGTCACGCTCATCTACCCCCGGCGACCCGTGGTGCATCCGTGATCCGATTCGACAATGTCTCCAAGGTCTACCCCAAGCAGACCCGCCCCGCACTCAGGGATGTGTCCCTGGAAGTGGAGAAGGGCGAGTTCGTGTTCCTCGTG
>JABFVM010000613.1 GCA_013362785.1 Streptomyces sp. | reverse complement strand
TCCTCTCCCTCGCCACCACCACGGGCCTCGCCGCAGCCCTCGGCACCCTCCCCGCCGCCGCCACGCCGGCCCGCCCCGCCGAGGGCCCGCTGCCCGCCGACGCCTCCCGTCACCGGCTGTGGTGGCGGGCCCCCGGCGACGAGGGCTCGCTGATCGAACAGGGCCTGCCCCTGGGCAACGGCCACCGTCGCGATCTCCACCAACCCCCATGGCGGAGGCGGCTGGTGGTGGCACCCGGCGGGCAACGCCTGGCTGTGCATCACCCTGTGGGAGCACTACGAGTACACCAGGTCGAGAGAGCACCTGAGGAAGATCTACCCGCTGCTCAAGGGTGCGTGCGAGTTCTGGGAGGCGCGGCTGCTCACCACCACCCTCCCCGGCGGCTCGCGGGAGGTGCTCATCACGGACAGCGACTGGTCGCCCGAGCACGGCCCGCTCGACGCCAAGGGCATCACCTATGCTCAGGAACTGGTGTGGGAGCGTTCGGGTACTACCGCACCGCGGCGGCCGAGCTGCGGCGGGACCCCGACTGCGCGGACGCGATCGCCGCACTGCGCCGAAAGCTGTACCTGCCGCAGGTCAGCCCGACCACCGGCCGGCTGGAGGAGTGGATGTCGCCGGACAACATGGGTGAGACCACGCACCGTCACCTGTCTCCGCTCGTCGGCCTGTTCCCCGGCGACCGCATCCGCCCCGACGGCTCCACCCCGGCCGACGTGGTGGCCGGCGCCACCGCCCTGCTCACCGCACGCGGCATGGGGAGCTTCGGCTGGGCCAACGCCTGGGACAGCCTGTGCTGGGCCCGTCTCAAGGACGCGGACAGGGCCTATCAACCGGTCGTGAACAACCTCCGCCCCTCGACCGGCGGCAGCAACGGCACCGCCCCCAACCTCTTCGACATCTACGAGGTGGAACGCGGCCGGGGCATCTTCCAGATCGACGCCAACTTCGGCCCACCCGCCGCGATGATGGAGATGCTGCTGTACACCCGCCCCTACGGCGGTGTGGCCCGCACGGTCGCCCTGCGGCCCGGCACGTCCGTCACGCTGAAGGACCTCGCCCGATGAGGGCCGCACTTCCGCCGGCCGCCGTACTGCCCGCCGCCGTCCTGCTGACGCTCGTCGCCTGCCAGGCCGCGCCCGCGAGGGTGCCCGCCGCGGCGCCCGCCGACGCGAGCGGCGTCATCACCTGGGCGGCGAGCGCCGACCGCATGGGCGACGCCGTCGCGGGCCGCGGCTACCGGCTCGTCGTGCACACCAGCGTCGGCGGAACCGGCGTCCGGGTCCGGCTCTCCAACGCCTTCGGGGACCGGCCGCTGACCTTCGACAGCGTCTTTGCAGGCATCCAGAAGCAGGGCGCAGAGCTGCGGCCCGGCAGCAACAGGCGCCTCACCTTCGACGGCGCCCGCACCGCCACCCTGCCGGCGGGCAGCACCAGGTGGAGCGACCCGCTGCCCGGCAGACTGCCCGCCGCGACCAACCTCGTCGTCAGCCTGCACAGCCCCGACGCGGGCGGCCCGACCAGCGGCCACTGGATGGCCATGCAGACGTCGTACGCCGCCCGGGGCGACCACACCGCCGAGGAGAGCGGCGCCGCCTGGACCGTCCCGACCGGCTCCTGGTTCTACCTCGACGCCGTCTCCGTGCACGCCCCCGCGGGCACCGGCGCGGTGGCCGCGCTCGGCGACTCCATCACCGACGGCTGGCAGTCGACCTCGGAACTGAACCGCCGCTGGCCCGACTACCTGGCCCGCCGTCTGCAACGGGCGGACACAGCGGTGAAGGGCGTGGCCAACGAGGGGCTCGCCGGGAACAAGGTCCTCGCGGACGGCCCCGGCCAGAGCGCCCTGAACCGGCTGGAGCGGGACGTGCTGTCCCAGCCGGGTGTGCGGACCGTGTTCCTCTTCCAGGGCGTGAACGACATCAAGGCCCACACCGGCGTCACCGCCGAGGACCTGATCGAGGGCTACCGCGCGATCGCCGACCGGGTGCACGCGGCCGGCAAGTGCGTCGTCGGCGCGACCGTCGGCCCCTTCAGGGGCTGGCACGAATGGGACCCGGCGGCCGAGGCCGTGCGCCAGGAGGTCAACGCCTTCATCCGCACCAGCGGCCGGTTCGACGCCGTCACTGACTTCGACCGCGTCCTGCGCAGCCCCTACGACCGGGCCAGGATGCTTCCCGCGCTCGACGGCGGCGACCACATACACCCCAACGACAAGGGCATGCAGGCGATGGCCGACGCCGTCGACCTGACCGCCCTGGACTGCGGGACGGGGCCGGGACAGGCCGTCAGCCCACCGTCTCCTCGCGCGTGATCAGCCCCTGCCGATAGGCGATCGCCACCGCCTCCGTACGACTCGCCGCACCCAGCTTGGCGAGGATGTTGGAGACATGGACGCTCGCCGTCTTGCCGGTGATGTACAGCTCCTCGCCGATCTGCCGATTGCTGCGGCCGAGGGCGAGGAGCCGCAGCACGTCCTGCTCGCGGGCGGTGAGCGGCGAGGAGCCGCCGGCCGCCGTCTCGGCGAGGCGGCCACGGCGGATCAGGGTGTTCAGCCGCTCCAGCAGGGGCGCCGCCCCGAGCCGGACCGCGGTGTCGCGCGCGGCCCGGGCCTCGGTGGCCGCCCCCTCGCGGTCGTCGGCCGCCAACAGGGCCTCGGCCAGGCGCAGCCGGCACCGCGCCCGCTCGTACTCGTCGCCGTGCTCGAACGCCGCCACCGCCTCGGCCCACGCCCGGGCGTCCGGACCGGCGACGGCCCGCGTCCACTCCGCCTCCGCACGGGCCAGCCACGCCATGCCCTCCGGACCCTGAGGTATGCCCTCCTCGCCGCACCGGGCCATCGTCCGCGCCGGCTCGACCAGCTCGGTCGCCGTGTCCGCCCAGCGGCGCGCCCCCGCCGCGTCACCCGTCAGGCGCAGCTCGGCGGCCCGGTCGGCGACCGCGGACAGCGCGAGCGCGGCGAGCCGGACCGTGACATGGGGGAGCGTGCCCTTGTCGTCGGTGAGGGCCTCGACCGTGGACCGCATCCGCTGCACTGCCGCCTCCGCGTCACCCCGCAGCGCCGCGGCGTCGGTGAGCGCGATGCCCGCCACCAGGGTGCCCATCCAGTCGAACGGCCCCTCCAGCAGGGCACTTGCCTGCTCGACGGCCGTGAAGTCACCGCGCGCGAGGGCGACGTACAGCGCCGGAGCGACCGTGTAACCGCCCGCCGCCGGCAGCACCTCGGCGTCGGCCGCCGCGAAGCGCAGACACTCGTCCCAGCGGCCCAGCGTGTACAGCACCAACAGCCGCAGATACCGCATCTCCAGCGGATACAGCGACGACAGCAACCCCGCACGCCGGGCCCGGTCCAGCCCCTCCGTCAGCCAGGGCAGGCACTCCTCCAGGTCGCCGGACTCGAAGCAGCCGACGGCGAGGTTGAACAGGGCGCGCATCTCCACCGGGGCGGTGCCCGCCCGCCGCGCCAGCTCCCATGCCTCGCGGAGCCGTTCCCGCCCCTCCGGTCTGCGCCGGCCGCCCTCCAGCGTGGCCAGCGAGATCAGCAGATCCGCCCGGGCATCCGTCACCTGGAGCTGCTCGGCGATGCGCAGGGCCTCGCGGGCGACGCGCAGCGCCGTCTCGTTCTCCCCGACGTGGCGGGCCGCCAGGACATGCGTGGCCGCCGCCCACACCCACGTCCGCGACGGAGGGTCGGCCGGGATCAGGGCGAGCGCCTCGCTGCTGTAGGCGTAGGCCGCCGTCAGGCTGTCGACGCTCATCAGATTGCCGGCGAGCGTGTACCGCACCCGGGCGGCGAGTTCGTGGTCCGTGTCCTGGTCGACGCCGGCGAGCGCGGAGCGGGTGAGGGAGACCGCGCGGTGCGACTCCCCGGCGTGCGCGGCCGCCGCCGACGCGCGCAGGGTGACCGTCACCCGGTTGACGCCCTCGCCCGAGGGCCGCGCCGACGGCTCCACCGACGACCACAGGTCCAGGGCCGCCTCCAGATGCCGCAGCTCCTCGGCGGGCGCGCCCACGCCGTGCGCGTGGCCGGCGGCCTCCAGTGAGGCGGCCAGCGCCTCGGCCAGGTCGTGGCTCTCGCGGTAGTGGTGGGCGCGCTCCGCCGCCGTCTCGGCCGGACGGCCGCGCTCGGCGAGCAGCCGGGCGAACGTGCCGTGCAGCCGGGCCCGTTCGCCGGGGAGCAGGTCGGCGTACACGGCCTCGCGTGCGAGCGCGTGCCGGAAGGCGTAGGTGTCGCCGTCGCCGGGCACGAGGAGCTGCCGCCCGACGGCCTCGCGCAACGCCGACTCCAGCTCGTCCTCCGGGATGCCCACGGCCTCCCGCAGCAGATCGTGCCCGACGCGGCGCCCCGCTACGGCGGCCGTACGCAGCACTTGCTGGGCCGTGTCGGAGAGCTGCTCGATTCGGATCAGCAGCACGTCGGCCAGCCCGCTGGGCACCCCGCCGAACTCCGTGTCCGTGGCCGCGACCAGCTCCTCCGCGTAGAAGGCGTTGCCCTCGGCCCGCTCGACGATCCGCCGCACCGTGCCGTCCGGCAGCGGCCGCTCCTGCACGGACCGCACCAGCCGGGCCACCTCGGCATCGCCCAGGGGCCGCAGCTCCAGCCGCTCCACCGCGGGCAGCCGCACCAGCTCGGCGAGCAGCGGCCGCAGCGGATGACGCCGATGCAGATCATCCGCACGGTACGACGCCAACACGGCCAGCCGGGACGTGGGCGCACCGCCCGCGGGCCGCTGCAGGATGCCCCGGCTCAGCAGGAACCGCAGCAGATCCCGCGACGACTGGTCGGCCCAGTGCAGGTCCTCCAGGACGAGCAGCACCGGCGCGATGCCGGAGAGCTCGGCCAGCAGCCCCGCGATGCCCTCGAACAACCGCAGCCGGTCGCTCACGGCGTCGGTCCCGCCGCCCAGCAGCCGCTCGACCACCGGATGGGCACCGAGGACCCCCGCGAACCGCTCCTCACCGGCGAGCACGCCCAGCACCTCGGTGAACGGCAGATACGGCAGCCCGACATCACCGAGATCGACACAGTGCCCGGACAGCACGATCATCCCGTCCGAGGCGGCCCGCCCCGCGA